>CAZONM010000357.1:0-6193 GCA_964580865.1 uncultured Myxococcales bacterium | reverse complement strand
CCGGCTTCCCCGAGCTGCTCGCCAAGCGCACGCCGGCGCTCATCGCCGTCGACGAGGCGCACTGCATCTCGCACTGGGGCCACGACTTCCGCCCCGAGTACCGCATGCTGGGCGAGCGCCTGCCGGTCTTGCGCGGGGCGAGCGCGGTGCCGGTGGTCGCGCTCACGGCCACCGCCACGCCCGTGGTGCAGGCCGACATCGCCACGCAGCTGCGCCTGCACGAGCCCGCCCGCTGCATCCACGGCTTTCGGCGCCACAACCTCGCCCTCGAGGTGGTCGACTGCCCGCCCGCGCGGCGCCGCGCGCTGGCCGCCAAGGCCATCGCCGACGCCGACGCGCGGCCCGCCATCCTGTACGCGCCCACGCGCAAAGAGGCAGAAGAGATCGCCGATGAATTCTCCGGTGAGGGCCTGGCGGTGGCCGCCTACCACGCGGGCCTGCCGCCGGCGGAGCGCGAGCGCGTGCAGGGCGCGTTCGCCTCCGGCGCGCTCGAGGTGGTGGTGGCCACGGTGGCCTTCGGCATGGGCATCGACAAGGCCGACGTGCGCACCGTGGTGCACCTGGCGCTACCGTCGTCGCTCGAGGCGTACTCGCAGGAGGTGGGCCGCGCGGGCCGCGACGGGCGCCCCGCGCGCGCGGTGCTCCTCGGCAGCTTCGTCGACAGCAAGATGCACGAGTTCTTCCTCGAGCGCGACTACCCCGAGCCCAAGCAGCTGCGCCGCCTGTTCAACGCGCTCGACGACACGCCCCGCGAGCTCGACGAGCTGCGCGGTCACTGTCGCCTGGGCGACGCCACCGAGAAGTGCCTGGAGAAGCTGTGGATCCACGGCGGCGCCGTGGTGTCGCACGACCAGCGCGTCACGCGCGGGCGCGACGCGTGGGAGGAGCCCTACGGGCGCCAGCGCGCCCACAAGGAAGAGCAGCTCGCGCGCATGGCGCGCTTTTTGGCCGACAAGGGCTGCCGTCAGGTGGCGCTGTTGTCGCACTTCGGCGATCACGACGATCGCGGCGCGTGCGGCATCTGCGACTTCTGCGCGCCCGACGCCTGTCGGGTGCGCAGCGCGCGCGCGCTCTCCGACGACGAAGAGCAGTGGGTCGAGGCCGTGCTCGACGCGCTGACGCGCGGCGCGCGCGGGGGCCTGTCGGCGGGCAAGCTCTATCAGGCGTCGCTCGAGGGGCGCGGCGTCGATCGGCGCACCTTCGATCACGTGCTGGGCGCCTTGGCGCGCGCCGGGCGCGTGCAGCTGTCCGACGAGGTCTTCCGCAACGAGCGCGGCGAGCGCATCGCGTGGACGCGCGTGACCGCCGCGGCCGACCACGGCCCCGCGCGCCCGCTGTCGGTGTTCGTGCCCGAGCGCGACGCCGCGCCCAGCGGCCGCGGCAGCGGCGCGCGCAAGAAGAAGTCCCGCGTCGATCCGAGCTGGGACGCGGCGCCCAAGGCGCTCGTCGAGGGCCTCAAGCGCTTCCGCCTCGACGAGGCCAAGCGGCGCAAGGTGCCGGCGTTCCAGATCTGCTCCGACCGCGCGCTGCTCGGCATCGCCGCGTGCGCGCCGTCGTCGCGCGATCAGCTCTTGGCCGTGCACGGCGTGGGCGCCCGCTTCGTCGAGCGCTACGGCGACGCCGTGCTGACGCTGGTGCGCACCGGCGCCGCGACCAGCGACGACGGCGCGTAGCCGTACGCGCGCCTCGACCGGCGCGCCGGGGGTGACGCAGGCCCGCGGGGCTGCTACCGGGCACCGTGGCAGCGAAGCGCAGGCGCACGACCAAGGCCCCGAGCGAGCCCGACCTCTCGGTGGTCATCCCCGTGTACAACGAAGAGGCGATCCTCGAGCACCAGCTGCGCCGCCTGGTGCTCGAGCTGCGCGAGCTCGGGCGCCCCTTCGAGGTCATCGTGGCCGCCAACGGCTGCCGCGACCAGACGGTGCCGCTGGCGCGCGAGCTGGCGCGCGATCTGCCCGAGCTGGCGGTGCTCGAGCTGCCCGCGCCGAACTACGGGGCGGCGCTCAAGGCCGGCATCCTGAGCGCGCGCGGGCGCGTGGTCGGGTGCGACGAGATCGACCTGTGCGACGTCGACTTCCACAAGCGCGCGCTGCGCCGCCTCGACCACGACGAGTGCGACGTCGTGGTGGGCAGCAAGGCCATGCCCGGCGCTCGCGATCGCCGGCCGCTCACGCGCCGCGTGGCCACCAAGGTCATCACCAAGCTCCTGTGGCTGAGCACCGGGTTCCGCGGCACCGACACGCACGGCCTCAAGGCCTTCGTGCGCGCGCCGCTCGAGCCCGTGGTGCGCGCCTGCGTGGTCGATCGGGACCTGTTCGCCAGCGAGCTCGTGATCCGCGCGGGGCGCGCGGGCCTGCGCGTCCACGAGATCCCCATCGAGGTGGAGGAACAGCGCAGCCCGCCCATCGCGCTGGTGCGGCGGGTGCCGCGCGTGGCGCGCGACCTGGTGCGGCTGGTGGCAGCCATCCGCGTCGATCGCTCGTGATCAGGACGCCCCGCTCGAGCTCTGCCAGGTGAGCACGGCGCGCCCCTTGGCGAAGCGGGCGGCGATGCCGATGACGCCCTGCTGCTGCGCCAGCTCCTCGAGGACGCGCAGGGCCTCGTCGGTGGTCAGGATCTCGCCCAAGCCGAGCGCCACGCACCTCTCGGTCACGGCCTCGAGGGCGCGCTCTTGGCCCACGCTGTTCGACAGCATGGTCGCCAGCTCCACGCGACTGTGGGTGCCGCCGACGGTGCGGACACCGTCCTTGCTGCTGCCGCGGGTGTCTCGACCTTCCTTGGCCATGGCCCGTCCGCCTCTCGCCCCAGCCGACCCAGTCTAGGCCGCCCGTCGCCGTGGCGCGCACGCGAGACGGCCGACTGACAGATTTCGAGGCAATCGACCGATGCCGGGCGTGTGAGAGCCGGGCGCCGCCGGGCCCACCTCAGGGCCCGCTTCCCGGGCGGGCAGCGCTGTGCTCCGGTCGGGCCGATGCCGCTCACGCTGCCGCTCGCGCTCGCGCTCGCCACCGCTCCCCCGCTCAGCACCGCCGCCGAACAGAGCGGCTTCGTGCGCACCGGCCGCTACGACGAGGTGCCGCGCCTGTGCGCCGCGTTTCCGGCCGCGTACCCCGGACGCGCGCGCTGCCTCACCTTCGGCGTGACCCCCGAGGGCCGCGACCTGAAGGCGCTGGTCCTCTCCGACGACGGCGCGCTCGAGCCCGCGCAGGCGCGCGAGCGGAATCGGCCGGTCATCGTGGTGCAGGGCGGCATCCACGCGGGCGAGATCGACGGCAAGGACGCGGGCTTCCTGCTCGCCCGCGAGCTCCTCGACGGTGCGGTGGAGAAGGGCGCGCTCGGCGCCGTCACGCTGGTGTTCGTGCCGGTGTTCAACGTCGACGGCCACGAGCGCTGGGGCAAGCACAACCGGCCGAACCAACGCGGCCCCGTGGAGGGCGGCTGGCGCACCACGGCGCAGAACCTCAACCTCAACCGCGACTACATGAAAGCCGACGCCCCCGAGATGCGCGCCATGATCGGCCTGTTGCTCGAGTGGGATCCCGTCCTCTACGTCGATCTCCACGTCACCGACGGCGCCAAGTTCCAGCACGACGTCGCCGTGCTCATCGATCCGGCGCTGGCCGGGCCGCCCCCGCTGCAAGGCCCCGCGAAGATGCTGCAGCGGGCGCTGTTGGAGCGGCTCACGGCTGCGGGCCACAAGCCCCTCGACTTCTATCCGTCCTTCGAGGTCGACGACGACCCGAGCTCGGGCTTCGCCGTGGGCGTGGCGCCGCCGCGCTTCTCGCAGCCGTTCTGGGCGCTGCATAACCGCATGGGCATGCTGGTCGAGACGCACTCGTGGAAGGACTACCGCGCGCGCGTGCGCGCCACCCACGACGTGCTGGTGGGCATCTTGGCGGAGGCGCGCGTGCACGGGAGCGCGTGGCGCACGGCGGGCCTGGCGCTCGACGCCGAGACCGCGCGCGGCCCGGGCGAGGTGACGCTCGCGTGGAGCAACACCGACGAGAAGCGCGTCATCGACTTCCAGGGCTATCGCTACACGCGCGTGCCCTCGCCGGTGTCGGGGGCGCTGCGCACCATCTACGACGAGCGCGCGCCCGAGGTGTGGAAGGTGCCGCTGTTGCCGTCGGTGCAGCCGGCCCTCACGGCGCGCGCCCCCAAGGCCGGCTACGTGGTGCCCGCCGGCTTCGCCGCGCTGGTGCGGCCGCTCCTGCAGACGCACGGCATCACCTTCGGCACCGTGGCGCGCGACGAGGCGCGCGAGGTGGAGGTGTTTCGCGCCACCGCGGTGACGTTCGGCGCCAAGCCCTACGAGGGCCGCATGACGGCGAAGGTGCAGGGCGCCTGGACCAAGGAGCGGCGCACCGTCGAGCAGGGCGCGCTGTTCGTGCCGGTGGCGCAGCGCTTCGGCCGCTTGGTGGTGCACCTGTTCGAGCCGCTGGCGCCCGACTCGCTGGTCTCGTGGGGCACCTTCAACGCCGCGTTCGAGCAGAAGGAGTACATGGAGGGGTACGTCGCCGAGGAGGTCGCCGAGCGCGCGCTGCGCGACCCCAAGGTGGCCGCCGAGTTCGCGGCCGCGCTCGCCGACCCCGAGCTCCAGAAGGACCCGGCGCGTCGCCTCGACTTCTTCTATCGCCGCCACCCGTCGTGGGACGAGCGCAAGGACCTGGTGCCCGTGGTGCGCGTCGACGCCGCGCCGGCCTTGCAGTAGGTTCCGCGCCCGGAGGATCCCATGCGTACGTCGTGCACGCCCGCCACCGCCCTCGCGCTCGCCGCCGCCCTCGCGCTCGGCCTCGCCGGCGCCGCCCGCGCCCAGGACGCGGCCCCCGCCGCCCCCGCTGGCCCGCCGCCGGCGGCGCCGTCGGCCGACGAGATCAAGAAGGTCACCGACTATTACCTGCGCGGCAAGGACGTGGGCCCCGTGCTCATCGAGCTCGTCATCTGCAAGAAGATGGGCAAGGGCGCCGACGGCAAGAGCGTGTGCGAGGAGAAGCACGGCGACACCCTCAAGAAGGGCGACCCGCTCATCGCGTTCACCCGCTTCTTCGTCCCCAAGGGCGCGAAGTACGAGGACCTGAAGGTCAAGTTCCTGCTGAACGGCGAGGTGCGCTCCACCAGCGACTTCACGCTGCAAGAGAGCTGGACGGGCTACGGCAACTACAAGCAGACCACCGCGTCGAAGGCCGGCACCTGGGAGATCCTGGTGCTGCGCGGCGACACCCAGCTCGCCGCCGCCAAGGTCACCGTGGCCGAATGACCCGCGCGCCGGCGGCGTCGTGCGCGCCGGCCGGCGCTCCTGCTACAACCGCTTCCGGGAGGTACCCCATGACCCGCTCCATGACCTTCGCCGCCACCGGCGCGCTGCTCGCGGCCGTGTGCATCGCCGGCTGCAACGCCGAGTCCATCTGCCAAAAAGAATACGACTGCCAGGAGGAGCTCGGGCTCTCGCTCGAGGACGACTACGTCGACGTGTGCGCCGCCACCCGCAACGGCGCCAACAACGCGCTCCGCCAGAACGCCGAGCAGGAGTGCGAGGACCTGGCCAACGCGCAGTCCGCCGTCGTCGCCTGCGAGTCGGCGCTGTCGTGCGAGGACCTGGCCGCGTCGCGCGCCGCCCCCCTCACCGACGACGACAAGTGCAAGGACCTGCGCCAGGGCGCGGTGGACGCGCTCGAGGGCGCCGATGGCGGCGCCATGTGCGACGGCGTGGATCACGACGCCGCCGAGGGCGAGGGCGAGGGCGAAGGTGAGGGTGAGGGTGAGGGCGAGGGCGAGGGCGAGGGCGAGTAGGTCTCGCGCTTCGGCTCGTCCCCGCGGACACGCTAGGTCGTGCCCCGGAGCTCCGGCGAGGCCCCATCCCAGAGGCGCGCCGTGGCGCAGCACCGCTCCCCCGAATCGGGAGAGCCCCTGTGGCGACCACTGGGGCCTCCCCCGATCTCGGGGGAGGCGCGCCGTAGCCCCATGGTTTCGCTGGGAGGGGGCCTTCGGCGTCGGGAGCTCCGGGGTACGCTATTCGCGCGCAGCCGGCGTCGCCCGCGCGGTCGTGGACGCCGCGCGTCGGGTGCGACGACGCGCGACCAGCAGGGCGAGCACTGCGACCACGACGGACAGGGGCGTCCCCGGCGCCGTGGCGCACCCCGAGGTGCGCTCGTCGGCGGATGGCTCGTCGCCCGGCTGCCCCGGCACGGGGGCC
>CAZONM010000356.1:0-6235 GCA_964580865.1 uncultured Myxococcales bacterium | reverse complement strand
GCGGCTCGACGCGCCCGGTCGCGCGCGGCTGACGTCGGTGGCCGCGGCCGAGGGCGGCGGACGCGTGGCGTGGCACGCCGCGCGGGCCCTGGGATCCGTCATGGTCGAGGTCGAGCGCGCCGGTGACGACAGCGGCGCCTACTGGGACGACCTCGCGGTCATCGCGCGCGCCAGCGACGACGCGGCCGTGCGCGCCGTGGCCCTGGAGGCGCCGATGCACGCCGACAGCATCCTGTCGGGCACGCGCATCGATGCGCTCGTCGAGCTGCTGCCCAGCGAGCCCCATCGCGACGTGCGCGAGCTCGTGATCTTCCAGCTCGGTCTGACCGACGCGCCCGATGAGGCCATGGAGGCGATGCGCCGCGCGTTCGACGCGGAGTACGACGAGTGCGTGCGTTGGGCCATCGTGCGCTTCGCGGTGCGCGCGGGAGGCGCGCGCGCGCTGCCGCTGGTGGAGCACTTCGCGCTCCTCGATTCTGCCTTCGCTGACGACGTGGCCGAGCTGCGCGCGCTGCTGACCGCGGGCCACCAGGACTTCGAGCAGATCTGGCTGCGCTTGCACGAGCGCCATGATTGCGCCGTCGAGAACGGCGAGCCGCACGGAGACCCCGCATGACTGCCCACGTCAGCGTCATGATCGCAGCGCTGGTGGCGTTGGCCACCTTCAGCGAGCGTGCAACGCCGGCCTCGCCCGCGCAGCTCGGACCCGCGGCCTCGACGTCGGTGTGCGACGCAGACGCGCTGCTTGTCGATGCCCGCGCCGCCCTCCAGCGCGGGTCGCCCGCCCTCCAGCGGTACGTGCGCAGGCTCTTGCACGAGCTCGCCTTGGTCACCCCCACCGAGCGCTTGCTGCGCGAGCTCGAGCTCGAGCGCGACCCGGCCATGCTCGAGGCGCTCGGCGCGGCGATCGCGCGCAAGGCGGCGATGGTGGAGGACCCCTCGCTCGTGGCGAGCCTCGTACGCCGGGCCGTGCGCGACGGCGACCCTGCGCTGCGGGCCGCAGCCGTGCGCGCGCTTCGCGGCACGGGCTCGGTCGAGCTCATGGAGCGCGCCGGCGTCGACGTGAGCTACCTCGACCTGGTGCGCGACCCGTCGGCGACGGTGCGCGCGGAGGTGGCCGCGAACCTCCTGGTGGAGGACCAGGACGTGTACTCCGGGCAGAACGGCGCGCTCGCCGAAGTCGCCGTGGCCGTGGCCCGCGCCACCGAGGACGCCGCGGTCGGCGCGCGCATCCTCGAGGGGATCTCGACCGCGGCCATCGGGGACGACACGGTGTCGTGGCTCGCTCGCACGCTGCACCATGAGCACGCGTCCCTGCGCGCCGCTGCGGCGCGGGCGCTCGGCGGCGTCGGCCTCGAGCAGGCGCCGCTCGCGCGCTCGGCGCTCCTCGATCGCTTCCTCATCGACGACAACGTGGCGGCTCGGCGCGAGCTGTTGGCGGCGCTGGCGCGGCTCGAGCGCGCGCGCGCCATCCCGCTGTTCGAGTCGCTCCGCGCGGTCGATCCGCGCCTCGAGCAGGAGCTCGACGCCTGGATCGCGGTGCTGCGCCTGGGGTTGCCGGAGTGGTCGCTCATCGAGCGACAGTGGAGCCGTCGGTGACGGCAAGGAGGTCGTCGTGAAGCGGTGGTGGATGGTGGTGGTGATGGTGGTCGGCGCGCGCGGCGCCGGCGCGGCCGAGGCGCGCGGCGCCATGTGCGATGCAGCCGCGCGCGTCTCGGCCACCGCGTATTACTCGAGCGGCAACTACCACGGCGCCGTGGACCAATCGAAGGGCGGGGCGTGCTGGCTCAGCGACAGCTCGGCGGCGCGCTACCACCGGGGCAGCATCGATTCGAGCCGCTACTACCGCTACACCGGTGGCTGCGGCCGTTACTGCGGGAACCACCTGGGCAACCGCTGCAACGGCGGCGCCGGCAACCTCATCACCACCGTCGGCAGCAATGGCTGGGACTGGCGGCAGTTCCACATCAATGAGCTCTCTGGCACGTCGCGATCAAAGACCTGCACGCGCTGCGCGTTCGGGCTCATCGGCTCGACGGGCAACTCCAGCGGCGGCCACGCGCACGTCGAGAACCGGCGCTACGGCACCAAGTCCACGGCGTGGATGGCGAACGCATACGTGGGCATGAACGCGAATTGCACGCGCACCATCGGCCACCCGCGCCTTCGCTAGACCGTCCGCGGCCTCGCGGCCGCAGGACACCACGTGACACCACGCGACGCGCGCCCGCGCGCGGGCAGCGCGCGAAACTTCCGCAGGACCCCGGAGGCATCATGGCTCACCCCGCGCACGCATCATCGCTCCGCACCGTCGTCGTGGTGGTCCTGCTGGCGGCGGCCGGCGTGGCCTGTGACTCGCCACCGCCCGGTGTGCGCGTGACCGACGACCCCGCGGTCATCGGCGAGGGAGGCGGCGATCCTCCCGCGGCCGTGCGCGACGCCGGCCCCGACGTCGACGGCGCTGACGCCGGCGCCCCGCCCCCCGGTGACGCGGGACCGGCGGACCTGGTGGTTGACGGCGGCGCGCCGCCGGAGGACCCGCCGCCGCCACCGCCGCCGCCGCCGCCGCCCCCGTCACCGACGTGCGACGACACCGCGGTGACCGGCGACTACTGCAGTGGCGACAAGGTGAGCAACGGCGTCGACGAGACCTTGTACCGGTGCAACGGTCCGGGTCCGGCCACCGTCATCGAGGCCTGCGCGTTCGGCTGTGTCGTGGCGCCTCCGGGCCACGACGACTTGTGCGCGACGCCCCCGCCCACGTGCGACGACAACGCGATGACGGGCGACTACTGCGCCGGCGACAAGGTCAGCTTCGGCGTCGAAGACACGCTCTATCGGTGCGATGGTCCCGGACCGGCGGTCGCCATCGAGGCGTGCGCCGACGGCTGCGTGGTCGCGCCGCCCGGTGTCGATGACTCCTGCGCCAGCGGCGCGTGTCCCCACCACGAGCTGCTGCGCTGGGGCCTCGCGCCCGACGCATCGGACGAGCTGCGCTGCGCGAGCGTTCCCGCGTGGCGCATCGTGCAGACCATCGGCTCTGCGCCCGCCTCGGCCGGCTACCACGCGCGCGATGGCACCATCGATGGCCATGACTACTGCGCCGCCACGGACCTGAGCACGAGCGGCCTGTCGCACGCCGAGATCCGCGCGCTGCTCGGGCGCCTCGCGGACGGGGGCTTCGCGGCGTTCTACCGGTGGCCGGGGCACGACGGGTGGCCGGCCGACGAGTCGCCGCACATCCACGCGATCTACGCCGGCGTCCCCATGAAGTGGCAGCTCGACGAGCAGGTGGATGATTGGCTCACTGGCCGCAACGGGCTCTCGAGTCACACCGCCTACACCTTCTGGCAGCCCACGACGGCGCAGCGTGCCACGGTGCGCGCCCTGTACGACGCGAGCAACTGATCCGCCGATGGCCTGAGTACGGTGCGCGGTGTATCTCCCTCCGCGGAGCGCGGCGTGGCCGCGGGAGGGATGGTGTGGCGGGCACGCGCGCGGCGTTCTTTGTTGCCCTGCTGCCGCCGGTGCTTTCGAGCACGGCGCTGCTCGCGATCGTCAGCGCGTGCTCGCTCTTCTCGGACGTCGACGCATGCGACGCCGCGACGCCATGTCGCGAAGGGCTGCGCTGCGACGCGCGCGGCTTCTGCGCTGCGTCGGCGGCGGAGGGAGAGGGGGAGGGAGAGGGGGAGGGAGAGGGGGAGGGAGAGGGAGAGGGAGAGGGTGAGGGTGAGGGTGAGGGTGAGGGTGAGGGTGAGGGTGAGGGTGAGGGCGAGGGTGAGGGTGAGGGTGAGGGCGAGGGTGAGGGTGAGGGCGCCACCTGCGACGCCGACGCGGTGGTCGGCTACTACTGCGGGGGCGACAAGGTCAGCGGCGGCGCCGCCACGACGCTGTACTTCTGCGACGGGCCGGGCCCCGCCACCGTCGACCACGAGTGCACGAACGGCTGCGTGGTCGCAGCGCCGGGCAACGACGACTACTGCCGCCCGGCCGCAACCTGCGACTCCGACGCCGCCGTGGGCTACTACTGTGCCGACGACAAGGTGACGAACGGCGCGCCCGGCACGTTGTACCGATGCGACGGGCCCGGACCTGCGGTGGTCCACGAGGTGTGTCCGGCGGCGTGCACCGTCGCGCCGCCGGGGCAGGATGACTACTGCGCATGAGCGACGCACCGGCCGACGCCGTCGCACCGTTCGCGCCGAGGGTGTTCGGTGACTACCTGCTCACCGCCGAGCTTGGGCGAGGCGGCATGGGGACGGTGTTCCTCGCCAAGAAGCTGAGCTTCGCGCCCGACATCCAGCCCTTCTGCGCCGTGAAGACGATCGTCGCCAGCAGCGCCCGCACGAGCTTCGTGCGCCGCTTCCACGACGAGGCGCGCGCGGTGGTGACCATGAACCACCCGGGGATCTGCCACGTGTTCGACGTGGGCATCGTCGATGGTGAGCACTACCTGGCCATGGAGCTCATCGAGGGCGTCTCGGTGCAGGAGTTGCAGCGTGCCTGTGTGCGCGCCGGCGAGCGCTTCGCGCCCGAGCTCGCGTTGGCCGTGATCGACGCGGTGCTCGACGCGCTTCGGTACGCACACGAGCGCCGCGATCCTGCCACGGGGAGGTCGATGCACGTCGTGCACCGCGACGTCTCACCCCAGAACGTGATGATCACCTTCAGCGGCGCCGTGAAGCTCATCGACTTCGGGCTCGCGACCTCGAGCTTGCGCGAGGAGCAGACCGTCGGCGGCGTCGTGGTGGGCAAGCTCGCCTACATGGCGCCCGAGCACGCGCGCGGTGAGCCGGTCGACGCTCGCGCCGATGTCTTCTCCGCAGGCGTGCTGCTCTACGAGCTGCTGACGGGCCGCAGGTACTACGGGGGCCTCACCAAGGGTCAGATCACGACCCACGTGGCCGAGGGCAGCTGGACGCCGCCGCTCGAGGACGTGCCTGTGCACCTGCGCGCGCCGCTGGCACGTGCTCTGGAGCCCGAGGCCGCCGCTCGTACGGCATCGTGCGAGGCGCTCCAGCGCGAGCTCTACGATGCGCAGCCCGCGCGCGCGCCAGCGCGCGACCTCCGCGCCGTGCTCGAGCGCCTGATGCCGGGGCAGGCCGAGCGCATGGCGGAGCTGCTCCGTGGGGCCGCGGCGGTGGCGCCGCCCCCGATCGGGGACGTGACGCGATCCATGGTCACGCACGTCGCCCGCTCCGACGAGGTTCCGTCCGTTTTGGCGGCGTCCGCGTCGGTGACGGCGCCGGTGCGCCGGCGCCCGTCGTGGCGACGGGGCGCAGCGCTCGCGTCGGTGGTGGCGGCGAGCGCGCTGGCGACCTGGGGCGCGTGGTGGATGGTCGAAGGGCCGCCGTCATCGGTCGCGGACGTCGCTGCGCCTGTCGCGCCGGTGATCGTTGAACGCCCGCGTGCCACGGGCGCCGCGCCGGCCGTCGTGCCACAGGCCGATGAGCCAGGCGATTCCATCGACGGGGGGACCGACGCGCCGGTGGCAGCGGGACCGCCGCGGCGCCCGCCGCGCGCCACGCGCCCGCCCACGACGCCGCTGCCCGACCTGGCCGCGGAGCTTGCCTACCTCGAGCGTTGGTGCGGCGCGCGCGTGCCCTCCTGCACCCGTGACGTCTTGGCGCAACGGTCGCGTGTGCCGCTGCTCGACGCGCCAGGACTGCGCGCGCTGCGCCGAGAGGCGGCGGCGTGCGTGCTACAGTGCCGTCGATGATCGGCGGCGCGCCGCACCTGGTCCTCGTCACGTGCTCGTCGATCCTTTCGGCATCCGCTGCGTCGCCCGTGCCGCGACCGTTGGTGGCGGTCGTTCCCTTGACGGCAGCAGCCGAGCACCACGACGAGACCGCGCTCATCGAGGCCGGGATAGAGCAGGGGGTCGAGGGCACCGCTACCGTGCGGGCGCTCGGCGCGCGCGAGTTCGCGCGCCTCCGCGAACGCGCGCTCGGGGTCGGCATCGTGTGCGAGCCCGCGGATCCGCAGTGCGCGGCTCGCGTCGGCGCCTTCGGCGGCGTCGACTTCGCGCTCGTGCCGCGAGTGCGCTGGGGCGCGACCGACGACGACGCTGCGCCGGCAACGCTCACCATCGTGCTCATCGACTGCGCCACCGGCGCCGAGGTGCGCGCGTCCTCGGCGACGCTCTTGGGCGCGAGCGCCTCGTGGGTGCCCACTACGCTCGCGCTCACGCGCGCGGCGCTCGGCACCGCGCCCGCGCCGACGCCGCCGGCCGCGG
>CAZONM010000355.1:0-6235 GCA_964580865.1 uncultured Myxococcales bacterium | reverse complement strand
GAGCTCACCGGCGGCCTGCCGGACCCGCGCCTCCTGCCCGCCGACGTGCTCGCGCGCGCCTACCGCCGTGCGCTGCGGAAGGGCGGCAGCGCCGTGCTCGGCTTCTCCGATCCCGCCGGCCACCCGCGCCTGCGCGCCGCCGTGGCGGCCATGCTGTGCGCCCGGCGCGGCGTCACCGTGGATCCAAGCGAGGTCATCATCACGCGCGGCAGCCAGCTGGCGCATCACCTGCTCGGCCTGGCGCTCCTCGAGCACGGCGACGCCGTGGCGGTCGAGTCGCCCGGCTACCCGTCGACGCGCGAGGGCTTCGCCATGCTGGGCGCGCGGCTGGTGCCCATCCCCGTCGACCACCACGGCCTCGACGTCGACGCGCTCGCGCGCGCCTGCGCGCGCCGGCCCGTGCGCGCCGTCTGCGTCACGCCGCTGGTGCAGGACCCGACCACCGCCACGCTGTCGGCCGCGCGGCGCCTGCAGCTGTTGGCGCTGGCGCGCCGCCGCCGCCTCGCCGTCATCGAGGCCGACTACGACTACGAGTTCCAATTCGACGGCGCCGCCGTGCCGCCCCTGTTCGCCGACGACGTCGCGGGCGTGGTGCTGTACGTGGGCACGCTCACCAAGGCGCTGGCCGCGGGCCTGCGCCTGGGGTTCATCGTGGCGCCGCGCGCGGTGCAGGAGCGCGTGCTCGCCGCCCGCGCCGTCGTCGATCGGCAGGGCGATGCAGCGCTCGAGGTGGCGGTGGCGGAGCTGATGGAGGACGGCGAGCTCTTGCGCCACGCCTGGCGCGCGCGGCGCGCCTTTCAGCGTCGGCGCGACGTCATGGTGGCGGCGCTGCGCCGCCGACTCGGCGACACGCTCGCGTTCGAGGTGCCGCGCGGTGGCCTGGCGCTGTGGGCGCGCGCCCCGGGCGTCGACGTGGAGGCGTGGGCGGCGCGCGCGCTCGCGGCCGGCGTGCGCATCTTCACCGGGCGCCACTACGACCCGCGCGGGCGCCCGCTCGCGGCGCTGCGCCTCGGCTTCGCGCACCTCGACGAGCGCGAGCTCGAGCGCGCCGTGGGGGTGATGGCGCAGACGCTGCCACCGAAGCGCCCCGCGTCGGGGACGTGATCACGCCCGCCGCGCACGCGCGCCGCACGTGCAGGCGCAGGGGGCGCTCGAGCGTGGCCTCGTCGCACACGCCGCGCTCGTCGTCGCCGAGGACCTCGCCGTCGCCGAGGGCGAACCAGTCGTCGGCGCTGCGGAAGCAGCGCCACGCGGGTGTGAGCTGCGCCGCGCACTCATCGCTCGACGCGCAGGGGAATTCGCAGCGACCGTTCGAGGCCTCGCACACCCATCCGCCATCGAGGCAGTCCGCGTCCGACGCGCACCCGCTCACCACGCCGGGGCAGCAGCCCGCGAGCGCGATCACGCGCACGACCATGGTGCCCTCCGCGCGCCGCGATGATGGCATGGGCCGCGCGACCTTCGCAGACCTCCAGCGGAAATCACTTGCGGTGATGCTTCGCCAGGCTTGCTCATTCCGGCGATTCCGGCGTCGCGTCCTCGGCACGTGGCTACGGCCACGCGCCTCCGGTGCTCCTTCCGCTCACCGGAAACCCCGGCGCCCGGCTCGATCAACCCAAGTGACCCCCGCTGCAGCGCAAGTGAGCGTCGCGCCCGGCATAGCGCGATCGGTGTCCGCCGGTTGAAGCCGGGAGACGGCCTTCGGTACGGTGCTCGGATGTCGAAACGCACCTTTGGAGCAGCCCTCGTCCTGTCGATGCTGTCGTTGCTGTCGTTGCTCACGCCCGCGTGCGATTGCGGTGGACCGCCGGGCGAGGGCGAGGGGGAGGGTGAAGGCGAAGGTGAGGGCGAGGGTGAAGGCGAGGGTGAAGGCGAGGGTGAGGGCGAGGGTGAAGGCGAGGGTGAAGGCGAGGGTGAAGGCGAGGGTGAAGGCGAGGGTGAGGGCGAGGGTGAGGGCGAGGGTGAGGGTGAGGGCGAGGGTGAGGGCGAGCCGATCAGCGCCGTGATCGGGCCCGCGGGCGGCACGCTGGTGAGCGCCGACGGTCGCTTCCGGCTCGCGGTGCCCGCCGGCGCGCTGGCGACGGACGTGACGATCACGGCGACGCCGCTCGACGTGGCGCTCCTGTCGCCGCCTCTCGACGACATCGATGCCACCGTCGCGTGGGACCTCGCGCCCGACGGCCTCACGTTCTCGGTACCTGCCCGCATGACCATCGAGGTGGACGGCCCCGTCGCGGTGGCAGGCGCGCCCCTGGTGGCGCCGGCGCTCTCCCTGTTCTCGGAGGACGGCGCGGGCGGGCTGGTGCCGCTCGGGCGCCCGACGGTCCAGGTGACCGTGGGTCGCGCGCCGGCCATCGCCGCCGACGTGGAGCATTTCTCCGAATTCGCCGTGCGCGCGGAGACCGTGATCGGCGATGCCACGCTGCTCCTGCCGGAGATCGTGCAGGTCGACGCTCGGTCCATCGCCAGCGTCGCGGTAAGCATCAACCTCGCCGGGCACCCGGATCCCGGCGGGCCGGTCGACTTCATCCACCTGAACCGCGGCGTCGTGACCATCGGTGACGTCGACAACCCGTTCTTCAGCGGCGCCGACGTGCTTGGTCATGTGGATGGCGGCGCGACCTTCGAGAAGGTGGTGGGCCTGACCTTGCGCTGCAGCGCCGCGGGCACGCACCCGATCGAAGCGAAGCTCTCGGTGGCGAACTACGACGCCTACGCCCCCGGGGCCACGAGCCTGCCGGACTTCACCTTCTCCACCGAGCTCACCTGCGTGGCAGCGCCCGTGGGTCCCGCGTGCGTCGACACCGACCCCGACCTCGACGAGACCTCGACGGTGGGCACCGCCGGCGGCGGCGTGACGCTCGGCTGCACGGCGCTCACCATTCCGTCGAACACGGTGACCAACGGCAGCGCCGACGTGTTCCTCACCAAGACGCCCGTCGCCGCCGGCGAGGCGCCGCCCGGCGTCGTCATGCTCTCGGAGCGCGTCGCCGCGGGCGTCAACGCCTTTCCCCCGGCCAGCGCGCGCGGCGAGGTGACGGTGCGCATCCCGTTCGCGCCCATCCCCGAGGGCTATCGCCCCGAGCTGCTCATCCGCAGCGCCGGCGGCTTGCGGCGCCCCGATCGCACCGACCCGCCGATGTCTCTGGCCTCGGCCACCGACGTGGCTGGCGCCGTCGACGTCACCGTCGAGCTCGGGACGCTCGGCATCACCAACTCGGGCTTCGCCATCGGCGCCGTGCGCGACAACCAGGTGAAGAAGGTCTTCGACAACGCGCAGGAGCCCACGCAGTGGATCGAGGCCTTCACCGGCAGCCCGCTGGTGCACGGCGACGCGCGCCCGTGCGACGACGTGTGCCTGAGCCAGGACTGCGACTGCCGGCCCGGCGCGTGGTCGCTGCAGGTGGTTCTGCCCTACGACGACGGCTGCCACGACGTGGCGTGCGGCGACGAGCTCGGCGTCTTCGACTGGGTGTGTCTGGAGCAGGGCGGCGCCGCCGTGGCGGTCACGGTAGGGTTCGCCGACGGCAGGTCGCCCGTGGACCTGGTCGACACCAGCGTCCCCGAGTGGCGCGAGAACCGCGTGGAGTGCTCGTCGAGCTTCTATGTCGACGGCTTCACGAGCGAGCGGGAGGTCTGGTACGACATGGGCCTCGAGCTCCTCGAAGCGACCCCCGGGTATGTCGACGACACCAACGTGGTGCTCAACGACACCAACCTCATCGGCTCCATCGTGGTGGTCGGCGACCCGATCGACCTCCGCTCCGTCGAGGTCGCGGTGCCGCACGTGGCTCTGTTCCTCGACCCCGCGGTGGCCCTCGCCAAGAACGACTCGTTGGGCGGCGACGGTACGATCCGCGTCACCGGCGACTACGTCCTCATCGCCGGCGGTCAGCTCGTGGGCGACGGCGCGGACGCGGCCGTCGGCGGCAGCACCATGGGCACGGGCGATCAGCTCGAGGTGCGCGGCACGCTCATCGACGGCTACAACGTGGGCGTGCAGCTGGCGGGCAAGGACGTGCTGGTGGACGACGTGGCCGTCCTCGGCGGCGCCGGCGGGCTCTACGTCTCGAGCACCTCCGGCGACGTGCGCTTCGCACATACCCACGTGGTCGACGCGGACGTCTGCTACCGGCTCCGCGGCACCTCGTCGCTCTTCGACGGCTACGGATCCGGCTGCACCATGGGCGTGCTCGCGCAGTCCACGGGCGTCATCGACGGCGTGACCATCATCGGCGTCACCGACGGCATCGTGGGCGGCGGCGTCGTGCGCAACGCCACGGTGGCGCTGGCGAACGGCGGGGGCATCCGCAACACGTCGTCGTCGGAGCCGCTGCTGCTCGATGACGCGGTCGTCCTCGGGTCGCGCGTGGGCGTGAGCATCGAGGAGTCGGGCGCGGTGCTCTCCGATCTCGCGATCGGTGCCAGCGTCGACAACGCGATCCTCATCACCGGCTTCCCCACGTCGTTCGCCGGCGAGCTGTCGCTCGAGGCGGCGTCGCCCGCGTGGAGCACCGGCTGCCAGGTGAGCCCGGCAGGCACCTGCAGCGCGCCGACGCCCGGCACCCCCGGCGACAACGGCCTGTTCTCGGACTGCACGCTCGACGACAACTCCACGGCCACGCTGGTGGCGCCCGCGGACCGCATCGACATCGACGACTTCCTCTTCCGCGTCGACGTGGACACGAGCCCGTTCACCAACGGCGCCGCCGCGTTCGAGGCGCTCGAGCTCACCGACGCCGTCGCGCACGGCGCCGCCGGCGTGGGGATCTTGGGCTCCGGCAGCGGCCTCGAGTGCGCGGCCATCGGCCGCTGCGACACCGGCATGACCTGTCAGCTCTACGGGTTCACGCCGGTGGCGGGCGGCGACGCCGTGAGCGCCCCGCCGCTCGACCTCTCGGACGTGGTGGGCACGGGGACCAGCGCCGTGCTGCACCGCGCCGCCGAGCTCATCGACGACCTCGCCGGTGACGACGACGGCCTGTGCGAGGCCGACGAGCTCTGCGTGGAAGACCGCTACCGCGGCGGTGCGCGGCCGTTCATCTACGGGCCGGCCCTCACCACCGACTTCTCGGCCCCGTTCGACGGCGCGCCGCCCACGGTGCTGAGCGCCGCCTTCGACGAGGTACCTGCGCACCGGCCGTGAGCGGCGGCCCGATCCGGCGCTCGCGAGGTTGGCCGATCAGGTGGGGCTGAACGGCGGCGCCAGCGGCGCGACCGCGTGCTACGCCACCTCATGCACCCGCGCTCCCTGCTGGCCGGCACCGACGTCCGCCCCAAGCGCTCGTTCGGGCAGAACTTCCTCGTCGACGACGTGCATCGCGAGGTCATCGCGCGCCTGTGCCTGGAGCTGGCGCGCGATCCGCACCACACCGTCGTCGAGTTCGGCGCCGGCCTGGGCTCGCTCACGGCCATGCTCGGCACCCTCGGCGCCACCGTGGTCGCCGTCGAGCGCGACCGCGAGCTGGTGCCGCTCTTGCGCGGCCAGTTCGCGCGCGCGCTCGCCGATGGCTGGCTCCAGATCCACGAGGACAACGCGCTCACCTTCCCGCTCGACGACCAGCCGCAGGGCTTCGCGCTCGTCGGCAACCTGCCCTACCACCACGCCGCCGAGATCGCGCTGCGCGCCGTCGACGCGTGGCCGCGCTTGGGCGGCGCGTGCTTCCTGGTGCAGAAGGAGGTCGCCGAGCGCATGGCGGCCAAGCCCGGCGGCAAGGCCTACGGCTCCCTCTCGGTCGTCGTGCAGTCGCGCTTCGACGTGCGCCTGGCGCGCACGGTGCCGAAGGGCGCGTTTTGGCCCGTGCCCGAGGTCGACGGCGGCGTGGTCACGCTGACGTCGCTGCCCGCGCCGCGCGGCGCGCCGCACACGCGCGCGCAGCTCGAGCGCGTGCTGCGCCCCGCCTTCCAGCAGCGGCGCAAGACTTTGCACAACGCGCTCAAGGGCGTGGTCGACGACGCCGCCCTGGTGGCGGCCGGCATCGACCCCAAGGGCCGCGCCGAGGACGTCGACGGCGAGCGCTGGGGCCGACTGGCCGCGTCGATGCCGCTGTGAGCGCGCGGCGCGATTCGCTATCCCCCGCCCATGCCCGAGGGACCCGAGGTCGAGACCATCCGCGCGTCGCTGGCGCCGCTGCTCGTGGGGCGCGTGGTGGAGGGCGCGTGGGTGTCGGCGCAGCGGCTGCGCGTGCCCGTGCGCCGGGCTGCGCTCGGCCCGCTCGTGGGCCGCGCCGTCGTC
>CAZONM010000354.1:0-6238 GCA_964580865.1 uncultured Myxococcales bacterium | reverse complement strand
CGGAGACGTGCGACGACGGCAACACGGTGTCGAACGACGGGTGCTCGTCGACGTGTCAGTACGAGTGGTGCGGCGACGGGGTGCGGCAGGCGTGGGAGCAGTGCGACGACGCCAACGGCGCGTCCGGCGACGGGTGCGACGCGTGCGTGCAGGAGCGCTGCGGCGACTGGCGCTGGAACAACCGGGGCACGGAGACGTGCGACGACGGCAACACGGTGTCGAACGACGGGTGCTCGTCGACGTGCCAGTACGAGTGGTGCGGCGACGGCGTGGTGCAGACCTGGGAGCAGTGCGACGACGCCGACGGGCAGGCGGGCGACGGTTGCGACGCCTGCACCGTCGAGCTCGGCCCCGAGATCTGCGGCGACGGCCTCGACAACGACGGCGACACGCTGGTGGACTGCGCCGACCCCACCTGCGCCACGGCCTTCACCTGCCTGTAGCGCGACGCGGCGTGCGGCCCGGCGAGCGCCGGGCCGCGCGCGTCAGTCGTTGCCGAACTTGAGCTCCATCTCCTTGTCGCAGCCGAGCGCGCGCACGGCGATGCACTCGCCGGAGCGATCGCGTTCGGTGCAGATGATGTTGAGCTGCTCCTCGGGACAGCCCATCTGCTCGGCGACGGCCTTGCGGATCTCGACCGAGACGGCGTCCGAGCCCTTGGCGATGTCGCTCGTGCCCGTGGACGACGGCGGTTGCGGCGGCGCCGGCGGGGCGTCGGTGATGGTCCCGCCCTTGCCGGTGCCGCACGCCGAGAGCACCGCGGTCAACGCCACCAACGACATCAAGCTTGCGATCGCGCGCATGTTCACCTCGTGTGGATCAGACCGTTCAACGGCGACGACGCCGACGCGTACAGCTTCATCGGCATGCGGCCGGCCCGGAAGGCCGCGCGGCCCGCGCGCACCCCGTCGCGCATGGCCTCGGCCATGAGCCGGGCGTCGTTAGCCTGCGCGATGGCCGTGTTCATGAGCACGCCGTCGACGCCCATCTCCATGACGCGCGCGGCGTCGGACGGCACGCCCACGCCGGCGTCGACGATGACGGGCACGTCGGGCCGCTTGGCCTTCACCACCTCGAGGATGATGGCCAGGTTGTGCGGGTTGCGCACGCCCAGGCCCGACCCGATGGGCGCGGCCAGCGGCATGACGGCGGCGGCGCCGACGTCGAGCAAGCGCAAGCACGCCACCGGATCGTCGGTGACGTAGGGCAGGCACACGAAGCCCTCCTGCACCAAGGCGCGCGTGGCCTCGATGGTGGCGGGCACGTCGGGGAACAGCGTCTTCTCGTCGCCGATGACCTCGACCTTGACGAGCTTGCCGCGCTCACCGAGCAGCTCGCGGCCCAGGCGCGCGGTGCGCAGGCAGTCCTCGACCGTGTAGCAGCCGGCGGTGTTCGGCAGGATGTGCATGTCGCGCGGGATCACGTCCCACAGCGAGCGCTCGCCCTCCTTTTTCGGCGGCACGCGTCGGATCGCGACCGTCACCATCTGCGCGCCCGACAGGCGCAGGCAGTCGGCGGTCTCGTCGAGGTCGCGGTACTTGCCCGTGCCCACGATGAGGCGGCTCGTCAAGCTGACGGGGCCGAGGGTGAGCGGTGCGTCGTGCAGCGTCATGGTGCTCCTCATCCTCCGCCGACCAGCGTGACCACCTCGATGGCGTCACCGTCCCGCACCGCGCGCCGGGCCCGCTCGGCGCGCGTCACGATCTCGCCGTTCAGCTCCACCGCCACGCGCTCGTGCGGCAGCTTCAGCTGTACCAGCAGCTCCGCGACGTTGGCAGGCGCGGGCTCGAGCACGGTGGGCTCGCCGTTGACCACGAGGCGCATGCCGCGGTCCTAAACGGGCGCGCCTCGCCCGGCAACCCCGGGGATGATTGCCGCGACGACCCGTACTCGCTAGTCCGTCCGCGGGACCGTGGAGGAACGCGTGCTCGGCTTCGGCAAGAAAGTCATCAACCTCGACGAGGGTGGGCTACGGCAACGGCTGCTCGATGCGTTCGCTGCGCTCGAGTGCCCGCACGTGTGCCGCGATCTGACCGCCCACGGCATCATCGGCGACGTGCGTGGCGACAAGGGCAAGGTGGTGGTGCGGCTGGTGCTGCCCACGCCGGCGCTGCACGACCGCGATCGCCTCGAGCACGACGTCAGCGCGGCGGCGCACGGCGTGCTCGGCGATAGCGTCGACGTGGAGCTCGAGATCACGAGCGAGGTGCGCCCGGCCGCGCTGGCGCGCGGCGGCCCGCACGACCTGCCGGGTGTGAAGAACGTCGTGCTGGTGGCCTCGGGCAAGGGCGGCGTGGGCAAGAGCACGGTGGCGTCGAACCTCGCCGTGGCGTTGGCCGAGCTCGGGTGCAAGGTGGGCCTGCTCGACGCCGACATCTACGGCCCGTCCCTGCCCACCATGTTCGGCATCGGCGCCGGCATGCGGCCGGGCACCGTGCCGAGCGCGGATCCGAACAAGCCGCTCATCGAGCCCCTCGAGCGCTACGGCGTCAAGCTCATGTCCATCGGCTTCCTCGTCGACACCACCACGCCCATGGTGTGGCGCGGCCCCATGATCGCGAGCGCCGCCATGCAGCTCTTCAAGGACGTGGCCTGGGGCGAGCTCGACTACCTCGTCGTCGATCTGCCCCCGGGCACGGGCGACGTACAGCTCACCATCGCGCAGCAGGTGTTGGTGGCTGGCGCCGTGGTGGTGTCGACGCCGCAAGACGTGGCGTTGGCCGACGTGGTGCGGGCCAAGGCCATGTTCGACCGCGTCTCGATCCCGGTGCTCGGCATCGTCGAGAACATGAGCTGGTTCGTGTGCGACAACTGCAACAAGCGCCATGAGATCTTCTTTCACGGCGGCGCCAAGAGTGCGGCGCGCACCATGGGCGTGCCCTTCTTGGGCGACGTGCCCATCGAGCCCGGCGTGGTCTCGGGCGGCGACCGGGGCAAGCCGGTGGTGCGCGACATGCCCGACTGCGCATCGGCGCAGGCGTTCTTCGCGATTGCGCGCCAGGCGGCGACGGCGGTGGCCAAGCTGGCGTTCGATCAGCGCGAGGCGTTCGCGGCGCCCACGGTCACCATCACCGGCGGCTCCATCCGCGGCTCCGCCGACAAGGGGCCGAAGAAGGGCGGGCTGCCGGTGGTGTCGTAGTCTCAGGCCGCGGCGTGCACGTGGCATGCGACGCCGCGCGCGCCGATGCGCACCAGCGCCGGTCGCGCGCGCGCGCAGCGCTCGTCGGCGTCGGGGCAGCGCGGGTGGAAGGCGCAGCCGCTCGGCGGATCGAGGGCGCTCGCCGCTTCGCCTCTGGGGGCCGCGAACGCCTTGCGCTTGGACGGGTCGGGGACCGGCGCCGACGCGAGCAGCGCGCGCGTGTAGGGGTGCCGTGGGGCGTCGAACAGCGCCGCCGTGGGCGCCTCCTCGACGACGCTGCCGAGGTACATGACGGCCACGCGATCGGAGATGTGCCGCACCACGCCCAGGTCGTGCGTGATGAACAGCATGGTGAGCTGGCGCTGTTCGCGCAGGTCGATCAGCAAGTTCAGCACCTGCGCGCGCACGCTGGCGTCGAGGGCGCTGGTGGGCTCGTCGCAGACGAGCAGCTCGGGCTCCACCGCCAGCGCCCGCGCGATGCCCACGCGCTGGCGCTGCCCACCCGACAGCTCGTGCGGATACGCGCGCAGCGCGCCCTCGTCGACGCCGACCTGCGCCAGCAGCGCGCGCACGCGCGAGGTGCGCTCGGCGCCGCGCGCGAGGCGGTGGATGTCGAGCCCCTCGGCCACGAGATCGAGCACGCGCATGCGGGGGTTGAGCGCCGCGCTCGCGTCTTGGAACACCATCTGCACCTGGCGGCGCAGTCCGCGCAGGGCCGCGTCGTCGAGCGCCTTGAGATCGCGCGCGCCGAAGCGCACGCTCCCGGCGGCCAGCGGTACCAGGCGCAGGAGCGCGCGGCCGAGCGTCGACTTGCCGCTGCCCGACTCGCCCACGAGCCCCAGGGTCTCGCCGCGCGCGATGGCGAGCGACACGCCGTCGACGGCCGAAAACGTTCGTCGCCGCAGCGCGAAGCGCACGCTCACGTCGGTGGCCTCGAGCAGCGGCGCCTCGCTCATAGCGGCGCGCCGGCGGTCACCGGGCCCGACAGCGCCTCCTTGGGCACCAGGTTGCAGCAGCGCGCCAGGTGCGCGCTGTCGCCGTCGGCGGGCGCCAGCGCGGGCTCGGCGGCGCGGCACCGGTCGAGCACGCGCTCGCAGCGATCGGCGAAGCGGCAGCCGGGCGGGTGCTTGCCGGGCACCGGCACGGCGCCGGGGATGGCGCGCAAGCGCCGCGGCCCGGCGAAGTCGGGCATCGAGGACAACAGCCCCAGCGTGTACGGGTGGCGCGGCGTCGCGAAGATGCGCGTCACCGGTGCGCGCTCGACGATGCGGCCGGCGTACATCACGTTCACCAGATCGCAGGTCTCGGCCACCACGCCGAGGTCATGGGTGATGAGCAAGACGCTCATGCCCATGTCGGCGCGCAGGCGGCGCAACAGCTCGAGGATCTGCGCCTGGATGGTGACGTCGAGCGCGGTGGTGGGCTCGTCGGCGATGAGCAGGTCGGGCTTGCACGCCAGCGCCATGCCGATCATCACGCGCTGTCGCATGCCGCCCGAGAGCTCGTGAGGATAGGCGCGCGCGCGCTCGGCGGGGCTCGAGATGCCTACGGTCTCGAGCATCTCGACGGCGCGGGCCCACGCCGCGCGCCGCGGCCGCTTCTCGTGCAGGCGCACCACCTCGGCGATCTGCTCGCCTACGGTGAGCACCGGGTTGAGCGACGTCATGGGGTCTTGAAAGACCATGGCGATGCGGTTGCCGCGGATGGCGCGCAGCTCGCGCTCGGGTAGGTCGAGGAGGTTGGCGCCGCCGAAGCGCACGGCGCCGCTCACCTGCGCCGGCGGGTCGAGCAGCCGCAGGATCGAGAGCGCGGTCACGGTCTTGCCCGAGCCCGACTCGCCCACCAAGCCCACGGTGGTGCCCGCGGGCACCTCGAGGGAGACGCCGTCGGCGGCGCGCACCATGCCACCCCCGTCGCTGGCGGGAAACGAGACGGCGAGGTCGACGATGTCGAGGAGCGCCGCCATGATCGCTCACTCCTTCTCGTCGGGCGCCACGGGCGTGACCGCGAACGCGGCCCAGGGCGCGGGATCGCCGGCGCTCGCCGGCGGCGCGGGCTCGTAGGCGACCTCGGGCTCGGGCGCGGGCGCGGCCGGCTCGTCCGTGGCTTCCGTGACGAGCAGCAGATCGCGCCCTCGCTGCACCGCCAGCTCGGCCGAGCCGTGCTCCTTGCGCGCCATGGGGCGCTCGGCCACGTCGGCCCAGTCGGCGGCAAGCGATCGCTTCCTCGGGGCGTCCGCCACGAGCGCGCTCGCCTCGTCGACGCGGGAGAACGATGAGCGTGCGCCGCCCGCCGCGAAGGCGCGCCGCAGCGCCAGCGCGGCGAGGTGCGCGGGCTCGTCCACCAGCGCGGCGTCGCTCGGCACGTCCACCGCCGCCAGCGCGATCACGGGCGGCGCGCTCGGCGCGCCGGCGCGGGCTGCCCGCACGTCGACGTCGTCGCAGCGGCTGGCCTCGGTGGAAGGCGCGAAGCCCACGGGCGAGGCGACCGTCCTGCCGCGTTGTTCGTGGGCGTGGGCCGGCGTCGCGGCCGCGCCGCCGCCGTGAGGCGAGGTCACCGCGGGCATGCTCGGCAGGGAGCGCGACACGGTGGCCCGCGGCGCGCCCGTAAACGAGCAGCCGCAGTGGGGGCAGAAGCGCGCGCCCGCGATACGCTCGGCACCGCACGAGGAGCAGCGTCCGGGAGCGGTTGGTGCGGGGGTGGGGCTTGGCGCGACGAGCTCGGCCTCGACGAGCTCGAGGGGCTCGGGCACCTCCTCGAGCAAGAGCTCGGGCTCGGGCGTGGGCGCCGAGGGCGGCGCCGCGGACGCGGGCGGCGGTGGCGCGGCCGCGGGAGGCACGGGCGCGCCCGCGGGCTGCAAGAGCGCGGGGCCCGCCAGCGTGAGCTTGTCGAAGTCCACGGGCGGCGGCATGGTGCCATCGGCCTCGGCGCTGTCGTCGCCGAGGAACGAGCCCGGGCGGCCGAACGTGGCCGTGATCTCCTCGGGCGCGCGCATGCCGGCCGGCGGCGTGGTGGTGACGCCCGTGATCACGGGCAGCTCGTCGCTGTCGGTGGCGCCCGGGGGATTTGCGGGCCCGGCGGACGCGGCAGGTGCTGCGC
>CAZONM010000353.1:0-6316 GCA_964580865.1 uncultured Myxococcales bacterium | reverse complement strand
GCCACCAGAAGCGCGAGCGCGAGCGGCGCGTGCATCGCTCGGTTGTACCACGTGGGCGCAGCGACCGCCGCGCGCGGCGCGGCTACCCGTCGGCGATCTTCTGCAGCGTGCTCGCCAGCAGGCGCAGGTTGCGCAGGTGGGTCGCGAGGCTGGGCTCGCGGTGCTCGAGCGCCGTCAGCGCGTCGATCGACGCCTTGAGCGTCCAGCGCAGCGGCTCGAGCTCCTCGGGCAGACGCACGGCGCCGCCCTGGCGCACGGCGCCGAGCTCCTGCTGCGCGGCCTTCAGCTCGGCCTGCAGCTCGGCGAACGCGCGCGGGTCGATCGCCTTGCTGGCGGCGTCGCGCCGCACGCCCTCGAGCTCTCGCTTGAGCGCAGCCGCCTGCTCCTCGGCGCGCAGCGCGCGCTCGTCGGCCTGAGCGCGCGCGGACGCCAGCTCTGCGGCCGACGCGCGCACGCGCGCGAGCTCGTCGTGCGCGCGCTGATCGGTCTCGAGCGTGCGGTCGGCGAAGCGGCCCTGCAGCTCGGTGATCTCGTCATTCCTGCGCGCTAGCTCGGCGCCGACCGTGGCGAGCTGGGCACCGAGCTGCTCGCGCTCGGCGCTGAGGGCCTGCAGGTGCAGCTGCGCCTGCTGCACCCACAGCTCGGTCTCGGCGAGCCGGCTCTTGTACGCCTCGAGCTCGGCCGTGGCGCCGGGGGGTGCGCCGGTGCCGATGAGCGCGTCGCGCAGGCGCGCCTCGTACGTGTCGACGAGCTCGCGCCGCTCGGCTTCAAAGCGGGCGCGCAGCTCCGTCCCCACAGACTGCGCGCTTCCCTCGGCGGCCCCGGCGCGCGCCTCGGCTGCCGCCAATGAGGTTTCGAGCATGCGGATGCGCTCCTGCAGCTCGCCCACGATGGCCTCGCTGCCCGAGGCCAAGCGCCGCACGCGGTTCGTCTCGTCGGTGGCGCGCGCGTGCTGCTGCTCGAGCTCCGCGAGGCGCGTGGTCAGGCGCTGCACCTCACGCTCGGCGATGTCGCGCGCGGCAACGGTGTCGGCCAGGCGCGCCACCGAGGTGCCAGCCTCCTCGAGCGCGGTCTGTAGCTCACGCATGCGAGCGCGCGCCTCCGACAGCTCGCGCTCGGTGGAGCGCACGCGCTCCTCGAGCCGCTCGCGATCTGCCTCGGCGTTGTGTTTGAGCGCGGCGGCCTCGGCGCGCAGGCGCGCGGCGTCCGCGCGATCGGTCTCGGCCTCCTGCACGATGCGATCGCCGCGCGCCGCGCGCTCCTCGAGGCCGGCGCGCATGGCCTCGAGCTCGGCGCACTGCCGCTTGAGCTGCGCGTTCTCCTCGGCGAATCGTTGGATGCGCTCGAACGCCTCGTGCGAGCCCGAGGCGGCGGCCTCTTTCTCCTCCACCAGGCGCAGCTTGTCGCGCTTGAAGTCGGCCTCGGCCTTGGCGGCGCGCTCGCCCGCCAGGCGCGCCTCGTCGGTGAGCGCCGCGATGCGCGCGTTGAGGTCGTCGAGCATGAGCTCAGCGTCGAGCGCCTTCTCCACCGCTTGGTCGCGCTCGACCGCGGCGGCGTCGAGCTGCTCGCGCAGCGCGCGCACGCGCCCCTCGGCCTCTTCGCTGGCGCGCGCGTGTTGGGCGGTGGAGGACCGGCGCAGCTCCTCCTGCGCCTTGTGCAGCGCGGCGCCGTGCTCGCGCGCGCTCGCATCCATCGCGGCCTTGTGCTCATCGCGCAGGCGCCGGAGCGCGTCGTCGTGCTCGGCGCGCGCCCTGGCGATGGCGGCCGCGTGGTCCTTCTCGTAGCGCTGCAGCTTGCCGCTCGCGTCCTCCTGCTCGGTCAGCACGCGGTTGAGCTCGCGGTTGAGGTCGCCCACGTCGGCCTTGTGCTTCTCGTGCAGCGCCATGGACTCGGCCTTGGCGAGCGTGAGCTCCTCCTCGAGCTCGGCCACGCGCCCGGCGAGCACCATGTTGTCGGCCTCGAGCTCGGCAGCGCGATCCTTGAGCGCCGGCCCGTCGAGCGAGCCGGGGTTCGGCTCGAGGTGCGCCACGCGCTCGCGCAGCCGCTCGCACTCCTCTTGCGCCTGGCGGCGCGCGGTCTTGGTTGCGTTCAGCTCTTCGCGCAGCGCGGCCACCTCGGTCTCGGCCACCGACGCGAGCGCGAGCCGCTCCTTCACGCGCCGCGCCGCGTGGTCATCGAGCGGACCATCGGTGATGCCGTGGAGGGCGGTCTCGACACCGAGCCAGCGCTTGTGGGCTTCGCGCAGGCGCAGGACCTCGGCCTGGTGCAGCTCGAGCTGCGCGCTCATCTCGACGAGCGCGCTCTCTCGCGACGCCAGCTGGCTCTGCATCTCGGTGACGTCGGGCCGGAAGCCGATCTGCGTGGTGGGGCCGGTGACGACCTCGGCGGGTCCGCGCTGCGCCAGGTGGCGCTCGACCTCGAAGAACAGGCGGTCCTCGTCGGGCGGCGTCGCCAGGTAGCCGTCGAGGCCCGCCTGCATCGCCTTGACGATCTGACCCGCCTTCGACTGGTCGTCGATGAGGAGGAACGTGACGTTGGCGTGCGCCTGCCGCGCCGCCATGAGGAACTCCGTCGCGGTCAGGTCGCCGAGGTTCAGCTCGAGGAGCACCACGTGGTGATGCCCGGTGTCGAGCGCGGCCATGCCCTCGACACCCTTGTACACGGCGGTGACGCGGTAACGCCGCCGCTCGAAGATCGGGCGGAGATGACCCACGCGCGGGCCCACCAGCAAGACGCTGTGCTGCGTCGGGTCGACGACCATGCCGCCGCGCAGCATCGCACCGATTGGGGGGCAACTCCCAAAAAGTGCCGCGCCCCTGTCACGTCCTGGCAACCGCGCACGGGCGCCGTCGCGCAACCCCGTTCGGTGAGAGGTAGGTCACACTCCTACCCGGTCGGCGCGAAGCGTCAGGCGCCCCTGTCCGTCGACGGATCCAACCCTGACTGCTACAGCCACGGCGTCCCCTGGCCCCGAAACCCGCGAGGAACGCATGCGTGCTTCCGTCCTGGTCCGAGCTGTACCCACGGCGCTCATCGCCACGTCCCTGGCCCTTGCTGGCGCCGCCGGCGCCACCGTGGTGGTGATGCCGTCGCTCGAGGAGATGGCGGTCACCGCCGAGGTCATCGCTCACGTCAAGGTGGGGGCGCCGCGGTCCGAGCGCGACGGCAAGGGGCGCATCATCACGCTCACGCCGATGGCGGTGATCGAGGGCGTCAAGGGCGCCAAGGCCGGCGACGCCCTTGAGGTCTTCCAGGTGGGCGGCGCGGTCGATGGCGCCACCGCCTGGATCGCGGGCGCCCACCACTTCCGCGAGGGCGAGGAGCTGGTGTTCGTGGGGGTGCGCCACAGCCGCGGCCCCGGCAGCGTCGTCCCGTACGGCGTCGGCTTCGGGCTCTTCGCGGTCGAGCGCGACGACTTTGGCATCCGCGTGGTCGAGACCATGGGCGACGTGATGGCCATGGAGAAGGGCAAGGACGGCCGGCTGCGCCAGGTGACCCCCACGGCGCGCCGCTACGACTCGCTGCCGGCGTTTCTGACCCTGCTGCGTCGCGCCGCCGCCGCCGAGGAGGCGCCCAAGCTCATGCAAGTCGATCGCAAGCCGGCCAAGGCGGCGCCCAAGGTCGACGCCCCGAAGGGAGGGTGACGTGCAGCGCATCCTCCTCGCAACGCTGATCGTGCTGTGCGCGCTCGTCGCCACCGCGCCCGCGCGCGCGCAAACGGCGCGGTACCTGTGCAACGGCTACGACGCCGACAACACCATCGAAGGCGACGTCTGCACCATGAACTACTCCGGGTTCGGAGTCCCGACCTGCAACGAGGACACCGCCGCACGCTGGGAGCCAGCAAGCGTGCAGTTTCGCTTCGATCGCGCGACAGGGATCCCGTCATCCGTTGGCACAACGCGGTGGGGCAGCAACATCTCGACGTCCATCGCCAACTGGGAGAGCGCCGGCGGTGGTGGTCTGCAGATCAGTGACGGCGGCGGCGCCACCGAGCGGGGCTTCGCCGACGATAACGGCCTCAACGAGATCTTCTGGATCTCGGGAGCGACCGAGTGGCAGTCCAAAGTTGGCTACCGAGCCGACTCGGGCGTCCTTGGGGTCACCGTGGCGCAGCACGGCTGCGGCACCGCCCCGCAGCGCACGGCCATCTTCGACGCCGACCTGGCAATGAACGGGGTGCCCAGCTCGAACATCGTTTGGGACACCCCCTCAAACCCCAACAGCACCTCGTCACTCGGGGTGCTCGCGCACGAGATGGGACACGCGCTCGGCCTCGATCACCCGTGCGACTACTGCACCGGCGCCATCATGAGCGCCATGGACAACGGCCTCGAGACGCCGCAGCCCTCCGATATCGCGGGCATCCAGGCGCTCTACGACATCCCGCCGGGCGCGCTCGGATCGCCCTGCACCGGCGACGGTGAGTGCGACAACAACGTGTGCCTGGTGATGGGCAGCGGCAACTACTGCTCGCAGACGTGCAGCGGCACCTGCCCGAACGGGATGCTGTGCACCAACGTCGCCGGCGAGAGCGGCACCGTGTGCGTGTTCCCCGGCAGCGGCGTCGCTCAGGTGGGCGACGACTGCGGACCACCCGCGTGCGTCGACGAATGCGCGGGGCTCGAGATCGGGCCAGGCTGCAACGTCTGCATGGAGACCTGCTACGCCGGCTGCACGGTGGCGGGTGGCGCGGGCTGCACGTCGAACGAGGGCTGCTTCGAGCTGCAAGACCAGAGCGGTAACGGCCTGGGCGTTGGTGTGTGCGTGCCCGCCGGCGACGTCGCCCGCGGCGGCGTGTGCGACCCCGACGGCACCACCGCCGACGTGCAATGCCAGCTCGACATGTACTGCTTCCCCGACGGCAACAGCGGGCGCTGCGTGGGCACCTGTACCGTGTCGACGGGCGCGGGCTGCACGGCCAGCGAGCAGTGCATCGAGGCGTTCACCGACGGCACGGGCGCCTGCTTCCCGTTCGGCACCGGCGTCACCGACTCGACGTGCGACTCGTTCTTCGACTGCGCGGAGGGGTACCTGTGCCTCTCCTCCGGACGCTGCGCCGAGCGCTGCGACACCGAGTACACGTGCGACGATCCCACCGACGACTGCGTGGCGCTGCAAGGCGGCGGCGGCATCTGCCGCGGCGGCGAGGGCGAGGGGGAAGGCGAGGGCGAGGGCGAGGGCGAGGGCGAGGAGCCGCCGCCCGAGGGCCAATGCCGCATCTCGCGCGGCAACTTCGACTGCCCGGCCGGCGAAGGCTGCGTCGTCGAGGGCGACGCCGCCATCGGAAACTGCGAGGCCGGCGAGAACGGCGACGTCCGCACCTTCGGGCTGTGCGACGGCGACGATGAGTGCGACAGCGGGCTGTGCACCCTCGGCGTGTGCACGCGTCCCTGCGACGCCGACCCCGACGGTTGCCCGGGCGGCTGGGAGTGCAACGAGGACGCGGCGCCCGCCGGCGCGCCCGGCGACGATCCCGGCATCTGCGAGCCCGAGTCGTGCCAAGGGGACCGCAGCGCCTGCGACAGCGACGCGGGGTTCTTCTGCACGTACTCGCCGTCGGGCAACTACGTGTGCGCCAAGGAGGGCAAGCCGCTGTGCCTTTGCTCGGCGAGCACGGGCGCGCGCGGTACCCCGATGGCGGGCGCGGCGGCGCTGGCGGCGCTCTGCGCGGTGCTGGTTGGCGGCCGTCGGCGTCAGCGCCGATAGACCGTCCAGAGCGGCACGCCGTCGATGCGCTTGTCGGCGATGGGCGTGAAGAGCTCGAGCTCGGCCTTCAGCGCCGGGTAAGCGTGCCAGCGGCGCTCGTGGGTCAGCACCACCATGCCGGCGCGCGCGCGATCCTTGGTGAGCTCGATGGGGCCGACGACGCGGTCGCGCTCGAGCCAGCGGAAGGTGCGCACGTACTCCTTGTGGTTCGGCGCCACGTGCACGCGCGCGCCGCGGGCATGCTCGGCCAAAAACCGCGCGAGATCCTTGTCGGCGACGTCGTAGTACGTGCGCTCATGGCCGCGCGCCACGGCGCCGCGCAGGCCCCCCACGAGCTCGCCGTAGTACGAGAGCGCGTAGCCGCCGTGGTGCTTGATGGTCCCGAGCGCGCCGGGCGCCACGGCGAGGGCGGCCAGCGCCCCGAGGGCGGCCGGCGCGGGCACGCGCGGCCACAGGGCGCGCACGGCGCTGGCGACCACGGTGAGCCCGTCGGCCGCCATGGCGCACCACAGCGGGAAGAACGGCATGAACAGCTTCTCGCCGCCGTACTTGGGCACGTCGAGGAACGCGATGATGCCGATGGCGAACGCGGCCTGCAGCACGAGGA
>CAZONM010000352.1:0-6331 GCA_964580865.1 uncultured Myxococcales bacterium | reverse complement strand
AGGCGAGGGTGAAGGCGAGGGTGAAGGCGAGGGCGAAGGCGAGGGCGAAGGCGAGTAGCCCCGCGCGCTCCTGAGAGATGCGACGCCGGCCCCCGTGGCCGGCGTCGCTTTTCTTGGGATGCGGTCATGGCCGACGCGGGCCGCACCTGCGGATCGGTGGCACCGCGGCCCGCTATCGCCGACAATCACCCCATGATCCGCCGCTCGCTCCTGCCCGTGCTCGCCGTGCTCCTCGCCGCCGCCTGCCCGCGCACCGGCACCTTCGACGGCGGTGTGGGCGACGACGCAGGGCCCGATGATCAGGGGCCGAGCGCCGCGGACGTCGGCACTGCGTGCGTGTACGAAGAGGGCAGCGGCGCCAACCCCACCAACGACTGCGCGGATGGGCTCGAGTGCGTCATCGTGACCAGCGACGGGGCCTACAATCCGGGCTTCACCCTGCCGATCTGGCAGGACCACTTCACCACCTATGACAACCAGGCGGGCACCAGCTCGGGCTCGTGCTCGCCCGTGAGCTCGGCGGGGCAGCCGGCGGCCTGTCCCGCCGGTACCGAGGAGCTCCTGCTCGCCGACCTCTCCATGTGCGTCCACACCTGCAGCCAACCGCAGGAGTGCGGGCGCGCCGACTACACCTGCGACGTGCGCTACTTCACCGTCGGCGACGTGGGCGCCGCGCCCGTGTGCGTGCGCCAATGCGGCCTCGACGTGCCCGACTGCGTGCGCTCCGGGCTCATGGTGGCCGAGAACGGCAGCCTCCTACCCGCCCTGGCGCTGCAGGACCTCACGGGCGAGTCCCAATGCGACGTCGACACCGGCATCTGCGCCTTCGTCGAGCAGCACGGCCTGGCGGGCCCGGGCGCCGAGTGCACTGCCACCGAGCAGTGCGAGGCCGGCATGATGTGCCTGCAGGGCCCGTTGCTCGCGGCCCTCAACCCGGGCGCCAACCCGAACGGCCCCGGCTTCTGCGCGTTGCCCTGCGCCCCCGACGACAACGACCCGTCCGCGCCCTGTCAGGGCTCGCCCGCCGCCGGCTCCGGGTTCGTGTGCCAGCCCGCGGGCGCCATGAACCTCGGCTTCGACCCGCTCATCATGGTCGATCTCGAGTCCGGCACCCTCTACCAAGGGGGCGGGTTCTGCTTCCACCAGTGCGAGCTCGGCGTCGACGGCAACTGCGACGCGGTGACCGGGACCTCGTGCTCGTCGTTCGACGAGACCGCCCTCGACGCGGCGTGGATCCAGATCCCCATGTGCCTGCCGCCCGCGGTGGGCCGGTAGCGGTGGCTGGACCGCGCGTCGCGGGCATGACCGCGACCCTCCCGTTCGCTCTCCAGCGGCGTCCCAACCACCGGGGCCCTCACGGCGGGCGGGTGACGTTGCTCCGAGGGCCGGGTCCACGCCAGACTGCGGCCCATGACGGCCCCACTCCCGGCCCCCCTGGCGGCCCTGATCGTCGATGACTCCCCGGCGGCCCGGTCCGTCGCGCGCTCGGCGCTCGAGGACGCGGCCGACGCGCTCGGGCTCGCCTTCGACGTCGAAGAGGCCGGCAGCGGCACCGAGGCGCTGCGCGCGCTCACCACCACCACGCAGGCGCTGGTGATCCTCGACCTGCACATGCCCGACATGACCGGCCTCGAGGTCTTGAGCTTCTGGCGGCAGCGCGGTGGCGGCGCCCGCGCCCTCATCGTGTCCACCGAGGTCTCGGCGCGCGACCGCGACAAGGCCATGGAGCTCGGGGCGCACGCGCTGCTCGAGAAGCCGGTGACAGTGGCAGCGTTGACCGAGGCGCTGCGCGGGCTGGCGGTGACCGGATGACGCTCGATCGCTCGCAGCGCGAGTTCCTCGCCGAGGCCGCCGAGATCGTCGACCACCTGTCGGCCGGTCTGGTGGCCATCGACGCGGATCGCCGCCGGGGCGCCATCGCGCCGGCCCGCCTGAACGAGGTGTTCCGCCACGCGCACTCGCTCAAGGGCCTGGCCGGCATGTTCGGCGTCGAGCCCATGAGCCGCCTGGCGCACCAGCTCGAGACCTTCCTCGACGAGCTGCGCCTGGGGCGCGTGACGCTCGACGATCGCTTGATGGGCGCGCTCTACGCGTGCACCGACGTGTTCTCGCGCCTGTTGGCCGACGTGAAAGACGAGAAGCCCGTGGACGCCGCTGCCATCGCCGCCGTCGTGCAGCGGCTCGAAGGCTCGGCGGCCGCCACGTCGCCGACGCCCGTGGGCGTCCGGGCGCTGCGCCTGCCGCCCGAGGCGCTGTCGGCGCTCACCGAGTACGAGGAGCACCGGCTCACCGAAAACCTCAAGAGCCACACGCCGCTCTACAAGCTGCATGCGCCGCTGCCGCTGGCGTCGTTCGAGAAGGATCTGGCGGCAATCACCACGGCCATTCAGCACGACGGCGAGGTCATCACTACCCTGCCGTCCACCGACGACAGCGGCACCAACATCATCTTCGACGTCGTGCTCGCGTCGCGGGTGTCGGCGGCCTCCTTGCAGGAGCGCGTCGCCGCCATCGGCGCCTTCAGCGTGGAGCGCATCGACCATGACGGCGCCGAGGGGGGTGGGGTCCCCACGTCACCGCCGCGCGACGCGGCCCCCGTGGGCGCCGCCGCCGACGACGAGGGCGCCACGACGTTGCGCCAGGTTTCCGATACCGTGCGGGTCGACATCCGCAAGCTCGACGAGCTCATGGGCATCGTTGGCGAGCTGGTGCTCGCGCGCGGCGGGCTCGCCCGCGTCACGGCCGAGCTCAAGCAGACCATGGGGTACCAGGGCTTGGCCGTCGACCTCCATCGCCTGGTGCGCACGCTCGAGCGGCGCATCGTCGACCTGCAGGGCGCCATCATGCAGGTGCGCATGGTGCCGCTCGGCCAGGTGTTCGAGCGGATGGCGCGCACGGTGCAGCGGGCGGCGACCTCGCTCGGGAAGGAGGTCGCGCTCGAGGTCTCCGGTGAAGAGACCGAGCTCGACAAGCTCATCGTCGAGGACCTCGTCGATCCGCTCATGCACCTGGTGAGGAACGCTGTCGACCACGGGCTCGAGCCGCCGGACGCGCGCGCGGCTGTGGGCAAGGCGCGCACCGGTCGGCTGGAGCTGCGCGCCTTCCCGCGCGGCAACCACGTCATCATCGACGTGTCCGACGACGGCCGCGGCATCGACGAAGTGGCCGTCAAGCGCACGGCGCTCGAGCGCGGCGTGGTCGATGACGATCACATCGGTCAGCTGTCGCGCCGCGACGTGTGGAACCTGATCTTCCAGCCCGGGTTCTCGACCCGCAAGGAGGTGAGCGAGACCAGCGGGCGCGGCGTGGGCCTCGACGTCGTCAAGACCAACGTCTCGCGCATGTCTGGCCTCATCGACGTCGAGAGCACGCCCGGCAAGGGCACACGCTTCACCATCACGCTGCCCATCACGCTCGCCATCATCCAGGCCGTCATCATTCGCACCGCCCAGCGTGTGTACGCGCTCCCGCTCGCCAGCGTGCTCGAGATCGTCGCGGTGCAGCAGCGCGACCTGTGCCGCGTGGAGGGCAAGGAGATGCTGCAGCTCCGTGGCCAGACCATGCCGGTGTTGCGCCTGGACCGCGTGTTCCACCCCGACGACGCCAACCGCACGAGCGCCAGCGACGGCACCGTTGGCTACGCCGCCGTGGTCGGGCTCGCGCAGCACCGCGCGGTCATCCTGCTCGACGACGTGCTCGGCCAACAGGACATCGTCATCAAGTCACTCGGTGCGTATCTGGGTCAGATCAAGGGCGTGGCCGGCGCGACCCATCTCGGCGACCACGAGACCATCCTGGTGCTCGATGTGGCAGCCCTGGTGCAAGAGCTGCTGCACGGCGAGGAGCGCCGCGGGCGCGCGGCGGCGGCGCCGGCCGGAGCGTGAATGGACAAGAACGACAAGGACCCAGCGCCGCCGAAAACGCGCTCACGTGCCAGGCGCGAGCGCACGGCGGCACCCAGGCCGCCCGAGGCGGAGCATGCCGGCGAGGTGCCGTCTGCCGCGCCGGCGCGCGCCACCACCGCGCTGCCGGTGAGCGTCGACCCGCTGCGCGAGTTCCTGGCGCGCTACGACGACGGCGACGAGGTGGCCTCGATGAGCTCCACCGAGGGCGCCGCCGTCGACGAGGAGGAGCGACGTTTCCTCTGGTTCGATCTCGGCGGCGAGGCGTACGCGGCCAACATCATGGACGTGCGCGAGATCCTCAAGATCGTCACGCCCACCGAGGTGCCGCGCGCGCCGCGCGAGGTGCTCGGGGTGTTGTCGAAGCGCGGCGTGGTCATGCCGGTCATCGACCTCGCGGCCGTGCTCGGTCTGCGCGCACCCGATCGCGCCCTGAGCCGGGACCAGCGCGTGCTGGTGGTGGGCGACGGCCAGCGCGTGCTCGGCCTGCGCGTGGATCGCGTGCACCAGGTGGTGCGCTTGCCGGTGCGCGCGCTCGAGGAGGTGCCGGCGTCCCTCGGCGCCAAGGGCGCGCACCTGTTGCTCGGCCTCGGGCGCCCGCGCGTCGAGGTTGGCGAGGAGGCGCGCCTGTTGATCCTCCTCGACATCGACGCGGTGCTGGCGCACGTCGGCGAGACCATGGGTGTCGTGCAACGGGAGACCGCATGAGCCCCGCGGTGGTTGGTGCAGTCGTCGACCCGAACGAGGAGCTGCGCCTCGCCACGTTCGCGGTCGGCCCCGACCTGTACGCCGTCGACATCATGCGCATCCGCGAGATCGTGCGCCCGCTACCGGTGACGCCAGTGCCCAAGGCGCCCGCCGGCATGGTCGGCGTCATCGACCTGCGCGGGGCTGTGCTGCCCTTGTTCGATCTGCGCTTGCGCTTCGACCTGGGCCCGCGTGCCGAGGTCGATCTGGTGCACGTGCGCTACCTGATCATGAAGCTCGACGGGCGCACCGTGGGGGTCGTCGTCGATCAGGTGCTCGACGTCATCAACCTGACGCGCGCGCAGCTGCGCGTGGGCGGCGGCGTGTTGGTCGGCGAGGCGGCGCAAGTGTTCCTGGGCGTGGCGCCCGTGCCGAGCCAGCGGGGCGAGCGGCTCGCGCTCCTGCTCAACCTGCGCCGCGTGCTGCAGGGCGCGCACAGCATCCCCGTCGACGATCTGCTGCGCGGCACCAACCGCACCATCCTCCCCGTGCCCGTCGATATCCCGCGAGGCACGCCGTGACCCCTCGGGTGGTGTTCTGCCCGGTGTGCGGCGCGCGCTACGAAGCGCCGCGCGAGCTGGTGGCCGACGATCTCACCTTGCTGTGCGGTGCGTGCGGGCACGTCGCCGGCGCCACGGCGTTTCGTGGGCAGACGCCCGCGCCCGTCGACGACGAGGGGACCGCCGCGAGCGCCCTCGCCGAGGCCCAGTGGCCCCGCGTGGTGGTGGGCCACGAGGTGCCGTCGGCCGCGCGCAGCGCCGCGCGCGCGCTGCGCGCCCACGGCTACGCGCCGGTGTGCGTGCGCTCCGGCGAGATGACGCTGATGGCGTGCGATCCGAGCATGCCGGCGCAACCCGCGGCGCTGGTCCTCGACGTCGCCATCCCGGGCGTGCTCGCGTTCCAGGTGGTCGAGCAGCTGCGCGCCCACCCCCAAACGGCCAAGCTGCCCATCATCCTGCTGGCGTCGGTGTTCGAGCGCACGCGCTACAAGCGCCGCCCCACCAACCTGTACGGCGCCGACGCGTACCTCGAGCTGCACCACGTGCCCGACAAGCTCGGCCCCGCCGTCGACATGCTGCGCCAGGCGTGCGAGGTCCCGCCCGATCGGCTGCAGGCGCCCGTAGAGCGCGCGCGCGCCGCACCGTTACGCACCTCGCAGCCGCCCGACGACGCCGAGGCCGCGGCACACCTGGCGCGCCGCCTGCTCTCCGACGTCGCGCTCTATCACGGTGACGAGCTCGCCGACGGGGTGCGTCGCGGCAAGCCCTTCTCGTCCTTGGGCGCAGCCGTCGACGCCGCGCGCGAGCTGTTCCGAAACGCGGGCGCGAGCGGCGACGTGTTCGAGGTCGAGCTCGATCACTTCGCCGCTCGCCTCCTCGAGCGCGGCGACGCGCGGAAGCCCCATGGCTGAGCCGACGGGGGTCCCCGGAGCCGACACGCGGCGCGATGTCTTGCGTGGCATGCGCGCGCTCGACGAGGGCACCCTCGCGCTGGCGTATGACGGGCTCGGCGACGCAGACCCCGCCGTGCGGCGCGAGGCCGTGCGCCTGGTGGCGCGCTCGGCGCCCACGCCCGGCCTGCTCTTGACGCTCGAGCGCGCGCTCACCGACGAGCGCGAGCTGGCGCGCCGCTCGGCCGCCATGGACGCGCTCGCCGCCATGGGCAAGCCCGCGGTGCCGCTG
>CAZONM010000351.1:0-6392 GCA_964580865.1 uncultured Myxococcales bacterium | reverse complement strand
GCTGCGCGCGGAGCTCGAGCGCGCCGGCGCCGACGCTGCGTTGGCGCGTGCCGAGCTCGAGCGCGCCACCGCCGAGGTCGCCACGCTGCGGTCCGACGGCGCGAACGCGGCTGGTGAGGTCGCGCGCCTGCGCGGCGAGCTCGACGTCGCCCGGACGGCCAACGACGAGGTACGGGGCCTGGCGGCCGAGCTCGAGCGCGTCGGTCGCGAGCTGACCGACGTGCGCAGCGCGCGCGACACGCTCGACCGGCAGCTCACGGCCGAGCGCAGCGCCCACAGCTCCGCGCTCGAGCAGCAGCGCACCGATCTCGAGCTCCAGCACGGCGAGGCGCTGGCCAAGGCGTCGCAGCTGGCGCGCGGGAGCGCCGACCAGAGCTCAGCGCTGCGCGTGGAGTCGGACAAGCTCAAGGCGGACCTGGCGGCGGCGCGCACCGACGCCACCACCGTGCGCCTCGATCTGCAGGAAGTGACCATGCGCCTCGACGAGGCGACGCAGCAGGTGACCGCGCTCGCGGCGGAGCGCGACGCGCTCCGCTCCGAGGCCGCGCCCCTGCGCGAGTGGGCAAACCAGCTCGTGGTGGAGCACGCGCGGCAGCAACAGGAGCTCGAGCGTTTGAGGGGCTCGTCGTCGGAGCTGACGGAGCGCGCCCGCACCATCGCGCAGCTGCAGGATCAGCTGGCCGCGCTGACCGCCGAGCGCGATCGCCTCCAGGCGCAAGGCGGGGGCGGCTCTGCCGACGCCGAGGTGCTGATGGCGCGCGCGCGGCAGCTGGCCGCGCTGGTGGGCGCCCTCGAGCCGTTCATGTGGGGGCTGACGCAGGCGGCGCAGTTCTTCACCAAGCACCCGGTGGACGGTGGTGAGCAGCACGTCAAGCTGCTGCAGCAGCTCCAGGGGGTGCTGCTGCGCCTGCGCGACGAGATCGCCATGCTCGACCTCGGGTGAGCGCGTCCCCTCGCGCGTTGACGAAACCGATTGGCGTGAGACGCTCCGCGGTTCGCCCCGGGGTTTGTCATGATCCGCGTCTCCAAGCTCGTCGCGAGCACCGTCCTCGTCGTTGTCAGCGCCATCGGCGCGTGCGGCATCGGCGACATCGATCGCACCCAGCCGAACAAGCTGCAGAAGGCCGTGCTCGACGGCGAGTGGTACTACCTGCAGACCGTCATCGACGTGCCGTACACCACGTCGTTCACCTTCATCGGCGAGCAGACCGAGCGCACCGAGCGCCTGGTCTGGGACATCCAAGAGCACTACCTGATCGCCTATCGCTCCTACGACCTGGTGGCGGGCACCGACGAGGCCTCGACCGTGCCCGGCGGTGAGGCCGACAAGGTGCCGCTCGCCGTGTTCCCCATCGAGAGCCACTTCGACGTGGCGCGCGAGTACAACGCGCAGACCGGCGAGCAGAGCAACGTGCTCGTCGAGAATTCCGCGGATCGGCCGTGGTTCGAGCGCCAATGGATGCGCGTGGACTGGTCACAGAACCTGGCGCCGAGCTTCAACTTCCTCGTGGGCAACGTGGCGCAGGTGCCCGGCGCGCACTACGTACAAGAGCCCGGCGATCCCGACGCCATGGTGTTCGCCACCAAGAACGGCGACGGCACGTGGACCGACGCCCAGGGCGACGCCGTCGCCGCGCTCAGCAGCGCCGACTACTTCGACGTCGTGCACCGCATCTTCGCCACGCCCGAGACGGTGCTGGTGGAGGACTGGGACGGCACGCTCTACGAGGAGCCCGCGTGCTGGTACCTCGGCTGGTACGGCGGCGCCTCCGATTGCGCGCCCGCCGAGATCACCATCCGCTCGTCGTTCCTCAAGGTCGATCCGGCCAACCGCTACGCGCCCAAGAGCTATCCCGACAACGAGATCCTGCGCGACGAGGCGGGTGAGCCCATCCGCGTCGACTACGTCGATCGCGACTCGCTGCGCCCCAGCGACGACGGCTTCGTGGCGCGCGCGCCGTACTTCGACAAGTTCGGCTACTTCCGCACCGAGCGCGACGCCTACGACCGCCGGCACGGCGAGACGCACACGGGCAAGGAGTACTGGATCAACCGCTTCAACATCTGGCTCGACGCTCCGGCGTGCGTGGTCCCCGGCCAGGCGGCGCCGTACGCGGCCTGCACGGTGCGGCCCATCGTGTACTTCACGTCGCCCGGCTTCCCGGCGGAGCTGCGCGAGCAGGCGCAGCTCACCGTGGACGGGTGGAACCGCGCCTTCAAGCGCACCGTCAACAAGCTCAAGTACGACGACGCCCGCGCCCTCGACGACGTCGAGGACGTGGTGGTGCTGCGCGACAACAGCTATGCGGTGGACGGCGCGGCCGTGAGCGACCGCGGCCAGCGCGTGGGCGACCTGCGCTTCAACCTGCTCGCGTGGGTCGACAACCCGAACCTGGCGGGATTGCTCGGCTACGGGCCGGCGGCGGCCGATCCGCTCACCGGCGAGATCGTGCAGGCCAACGCGTTCGTCTATGGCGCCGGCGTCGATGACCTGGCGCAGTACGGCAAGGAGGTGGTCGACCTGACCAATGATCCCTCGCTGTTCGACCAGTACATCGCCGGCGAGGACGTCCAGCTCGACGTCTATCAGCGCCGCGCCACCGACCCCGATGCGCGCGCGCGCTCGCAGCGCTTCGCGCGCAACGCCATCGACAGTGAGCGCAACCGCGCGCTGCGCCGCCTCGGCGCCGACGCGCTGCTGCGGGACGGCGCGAGCATGCGCGCGCGCCTCGAGGCGCTGCGCGACACGCCGCTGGAGCAGCGCTTGATCACCGACGAGATCCAGCGCGCGTTCCTGGGCGCGCACGCGGCCACGCCGGCGGCGGCCCAAGCGGCCGACGCGCGCGCCATGAGCCCGCGCGCCTGGGCCATGGGCGGCGCCGCGCACCGCGAGCGAGTGCGTCGCCAGCACCTGCAAGGACACAGCGTGACGCACACGCGCTACCTCGACAGCTCGGTGGTGGGGGTGGCGCTGGCGCTGCGCGACCTGCCGCCGGAAGAGCGCTACCAAGAGCTGCGACGTCGCATCTTCCGCTCCACGGCCGAGCACGAGATGGGCCACAACCTCGGGCTTCGCCACAACTTCGAGGCCTCCACCGACGCGCTCAACTACGGCCGCGCCTTCTGGGATCTCAAGGGCACGGGCGCGCAGGCGCTGGAGCAGCCCTCGCAGGCGCAGCTCGAGGCGGGGATCCGGCAGCACCAGTACGCCTCGATCATGGACTACGGCTCGCGCTTCATGAGCGACATCGAGGGGCTCGGCTTGTACGACGAGGCGGCCATCGCGTTCGGCTACGGCGACCTGGTGGAGGTGTTCGCCGGCGAGCCGAGCGAGAATCTGTTGGAGCTGTACACGCTGCCCGACGCCGTGCGCCATCGGCATTACACCAACCTGCCGCAGGTGTTCGGCGGCATCGACGGCATGCACGATCGACGCTTGATGCCCTACGCCGACGTCATCGATCAGCTCGCCGGGCGCGAGGACTGGCTCTTGTGGGAGGTGCCCTACCGCTTCTGCTCCGACGAGTACGAGGGCGCCACGTCAACGTGCGCCGTGTTCGACGAGGGGGCCGACGCCTACGAGATCGCCGACGCGGCGCGCCGCCAGTACCTCGAGTACTTCCCGTTCCTGTCGTTCCAGCGCGATCGCCGGTTCTTCAACGAGTGGGACTACATGTGGAACGTGCAGAGCCGCGTGTTCCTGCCCATGCTCACGCAGTACCAGAACTTCGTCTTCGACTCGTTCTACGAGGAGTACGACTACGACTGCATCGTGTCCGACGACGGCGCCTGCGACTACGCCGACGGCGACGACGCCGCGTACTACGACCTGCCGGCGCTGCCGTGGGCCGAGTCCGACGACGGCGGCTTGCCGGGCGCCGCGGCCACGCGCCTGCTGCTGGACCTCATCGGCGAGGTCCTGGCGCAACCGGAGCCAGGCTCGTACGCGTTCGACGCGGCCGAGAACGTGCAGGTGCTCTACTCCTACTGGCAGGACGAGCTGTGCCCGCCGGGGGCGCCGGCGCCCACGTGCAGCGAGCTCAACGTCGCGCTCGGCGAAGGCCGCTTCACCGACAGCCAGTGGGACGTCGAGAGCGGCTACACGTTCTACGACCGCCTCCTCATGGTGGGCAGCTTCTACGACAAGCTGGTGGCGCTCGAGACCGCGGTGACCAGCGACACCTACTTCCTCGGCGTCGACACCGGCTCCAACGTGGGGCGCTACGCCATCGGCCTGTCGCTGTACTTCCCCGAGGAGATCCACCGCATGGTGGGCGGCACGGCGGCGGAGGACTACGGCCGCTACGCCGGCGTCATGTGCACGGCCGATCAGACCTACGTGCCGCCGCGCCTGTCCGACCTCGACGCCGTGCCGTGCGACGGTGGCGCGTTCCAGGTGGTCGACCCGGCCACCAGCTTCACCGTCGAGCTCTACGCCATCTGGTACGGCATGGCGTTCTTGCCCTTCGGCTTCGACCTCGACTTCAACGACCGCATGAAGATCTGGCTCGAGGGCTCGGGCGAGGCGTTCACGCCCGCCGACCCGGCGCTGGTGGTCACCTTCACCAACCCGCTCAACAACCGCGTGTACCACGCGACCCGGCACGCGGACGCCGCGGTGTACTCGCCGGGCGCCGCGCTCTTGCAGCGCGCGCAGGGCTTCGCCGACGCCTACACGCTCGACCCGTCGCTCGACAACCGCTGGCGCCTCGAGAACCTCGTCACCACCATCGAAGACGTGCGCGGCACCTACGAGCTGTACGGGGCGTTCTACTTCTGACGGGGCGCGCGGCGCCGTGCCGTGCGCGCGGCCAGCGCGAGCACCAGCGCGCCGACCAGGCTCGTCGCCGTCGACGACCCACAGGTGCAGCCGCCGCCCGTGGGGATAGGGATGGTGACGGGCCCCGCGTCGGGCGCGGCCGGCGCGCCGCCGTCCTCGCACGTCGACACATCGCCCTCGCCGCGCCACGTGAAGCGGAAGGCGTCGATGCCGACGCGGTGGGTCGGGTCGGGGTCGGCGCTGTCGTTGGTGACCTCGACGGTCACGAGGTCGCCCTGGCGCAACACTGCCTGCCCGAGCGGCGCGAAGAAGCCGCCCGGGACGTTCTGGTCGAACGAGAACGCCACCGACGCGCCGCACGCATCCACGCGCACGCGCACGTCGGTGCAGGTGGCCGGATCGAGCGGCACGAAGGCCGCCACGTCGAAGGTGCCGCTTGACGGCGCCGTGCCCGACCACCGCGCGCGCACCGTGGGGGCGTCGGCCGGCGCCACCGCCGCGGAGCGGAAGTGATCGCCAAAGCCGCCATCGCTGTGCTCCTCGCTCTCGCCCTCGACGGTGAAGCTCGCGTCGAGGTCGTCGAGCACCAGCACACGCAGCTCGGCGGGCGGGCACCCCGACGGCGGGCACTCCTCGGCGCACGGGTCGGCGTGGCTCGGCTCGGGCAGCGCCACGTCGACGGAGAACAGGCCGCTCTGGTCGGGGATGGTGGTGGGGTCCGGGTAGCTGACCTCGAGGGGCTCCACCACCAGCTCCCCATCCTTCTCGAGGGGCGCGCGCAGGTAGCCCCACACGATCTCCTGGTACGGGTAGCTGCCGCGCGATAGGCCGCCGGGGCCGCGATAGGGCGGGCGCGACGCGGGGAAGCTCGGGTTGTTCGGGTTGTTGCCGTAGACGAACCCGTTGTAGGCCCACACGGCGAAGTACCAGCTCTCGACGAGCGCGGGGTCGCTGTCGCCGAATTGCCCGCCGTAGCTCTCGTTGCCGTTCCACTTTTGCGCCAGGATATGGGCGCCGGCGGCCACGTTGACGTCGGTGCGCGCCTCGAGGCCCGGGTAGTTGGCGGCGCCGCTCGTCACCTGCATGACGCCGAAGCCGCAGTCGAACGAGATGACGGTCAGGCCGCTGTCGTCGCAGAACTGCGTGATCGCCGACTCGGCGGCGCCGATGGCGGGCAAGAGGCGGCACGGAAACGGCGCGGGCTCAGCGGTGCGCGCGCTGCCGACCTCGACGTCGGCCACGGCCGGCAGGTCCGCGGCGCCCGCGCGCTCGGCGATGGACGTGAACAGCTCGCGCAGCTCGGGCACGCTCGGGTTCTCGCCGCTCACGGGCGGGAACGCGCACTCGGTGCACGGGTCGGGGCACGCCGGGCCCGAGCACTGTGCGATCAGGTGGGCAACCAGGTGCGCGGCCAGCGTCGCGGCGGCGGCGATCACGGCGTCACCACGCCGTACACCTCGACCGCGGCGCCCACCGCCGGCGCGAGCACGGGTCGCGTCTCGTCGTCGCTGAAGGCCCACAGCTCGCCGGGCAGGCCGGCGCCGCGGTCGAGCCACGCGATCACCAGCGCGCGGCCACCCACGCGCGCGCCCGCCAGCGGGTGCGCCACGCC
>CAZONM010000350.1:2953-6404 GCA_964580865.1 uncultured Myxococcales bacterium | reverse complement strand
GCCCGGCGGCGGCGTTTACGCCCGCGCCGGTGCTCGCGCTCGAGCCTGCGCCCGCGCCGCGCGCGCCGGCGTCGCTGCCGCCGGAGCTCTCTCTCGACGACGACGCGCCGTTTCAGGCGCCCTCGCGAACCATGATGGCGTTGATGAAGGCGCGGGAGTCGCCGCGCGCCGCTGCGGCCATCGTGGTCGCCTTCGTGGTGTTGGCCGTCGTGCTGTACCTGTTGGCGACCAAGGACGGCGACGGGGCCACGGGCAAGCGATTTCAGGCGGCCGCCGCCAGCGGCGCCGCGCGCACGATCGCGACCGCGGCCGGGCCCGTGCCGGTGCCCGGCCGCGCTACCATCGCTGCGCCCGTCGAGGTCGTGCGCGATCCCGACGCGCCTGTCGACCAACGCCGCGTGGCGTGCGCGCTCGCCGCCGGCGACGCCGTGGTGGTGACCGCCGCCGAAGACGCCGACGGCGCCACGCGCGTGCGCGTGCAGGGCAGCGCGCCCGGCTGCGAGGGGTGGGTCGCGGCCGGCGCGATCGCACCTTGATGCGCCAACCTGGTTGGCGCACTAGCCGGTCAACATGCGGGCGCCAAAGAGCCGCGCGGCGACCACGGTGAGGAGGCCGGCGAGCGTGAGCTCCGCCGCGGCGTTGGCGAGCCAGTGCACCACCTCGAGGTCCTCGCCGCGCAGCAAGCGCATGGCGAGGATCGACTCGCCGAGGAATGGCACGGCGCAGGTGGCGAGCGAGGGCTGCTGCGGGAACAGCGACACGATGATGCCCGGCAGCACGGGCACAAGGATGATGAAACCGAGCGAGGCCTGCGCCGTCTTGGTGCTCTTCGACAGCACACCGACAACGATCTGCAGCGCCGCGGCGGCCAGCGCCGTGGGCACGAACAGCGCGGCGTAGCCGAAGGCGACGCGCGGGGCGAGCCGCAGCTCGAGCCCGATCTGCTCGAACGGGATGCTCGGCACCACCACCCCGAACGCCACGAGCCCTACCGCGAGGGAGGCCACGCCGAACACGGCGGTGGCGGCGGTCTTGCCGAGCACCAGCGTTCGTGCCGACACCGGGTTGAGCAGCAAGGGCTCCAGCGTGCCGCGCTCGCGCTCACCGGCGGTGACGTCGATGGCCACGTAGGTGCCGCCGAGGAAGCAGGCCATCAGCAGGAAGAGTGGAAGGCTCGCGAGCAACAGCGCCTTCTTCGCGTCCTTGGCGCCCACGTCGACGCGGTCGACGGCGATGGCGTTCACGAGCTGCGGGTCCACACCCCGCACCATCAAGCGGAGCGCGCCGACCGTCTGTCCGTACTGCCGCAGCAAGCCCTCGGTGCGCTCGAGCAGCGGCGCGGCGTTCTGGCGCGACGGATCGCACACGATGGCCACGGGCGCTGGCGTGCCGGCGCGCAGCGCCTCGCCGAACGAGGCGTCGAGCCGCAGCACGAGGTCGACCGTGCCGTCCTTCACCGCGGCCTCGGCGTCGGCCGGCGGCGCTTGGAGCTCCACCCCCTGCTGGCCGAGCCAGCGCATGAGCTCGGGCGCGTGCTCGGCGCCCACCACGGGGATGCGCGGCGACCGCGACTTGGCCTCCGCGTCCTTGATGGCGAAGAACACGCCCACGAGCATGAGGGGCCCGAGCAGCGGCATGACCAGCGCGGTCGAGAGCGCGCGCCGGTCGCGCAAGTTGTCGACGCACTCCTTCCGAAACACCACGCCGAGCGCGCTCATGCCAGGCCCTCCTCGGTGCCCACGGCGGCCACGAACGCGTCTTCCAGGTGCTCCTTGCCGGTCTGCGCCTTGAGCCCCTCGAGGGTCGCCTGCGCCGTCACGCGCCCAGCGGCGATGACCACTACCTCGTCGCACAGCGCCGCGACCTCTTGCATGACGTGCGACGAGAACACGACGCACCGGCCGTCGGCCTTGAGGTCGCGCACCAGCTCACGCATGGCGCGCGTGCCCTTGACGTCGAGGCCAGCGGTGGGCTCGTCGAGGATGATGTTCCTCGGCTCGTGCACGAGCACGCGCGCGATGGCGACCTTGAGCTTCTGGCCTTGCGAGAAGCCCTCGGTGCGGCGATCGAGGAAGGCGCGCATGTCGAGCACGTCGGCGAGCCGGTCGAGACGTGCCGCGATGACGTCGTCGGCGAGGCCGTGCAGCCGCCCGAAGTAGGCCACGTGCTCGCGCGCGCTCATGCGCGCGTACAACCCGTGGCTGTGCGGCAGGGCGCCGATGGCACGGCGCACGCGCTGCGGGTCATGGCGCGTGTCGATGCCGTCGACGGTGGCGCTGCCCGCATCGGGGCGCAGCAGGCCCGCGGCCATGCGCAGCGACGTGGTCTTGCCGGCGCCGTTCGGCCCGAGCACGCCGGTGATGGCGCCGTCTCTGGCCACGAAGCTCACGCCGCGCAGGGCATGCACCGCGCCGAAGCGCTTGTGGACGTCGACGAGCTCGATCATGGCGCGGGCCCCAGCGCATCGACGAACAGCGGCAGCGGCCCGATGCGCGCGGCGCACGCGGTGTCGAGCGCGTCCGGCTCGGGGCGCTCGAGGAAGCGCGCGGCGAGCTCGGGCGCGCAGCCGCGGATCAGCACGTTGTGCGCCACGCCGCGCGCCTTCACGTGCACCGAGCGCCCGAGCGCCCGCGCGGCGGCGTCGCCCCACGCGGGCGGCGTCACGGGATCGGCCGTGCCCGAGAACAGCAGCGCCGGCGTGGTCGAGGGGACGTCGTCGTGAAAGGTGGCCGGCACGGTGGCGTGCGGCACCGCCGCGCACGTCCGGCGCAGCTCGTCGCCGACACCGCCAAAGAGCGCGTCGGCGGCGGGGGCGCCGAGGAAGGGCGCGTCTTCGGCGCACAGCACCGCGAGCTGCATGGCGTCGGCGATGCCCGCCTCGAGGCGCTCGGCCAAGAGCGCCTGCGCGAGCAAGGGCGCGAGGTCGCCGCCGTCGGCCTTCGCCAGCAAGACGGGGAGGAGCGCCGCGGTCTCTTCGGCGTACAAGAGGAGCCGCACCACGGCCACGAGCACGCGCGCGTCCATCGGCACGGTCAGGCGCTTGCCGGTGGTGGGGTGCGTGAGGCTCACGGGTGCGGCGGCTGTAAGGCGCCCCTTGAGCTCGCCGAGCAGCGCGGGCAGGGGCGCGCGCCGCGGGCAGCCCGGCGCCTGCGCGCAGCGCTCGTCGAGGGAGGCCAGCGCGGCCTCGGCGTCGACGGCGGCGTGCTCGCCGATGACCATCGAGGCCGGCACCACGCCGTCGAGGATCATGGCGCGCGTGCGCCCGGGGAACAGCCGGTCGTAGGCGAGCGCGACGCGCGTGCCGTACGAGATGCCCACGAGGTTCACCTGTGCTGCGCCGAGCGCCACGCGCAGGTCCTCGAGATCGCGCGCGATGGCCTCGGTGGTGATCAGGCGCGGGTCGAGCGGCAGGCGGGACGCGCACGCGGCGAGGCGCGCGACCTCGTCGGCG
>CAZONM010000350.1:0-2853 GCA_964580865.1 uncultured Myxococcales bacterium | reverse complement strand
CGTCGGCGATGGCGGCCACCTCGGTGCCCGCCTGGCCCGGCCCGCCCGGCAGCAGCACGATGGGATCGGGTACCGCGCGGTCGCCGGTGGCCTCGAGGAACGCGAAGCCCACGGCCATGGTGCCCGCGTCGGGGGCGCCGCGGTCCTTCGGCACCGCCACGGCGCCGCAGCGGGCGCGCACGGGTGGCAGGCCCGGCGACGACAGCGCGCACGGCTCGAGCGATGGCGCCGCCGCCACGGCGCTCACGAGCGCCAGCGCGAGCGCGTCAGCGCCCATGGAAGACCGGCGCGCGCTTCTCCGCGAAGGCCGCCAGCGCCTCGCGGCGATCCTCGGTGCCGAGGGTGACCTCGTAGGCGCGCTGTTCGAGCAGGAGCCCCTCGGAGATGCCGGCGCCGACGCCTCCGTCGATGGCCGCCTTGGCGGCGGTGACAGCGATGGGGGCGTTCTTCGCGATCTCGGCCGCGATCCGCTCGCACGTGGCGAGGGCCGCGCCCGCCTCCGTCACGTGCGTGCACAGCCCCCACGCCAACGCGTCGTCGGCCGAGAGCCGGCGCGCCGTGAAGATCAGCTCCTTGGCGCGCGCGGCGCCGATGAGCCGCGGCAGGCGCTGCGTGCCCCCGGCGCCGGGGATGATGCCGAGCGAGACTTCGGTGAGGCCCGCCTTGGCACCCTTGCCGAGCACGCGGATGTCGCATGCGAGCGCGAGCTCGAGCCCGCCGCCGAACGCGACGCCCTCGATGGCCGCCAGCGTCGGCACGGGCACGCGCTCGACCTTGTCCATGAGGCCGCGGATGCTTCTCAGGTAGGCGCGCGTCTGCTCCGGCGTCATGCCCGCGCGCTCCTTCAGGTCAGCGCCGGCCGAGAACGCACGCTCGTTGCCCGCGAGGATCACGGCGCGCACGTCGGCGCGCACGCACACGGCCTCCACCTCGGCGTCGAGGGCGCATAACAGCGCGCTGCTGAGCGCGTTCATGGCCTCGGGCCGCGCCAACACGAGGGTGACGACGCCATTCGCTTCGCGCCGCTCGACGAGCGCTGTCATGAGAGCACCTCCGCGGCGGTCGTTAGCATGGCGTTAGCGGAAGGTCAGCCGAAGCCGCGCAGCACGCGCGCGGTGCCGTCCTCGACGGCCACGATGGCCACGAGCTCATCGCCTTTGTGGGCCACGGCACCCGATGCCGCGGGCGCGTCCACCGGTGGGCGCTTGCCTTGGCGCAGCGCGCCCGCCGTGCGCTCATCGACCGCGATGAGCGGCACGCCGCGCAGCGCACCGGGGCCCGTGCGCAGGGCCGCGCGCGCGGCCGCGGGGTCGTCCAAGAGCGCGTTCGGCACCGCGTCGTCGAGCGCCCACGGCCCGGCGGCCGTGCGGCGCAGCGCGGACAGGTGCGCGGGCACGCCGAGGGCAACGCCGAGGTCGCGCGCCAGCGCGCGCACGTAGGTGCCCTTGGAGCAGTGCACGTCGACAGTCGCGTCGGGCGAGCGCCACTGCACCAGCTCGAGCGCGTAGAGCTCGATGTCCCGCGGTGCCAGCGCGACGACGTCGCCGCGGCGGGCACGCTGGTAGGCGCGCTCGCCGTCCACGTGGATGGCCGAGTAGGCGGGCGGCACCTGCGTGCGCGCCTCGCGCAGGGCGGCCAGCGCCGCGCGCACGCGCTCCTCGTCGAGCGCGGCGGGATCCCCCTGCGCCACCACGTCGCCCGCGCGATCATCCGTCGTCGTACTGGCGCCGAAGCGCACGGTGGCGCGGTAGCGCTTGTCGTCGCTCGCGAGCAGGTTCGCCAAGCGCGTCCAGCGGCCGGCCAACAGCACCAGCACGCCGCTCGCCAGGGGATCGAGCGTGCCGGTGTGGCCGATGGCGCGCGTGCCCAGGGCGCGGCGCGCGCGCGCCACCATGTCGAACGAGGTGGGGCCCTCGGGCTTGTCGACCACCAGCAGGCCCTCGACTCCGGCGTTCACTCGGCGGCGTGCTCGGCCTTTTCCGGCTCGGTCACGTGCGGCTCGTCGGCGGCGCGCTCGCCCGGGAGCGCGGCCAGCACGGCCTCCTCCACGCGGCGCCGCGCGCTCGCGAGGTCGCCCTCCAAGGTGAAGGTGGCCGCGTTCTTGTGACCGCGTCCGCCGAGCGCGGCGGCGATGGGGCCCGCCGCGATGTTGCCCTTCGACCGCATCACCACGGCGGTGCCGCCGGGCAGCTCGCGCAACAGCACCGCGATCTCCACGCCCTTGATGCCGCGCACGTGGTTGACCAGGCCCTGCACGTGCTCGTCGCGGGCGCCGAAGTGCGACATGTCGTGCGCGCTCACCTCCACCAGGCCCGCGCGCCCGCACGGCGACAGCCACAAGGACGTCAGCACCTTGCCGAGGAGGCGCATGCGCGCCTCGTCCTGGGACTCGTAGATGCGCTCGGTCATCTGCCACGGGTCCACGCCCGCCTCGACGAGCCGCGCCGCCATCCGAAACGCGCGCGCCGAGGTGTTGCCGTAGCGGAAGCCGCCGGTGTCCGCGAGCAGCGAGGCGTACAGACACTGCGCCACCGGTAGCGACAGCGGGTGCCCCATGACGTCGAGCACGGCGGCGACCTGCTCGCCCACCGCCGCGGCGGTGGGGTCGACGTAGCTCACGTCGCCGGGCGCCACGTCGATCTTGTGGTGGTCGATCCACACGAAGGTGCCGCGCAAGGGCGGCGGCGGCAGGTCGCGCCCTAGCCGGTCGGGCCGGCCCGCGTCCACGGCCACGGTGCAGTCGAAGCGCTCGCCCACGTCCAGCGACGTGACCACAGCGTCGCCGCCGGGCAGCCAGCGCCAGGCGTCGGGGTAGCGCTCGTCGTTGTAGACCACCACCTCGCGGCCGAGCTC
>CAZONM010000349.1:0-6409 GCA_964580865.1 uncultured Myxococcales bacterium | reverse complement strand
AGCCACGGGGCGCCCCGTGGCCGCCGCCGGCGACATGGGGCGGCACCTCGGCCTCGACGGAGCGCAACGTGCCGCGGCGCCACGCCCACCACGCGGCCACGAGGAGCGCACCGGCGGCGGCGGCGCCGAGCGTCTGCCCCCCGCGAGGGGCGGCGGCCACGCAGAACAGCACGGCCAGCACGGCGGCGCCGGTGGTGGCGAGCGCCACCACCTCGAAGGTGCGCGCGGAGAAGCGCTGGCGACCGCCGCTCGGCTCCAGCGCGCGCAGCGCCGTGGCGGAGCGCGCCGTCATCTCGGTGGGCCGCAACGCGCGATGAAACACCGCCGCCGCCGCCGCTGCGAGCACGACGAGCGACGCCACGGTGACCACGGCGGCGAGCGCGGCGACCATGCCGTGCGGTAGCGCGGACCGGCCGCGATGGAAAGGGCGGTGGCGCGCAACGCGCGGTGGCGCGCGCCGTGCGTTGCGCGCTGCCGCCGATGTGCCATGGCAAGCGCATGGTCGCGTTCTCCGACATCGAGGCGGCGCGCGCGCGGCTCGGCGCGAGCGTGCGCACCACCCCGTGTGACGTCGCCGAGGCGCTCTCGACGCACACGGGCGCGCGCGTCACGCTCAAGCTCGAGAACCTGCAGGTGACGGGCTCGTTCAAGGTGCGCGGCGCCGGCAACAAGCTGACGCTCCTCGACGCCGCCGAGCGCCATCGCGGCGTGGTGTGCGCCTCGGCCGGCAACCATGCGCAGGGCGTGGCGTACCACGCGCAGCGCCTGGGCGTCGCCGCCACCATCGTCATGCCCGTGGGCACGCCGCTCATCAAGGTGTCGCGCACGCAGGCCTTGGGCGCCGATGTTGTTCTGGCGGGCGAGAACTACGACGACGCCTACGACGAGGCGCAGCGCATCGAGCGCGAGCGCGGCGCCATCTACGTGCACGCCTACGACGACGACGCCATCATCGCCGGGCAGGGCACCGTTGGCCTCGAGATCGCCGAGCAGGTCCCCGATGTCGACGTGCTGGTGGTGCCCGTGGGCGGCGGCGGCCTCATCTCGGGCACGGCGCTGGCGCTCAAGACGGTGCGGCCGGCGATCCGCGTGGTGGGCGTGCAGGTGGCCTCGCTGCCGTCGATGAAGGCCGCGCTCGAGGCCGGTCGTCCCGTGAAGCTGCCGCCCACGCGCACGCTGGCCGAGGGCATCGCGCTGCGCCGCGCCGGCGAGCGCTGCGTGCCGCTCGTGCAGCGCTACGTGGACGACATCGCGTTGGTGGAAGACGAGGACGTGGCGCGCGCCATCCTGCACCTGCTCGAGCAGCAGAAGACGGTGGCCGAGGGCGCCGGCGCCGCCGCCGTGGCCGCGCTCTTGGCCGGCAAGGTGAGCAACCTCGCCGGCCGACGCGTGGTGGCGCTGGTGTGCGGCGGCAACATCGACGTCAGCGTGCTGTCGCGCATCATCGAGCGCGGCCTCGTGGAGTCGGGGCGGCTCGGGCGCCTCGAGGTCACGATCCCCGACCGCCCCGGCGGGCTGGCCGAGATGCTCGGTGAGGTCGCGCGCCAGCGCGGCAACATCGTCGAGGTGCAGCACGAGCGCGCCTTCGCCCGTGGCACCTTCGGCACGGTGGTGGTGCAGGTGGTGGCGGAGACGCGCGGCCACGAGCACGTGCAGGAGATCGTGCTGGCGCTCGAGCGCAAGGGCTACGGCTCGGCGCGCGTGCTGCCGCACTGACCGCCGAGGCGTGGGCACGGCGCGATTGCGGCCCGTGCGGGCGCTGCTAGGGTCTGCGACATGACCCACGCACGCTCCCTCGTGTTCGCCCTGGCCACCCTGTCGCTGGTCGGTTGCTCCACCACCGAGACCAAGCCGCTCGACAAGGCCGCCGCCAAGAGCGCCGCCAGCTGCGCCGAGGCGTCGCTGGCGCTGGCGCCCGACACCGTGGTGGGCAAGCTCGACGGCGTCGACATCAAGCTCGCGGACCTCGGCGACGAGACCCGCCGCGCCGAGGAGAAGGCGCTGTGGCAGTACTGCGACGCCGTCGCCGAGGCGCGCAGCCGCGCGTTCGACAGCCTGATGATCGAGAAGCTCGTGGAGCGCGCCGCGGCCAAGGCCGGCGTGGGGCCCGACGAGTTCGTGCGCGCCGAGATCGACCGCCGCGTCACGCAGCCGAGCGACGCCGAGGTGCAGGCCTTCTACGACTCCATCCGCCCGCCGGACGCGCCCCCGCTCGCCGAGGTGAAAGACCGCCTGCTGCCCATGATGATGCAGGAGCGCGCCCAGACCAGCGCGCGCGCGCTGTTCGACGAGCTGCGCGCGGCCGCCAAGGTTGAGAGCGCGCTGCCCGACGTGCGGTCGCCGCCCCGCACCATCGACCTGCCCGCGTGGGCCGGTCGCAAGGGCGCGTCGGGGGCCAAGGTGCGCGTGGTCGAGTTCGCCGACTACCAGTGCCCCTACTGCAGCCGCGCCGCCGATGCCATGCGCTCGCTCGCCAAGCGCTACGGCGACCGCGTGGAATTCGCGTATCGCAACTTCCCGCTGCGTAACATGCACCCCGACGCCGATCGCGCCGCCCAAGCGGCGCAGTGCGCCGCGCGCCAGGGCAAGTTCTGGGAAATGCACGACAAGCTCTATGGCGCGCAGGACAAGCTCGACCTCGAGAGCATGCTGGCGCACGGCAAGGACCTCGGCCTCGACATGGCGAAGCTCGAGGGCTGCCTGAACAACGGCGAGACCGCCGCCGAGATCGAGGCGGACCTCAAGGAGGCCACCGACCTCGGCGTCGAGGGCACCCCGAGCTTCTTCATCAACGGCCGACCGCACCTCGGCAACCCGTCGGAGGCCGCGCTGGCGGCCGCGATCGACGCGGAGCTGGCGCGCGGGCGCTAGTGCCGCAAGCCCGAAGTTCGTACGGGGGGGTGCGCCGAGGATTCTCGTCGAGGGCCAGGAGCCCCGCAGCCGCGTAGCCGCGCTACGCGGCGAGGACGCGACGCCGCCATCGACGAGAAGACCAAGCACAACCCCTTACGAACTTCGGGCTTGCGGCACTAGACTCGGGAGCGCATGAGCGAGAGCAAGCCCGCGAGCGACGAGGCGGTCCAGCGCGTGCGGCGCCGCATCGGCACGCGCCTGGCGCTGGTGTGCGCGGGCGCCGCCATCGCGCTCGGCGCCGTCGCGCTCTTGCTCCTCGAGCCCGTCGAGCGCTCCACGGTGGCGCGCGTGGCGTCCGATCAGGTGGGCTTGCTCGCAGAGGCCGTGGCCGCCACGTACCAGGTGGCGCCGCCTCGCGCCGCCGAGCAGGCCGACGACGCCGACCCCGACGCGCCTGCGCCGCCCGCCGCCCACGAGCGCGCGCACCGCGCCGACGAGGTGTTGGCTCAGCTCACGCACGCCGAGAGCGTCGAGTGGATCGACGTGCTCGATCACGACGGGCGGGTGCAGCGCTCCACGCGCCCCGGCCGCGTGGGCGCGCAGCGATCAGTGCCTCGGCGCATGCGCGAGGCCTCCTTGAGCGACGACGAGCTGGTGGTGAGCTACTCCATGCCCTTCACCCAGGCCTGCGGGCAATGCCACGACGGCCACCGCGATCCCGTGGGCGTGGTGCAGGTGGCGGTGGCCCGGGAGGTGGCGCAGTCGGCGTTCAACCGCTTCCACTTGCTGTACGCAGGCTCGCTGGCGGTGGCGTTCGGTGCCCTGGCGGTGCTGGTGTTCTTCGCCACCAACCGCATGGTGGCGCGGCCCGTGGCGCGGCTGGCGCGCCTCATGCGGCGCGCCGAGCAGGGCGACTTCCTGGTGCGCGCGCGCGTCGAGGGCAACGACGAGCTCGGCGACTTGGCCATGGCGTTCAACCAGATGCTGCGCGCCATCACGAACCTGAAGGCCAGCGAGATCGAGCGCGAGGGCGCGCTCAAGAGCGCCCAGGCCCAGGTGGCGATGAAGAAGCAGCTCGAGGACGCCGCCGAGCGCCTGCAGCAGTCGAACACCGCGCTGCAGCGGCGCGTGCAGGGCCAGAGCCTGTTGATGGAGGCGGCGCACCGCCTGGGATCCACGCTCGACAAGGGCGCCTTGGTGGAGCGCCTGGCGCGCCTGGTGGCCGACAACCTCGGGCGCTCCGACTTCGCCGTGTGGCTGGTGCGCGAGAACGAGCACGGCGAGCCCGTGCTCCAGGTGGGACACGCCGCGGGCGCGCTCGATCGGCCCGACGTGGCGGCCGCGTCGTTCGCGGTCGGCGAGGGCGTGGTGGGCCTGGTGGCCGAGACCGGCGCCCCCGTCTTGGTCAACGACCTGGCCGATCCGCCGCCCACCGTGCGCGAGCTGCGCGGCAAGCCCCTGCCGCTGGCCGCGGGCTCGCTCTTGTGCGCGCCGATGCTGCACAAGGGGCGCGTGGTGGGCGTGCTCACCTTCTACGCCGCCGCCGCCCACTCCTTCGACAGCGACGACGTGGCGCTGCTGCAGGCGCTCGGGGCCCAGGCGGCCATGGCCGTGGTCAACGCCGACCTCTATCAGCAGACGCTGGAGCTCAGCGTCACCGACCCGCTGACGGGGCTGATGAACCGCCGCGCCCTCAACCGCATCCTCGACGCCGAGCTGGTGCGCGCGCAGCGCTTCACCACGCCCCTGGTGGTGCTGATGCTCGATGTCGATCACTTCAAGCAGTACAACGACCGCATGGGCCACCTGTTGGGCGACGAGGCCCTGCGCGCCGTCGCCCAGGCCTTGGGCACGTCGATCCGCAAGGTCGACGCCGTGGCGCGCTTCGGCGGCGAGGAGTTCTGCGTGGTGCTGCCGCGCACCGACGAGGTCGCCGGCCTCGACGTGGCAGACAAGCTGTTGCGCGCGGTGCGCGCGCTCGGGGTGCCGGGCGCCGACGGCCAGCCCCTCGGCAGGCTCTCGATCTCGGTGGGCGTGGCGGTCTATCCCGACGACATGCCCCCGGCCATCGAGGGGAGCCCGGTGGAGGTCTTGCTCGACACCGCCGACAAGGCCGCCTACGAGGCCAAGCAGCGCGGCCGCGACCGGGTGGTGCTGGCCGCCGACCTGGCGGGCAGGAAGCGCCGGCCGAAGCTGGACGAGCCGAGCAGGCCCGAGAAGGCCAAGCTGCCGAGCTGAAGCCTCGCCCCGGCGCGCTCCGGGCTGCCGCGCGTCCATGGCCGCGTGACCCCGGCCCTGTCCCGCCCGGTGCTGCGGAGGCTGCGCTTTCGAGCGAATGCGTTAGATTCGGGGGAGCGCCGCGCGCGCAGATCGAGCGACGAGAGACTGATGCAGGCCGTGATCCTCGTGGTGATGGTGGTGGTGGCGGGCACCGTGGCGGTCTACGGCCCCATCGCGTTCGGCAGTTGGCTCATGCGCAAGGGCAAGCTGCGGGAGGCGTGGCGCGTCGAGCCGAACCAGCTGCCGCCGCGTCGGCGCATGCAGTTCTCGCGGCTCCTGTTCCAGGAGGCCGTGCACGCGCACCAGGCGGGCGACCACAACCGCGCTGCCGAGACCTGCCGGCGCGTCTTGCGCTTCGAGAGCGACGATCCGCAGGCGAGCCGCCTGTTGGTGGCGAGCCTGTTCGCCGGCGGCCGCTTCGACGAGGCGCGCGACGCGCTCGAGCGGCACCTGCAGGCGAACCCCGGCGACGAGGCGGCCAAGCTCGTGCCCGCGGCCATCTACTGCGAGCGCGGGGATCTGGTGGCGGCGCGCGAGGCCCTCGACGCCATCGACCCGCAGAAGCTCCCCACGGCCGACCGCGCGCTGTGGTTCAACAACTACGCCTTCACGCTCTCGGGGCTCAAGATCGATCTCGACCTCGCCAAGGAGTACGGCGAGAAGGCGTTGCAGCTGGCCAGCCAAGCGGATCGGCAGTTCGCGCTGCGCACGCTCGGCGTGGTGCACCTGGCCCGAGGCGAGCCCGAGACCGCCATCGAGCGCCTCGACGCTGCGCTGCGCGAGCGCCAGCACCTGCGCCCCGGCGACGTCGAGTTCACGCGCTATCACCTGGCGCGCGCCTACCTCGACCTCGGGCGCGAGCGCGAGGCCAAGGGGCAGCTGCAGCTCATCGAGAGCGGGCGCACGCTCTACGCCGAGAAGGCGCGCGCCCTCATGCGCGAGATCGCGCCGTCCGCGGCGGCCTGACCCTGCGCCCGGCGCGCGACGTGTGATGCGCGTGGCGCCACCAGCCTGCCGGCATCGGTTGGACGTCCGACCTCGCGCCGCGTGTGGGCACCGCACCTCCATCTCCGGCCGAGACTCCCAGCGAAGCCGGCCGCGCCACCCGAGGATCCATGCCTGTCACCTTGCGCCCCACCGTCATCACCACCACCGGCGCCGACCCGACGACGACCGGCACCAGCGTCGCCACGGCACCCGCGCCGGCGACGAGCCCGGCGCCCGTCGCCACGGGCCTCGAGGCCGCCACCGCCGCGCACGGCGCGCCGCACGGGAC
>CAZONM010000348.1:0-6530 GCA_964580865.1 uncultured Myxococcales bacterium | reverse complement strand
ACCCTCGACCACGCCCACGTGGCCGAAGCGCCCCTTGTGCGCGCGCGCGTCGACGGGCGGCACCAGGTGCTGCGCCTCCACCAGGCGCCAGGCGGCCGGCGGCGCGCCGCTCGGCTCCTCGAGGAGCCCGATGTCGACGATGACGACGGTGCCGCACAGGAAGCGCCCCGGCTCGGCGGCGTGCGCGACCTTGCGCCGGCCGAAGGTCACGGTGATGGCGGCGCTCGCGACGGGGCCCGCCGGGGCTTGGCCGTCCGTGGGCAAGCCCGAGGGCACGTCGACGGCGACGATGGGTGCGCGCGCCCGCGCCAAGGCGAGCACGGCGTTCTTGCCCACGCCGTCGACGGCGCGGGTGAGGCCGGTGCCAAAGAGCGCGTCCACGATGACGTCGGGCGCCACGGTCGCGATGACGGCGTCGAGGTCATCGGCCAGGTCGGCCAGAAAGAACGGCCCGCCGAGCGCGTCGACGTGCCAGCGGTGCGCCTCGGCGGTGGCGAGGAACATCTGCGCGGCCAGGGCCGCGTCGCCCGTGAGCTGATCGGGCGCGCGCAGCGTGATCACGGGGCAGTGGACGCCTGCGCCCCACAGGTGGCGCGCCGCGACCCAGCCGTCGCCGCCGTTGTTGCCCGGCCCCGCCAGCACCAGCGCGCGCGTGAGCGTGGGCGCCAGGCGCCGCGCCGCCTCGGCGACGGCGCGCCCGGCGTGCTCCATCAAGACGATGCCGGGCACGCCCAGATCCTCGATGGTGTGCCGGTCGGCGGCGCGCGCCTGCGCGGCGGAGGCCAGGGGCTCGACCGTAGGGCTCACGGGCGCAGGCTACTCCACCTCCGCGGTCCGCGGGGGCGGGCGCTCACGATCCTTGCTTGCTCTCGTCGTCCTCGAGGAGCGTCATGAGCTCGTGGATGGTCTCGTCGTTCGGCAGCTCGGAGAGCGCCTCGCGCGCGTGGTGCAGCGCGCGCTGGCGCTCGCCGGTCTTGTGGCACAAGACCGCCATGGCCGCGTGCGCGTCGCCCGAGGTGGGCTCGAGGCGCAGCGCGTGCTCCAGCGCCGTGCGCGCCTCGTGGAACAGGCGTTGCTCGCAGCTGGCGCGCCCGAAGTTCACCAAGAAGCCCACCTCGTCGGGCGCCAGGCGCACGGCGCGGCGGAACTGCGCGTGCGCGTCGGCGGCCGCGCCGCTCTTGTGCAGCGCCACGCCGAGCGCGTTGGCCGCGTCGGCGTGCTCGGGCAACGCTTGTGCTGCGCGCTGCAAGAACACCAGCGCGCGCTTGTGGTCGTTCACCGCCGACAGCGTGCGGCCGAGCGCCAGGTTCATCTCGCCGTCGGCTTGCGACGCGCGCACCGCGCGCTCGAAGAACGGCAGCGCGGCCTCGGGCTTGCCCAACAGCTCGAGCGACAGGCCGCGCAGGTAGTCGCTGTGGCCGCGCCCCAGGTCGGCGCGCGTCTCGGCCTGGTCGCGCACGTTGAAGTACGCGTCCGGCACCACGTGCAGCTCGAAGCGCCCCTGGCCGTGTGCGGGCAGCTCGATCACCTGATCGATGCCCAGGGGATCGCTGCCGTCGGAGTACAGGTCCTCCTCGAGCTGCGCCGCGCGGCGCTTGGCCTCGGCCATGAGCTCGGCGCTCGCGTGCTCGCTCGCGAACAGCGCGGCGTTCTCGGTGGGGCAGGCGACGCGCGCGCGCGGCTCGTGCGGTGCCAGCTGCTCGAGCACGCCGCGCACCAGCGTGGGGTGGGCGGCGACCGTGGCGGCCTTGTCGGCCACCACGCACGCCACGCGCGCGAGACCGCCGGCGGCGCGCTGCTCCACCACGAACGCGTGCGCGTGCAGCTGGAACGCCGGCAGCGTGCGGCGCGCCTCGTCACGGTAGTGCTCGAAGCGCGCGGCGTGATCGTCGCGCTGGCGCAGCACGGGCCGCGCCACGCCCTCGACGGTACGCACAGCGACGAGCGCCGCGCCCTCGATGGTGGCGGCGAGCGCGTCGGGATAGGCCTTGAGGTAGCCCGCGCTGCGCATGAGCACACCGATGTCGCCGCCGTCGGGCCCCGCCAGATCCTCGAGCCGCGTGCGCGCCAAGAACGCGTCGGCCGTGAGCCCGGCCGCGAGCTGCTGGGCCAGGAGCATCCGATAGTCGAGGCGCACGGCGTCGTGCGCGTCGCGCGCCACCACCTCCCCCTCCACGACGTCGAAGCGACGCCGCGGGAAGTGGCGCTCGAGGGCGCGCACCAGCGCCACGTAGCCGCGCAGCTCGTGCGCCAAGCTGGCGGCGCGCCGGCTGATCGTCGAGAGCGGCCCTCGACCGGTCCACAGCGCCTCGGCCAGCAAGGCGTTGGTGCCCACGTGCGCCTCAAAGCGCCCGTCAGTGACGCGGATGAGCTCGTGCTCCTCGTCCACGCGGACGGCGAAGCCCTGCAGCTCGGCGGCGTGCGCCATCGCCTGCATGACGGCCTCGACGTCGATGAAGAACACGATGCCGGTCTCACCCTCGAGGCGCGCGGCCAGCTCGCCGCCCCAGTCGGCGGGCGCGGGCGCAAACGGCGGGCTCGCGTCGCGCAGCGCCGACCACGTCACCGACGAGAAGCGCTGCGCGCTCTCGAGCTGCGCCAGCACCGCGTCGATGTCGGCCGACACCGAGCGCTCGCGCTCGGCCGTCATCGCCTCCACGCGCGGGATGACCAACACCTCGACGCTCGGGTCGAGCGTCACGTTGACGGCGCGCTGCCCGTCGTGGGCCTCACCGACCGCGCGCAACAGCTCGGCGCGGAAGCGATCCGCGGGCACCGACGGCAGGCGCGCGCCCAAGAGCGCGTCGACCTCGCGCGCGCCGCCGCGCAGCTGCCCGCGGGCGGCGCCGCGCAGCCACGATCCCAGGCGCGAGAACAGGCGCACCTCGCGATGCTATCGCGAGCATGACGTCGCGAGCCCGCGCGCCGACGAGCGCGGGACAGGTAGGACGCCGCGCAGCGTCATCGCCCATTCACATCGAGGTCACGGAGAACGCGGCGGCGGCCTCGCGCAGCAGCACGACGGTATCGCGCACGTCGGGGCGCAGGTGCAGGTCGCGGTGGTCGCCGTAGAACAGGAAGGCGGGCTGGCCTTCGCGCTTGAGCGTGCCCACGAAGAGCGCGCCCGGCATGTGGCCCCCGAAGGCGCGGAAGAACTGCAGCCAATCCGGCGACGTCACGGTGGCGCCGTAGAACGCGTCCTTCCGCCCGAGCAGCTCGCGCATGCCGGCGCAGCGGGCGATGGCGCCGGGGATGGCCGACACGTCGGTGAGGCCGTGGGCCGCGAGCACTTGCACGCCGCCCCGCAGGTCGGCGACGAAGCAACGATCGAAGCGGGTGGCGAGGAAGGCTACCGCCAGCTCGGCCACCTCGCGCGCGGTCTTCGCCTTCGCGAGGTGCGCGGACACGTCGGCCAACGACGCGATGCGCGGCGTGGCCGGCGCCGGCGTCTGCGTCTGCGTGACCACGCGCCGCTCGGTCCGCGGCGGCGACGAGGGGGCCGCAGCCACCGGGGGGACCGAAGAAGGCGGCGCCGAGGGCGTCTTGCGCGTCACCAACAGCACGGGCTGATCCGCCGAGGCCGGCTCGGCGCCGAGCGGCATGAGGCGCTCGCCCGTGGGCGTGCGCGGCAGCGCGCCGGCGGGTGGCGCCATGGTCACGGGCGCGCCGGGGACGAAGGGCAGCGGCGTGGGGGCGGGCATCGGGCCCGCGACCATCTCGGTGTGCACGGGCCCGAGCGCCACGTGCGGCCGCTTGACCGATACGAGCGGCACGGGCTCATGGTCGGCCTCGTCGGCCAAGGCGTCGGCCAAGGAGAAGCTCAGATCGTCGAGGTCGCCCACGGCGTCGGCGAAGCCCGAGAGATCGTCGTCGCTGCCGGAGCGACGCCCCAGGCGCTCGGTGGACGACACGTGCCAACCCTGCGGCCGCGCCAGGGCGTCGATGTGCTCCAGCAGCTCGGCGGCGCTGGCGGGGCGCCGATCGGGGTGCTTCTCGAGGAGCGAGAGCACCAGGAGGTCGAGGGCCTGCGGGATGTGCGCGCCGGGCGTGCGCTGGCTCGGCGCCATGGGCGTCTCGTGGATGTGGCGCAGGATCACCTTGATGCTGCTCTCGCCCTCGAAGGGCGGCCGGCCGGTGAGCAGCTCGAACCACATGGCGCCGAGCGAGTACAGGTCGCTGCGTGGGTCGTCGGCCACGCCGCTGGCGCGCTCGGGGCTCATGTAGGCGGGCGTGCCGGGGATGACGTCGCGCTGGGTGATGGGGGCCTTGTCGTCGGACTGGATGGAGCGTGCCAGCCCGAAGTCGAGCACCTTCGGGAAGTCCACGTCGCCGGAGCGCTCCACCAGCATGACGTTCTCGGGCTTGAGATCGCGATGGACGATGCCGGCCCCGTGCGCCGCCACCAGCGCCGCGGCCACGCCGCGCATCACGTGCAGCGAGCGATCCCACGCCAGGGCGCCGGCCGCGTCGAGGAGCTCGCGCAGGCTCTGGCCCTGCAGGTACTCCATGGCGATGTACAGCTCGCCGGCCTCGGTGCTGCCGAAGTCGTGCAGCGTGACCACGTGCGGGTGCGCCAGGCGCGAGACCGCGCGCGCTTCCTTCTCGAAGCGCAGCGCGGCGGTCTTGTCGTCGTCGTGGCGGCGCAACAGCACCTTGAGCGCCACGGGTCGATCGAGGGGGCGCTGGATGGCCAGGTACACGGCGCCCATGCCGCCCTGGTTGAGCTTGCGCTCGATCTGATAGCGCCCGGCGATGACCCGTCCGACGTACGGATCGCGGGCATCGGGCTTGGCGCGCTCGACCACGATGGGGACATTACAGCGAAACCGCGCCGCCGTTGATCGTCGCCCGCGCCGCGTCTCGTTGACGGCATGGGCCGCGTTCGTCGTACCGTTCGCGCGTGGATAAGACATCGCCCCCTCCACCGAGCGTCGTGCCGTCGGTGACCACCTGCAACGTGTGCGGCACGGCGTTCACGCCGCGCGTCTCGTACCAGCTCGAGCGGCGCGCCGACGGCACGCAGCGCGCCTACTGCTCGCTGCCGTGCAAGGCCGGGGCGGGGGCGGGCGCGGTGCCCTGCGAGGTGTGCGGCAAGCGCTTCGTCGTCACCTACGCCTTCCAGGCCCGCAAAGGACTCGACGGTGGCGTGCACTACGTGTGCACCGAGCCCTGCGGCGCCGCGCTCTCGGCCAACCGGCCGAAGCCCGTGCCGTTCGAGCGTCCGTATCGCGTGGCCGTGCTCAACCAAAAGGGCGGCACCGGCAAGACCACGACGTCGATCAACCTGGCGGCTGGTATCGCCGAGACCGGCGGGCGCGTGCTGCTCGTCGACTGCGACCCGCAGGGCAACGTGGGCGTCTCGCTCGGCATTCGGGGCGAGCGCACCATCTACCACGTGCTGCTCGACGAGTGCACCGTCGACGACGCCGTGGTGCCCATCGGCGAGAGCTTCGACGTGCTGACCAGCGACGACACGCTGGCCGCCGCCGAGATCAAGCTCGCCCAGCACCCCGCGCGCGGCGCCGTGCTCAAGCGGCGCTTGGAGGGCGCCACGCGCTACACGCACGTGGTGGTCGACTGCGGCCCCTCGCTCAGCCTGATCAACCAAAACGCCCTGTGCTTCGTCGACGAGGTGTTGGTGCCGGTGGCGTGCGACTACCTGTCGCTGGTGGGCGTGAAGCAGGTCTTGAAGACCGTCAAGAACATCAACCAGCACCTGGGCCACCCGCTGCGCGTGGGCGCGGTGCTGCCCACGTTCTACGACGGGCGCGCCAAGATATGCCGCGACGCGCTCGAGGCGCTGCAGCAGCACTTCGGCGAGCTGTGCCTGCCCCCGGTGCGGCAGAACACCAAGCTCAAGGAAGCGCCCAGCCACAAGAAGACCATCTTCGAGCACGATCCGTCGTCGACGGGCGCCGAGGACTACCGCGTGGTGGTGCGCCTGATGCTCGAGCGCTCCCGACGCGCGCCGCCCGCGGCGAGCGTGACCGCGCCAAGCGCGCCCCAGGCCCCCGCGGTCGCCGCGCGAGGGCGTCCATGAGCACGCGCCGCAAAGACGACGACGACGACGAGCTCGGCCTCGGCGCCAACCCGCTTGCCGAGGCCGACCCGCTGGTGTCGACGTTCTACCGCGCGCCCGAGCCGCCGAAGGGCCGCGGGCGGCGCTCGCGCGGGCGCCAGCCGCTCAAGGACGGGCGCACCTGGCGGCTGGTCACGTTCTCGTTCTACGAGGAGGACGTGCGCCGGCTCGACGCGTTGCTCTCCGAGGCCAAGCGGCGCGGACATCGGCGCGTCAGCCGCTCGCAGATCGTGCGCTTGGCGCTGCGCCACGTGGACCTGGCGTCGCTGCCCGAGATCGTCTGACTCGTCTGGCTCCTCAGAACCCCGCGTCGTCGGCGCCGAGCAACAGCCGGTCGGCCCACGCCGGGTCGGACTTCTCGTCGATGTGCGGGGGCGGCGGCGGCGCGTTGACGGCGCGCGCCGCGCGCTCGGCGCGGTCGCGCAGCACCAGCCGCGAGGCCGGGCGCTCG
>CAZONM010000347.1:0-6535 GCA_964580865.1 uncultured Myxococcales bacterium | reverse complement strand
CTCGTCGATGACGAAGTTGAGGCCGTGGAGCGACAGCGCCTGTTGCTCGGCGCGCTTCTCCATCTTCATCAGGAGGTCGATGGCGTCGCGCCACGCCTTCTGGCTTTGGAAGAACGGATCGTTCTTGAGCGCGTCGAACGCGCGCTTCATGTCGATCTCGGCCAGCGGGTGCGTGGCCTTGCCGAGGTCGAAGTCGACGATGTCCTGCGGTGTCAGGCCCAGGTACTTGACGTTGGGCACGCAGAAGAACTGGTTGATGTGCGCGGCGTTGCCCGAGCCCACCTTGAGCGTGCGGTAGATGTTGGCGAAGCCGTAGGGGTCGCAGTCGGTGAAGGCGTACACCGGGATGTTGGCCTGCTCCGACAAGAGGCGCACGAAGCGCCGGCACGCGCGCGTGGGCACGCCGCCCATGGACACCAGGATGCAGCTCGCCTTCTGCCAGTACTTGTGGCTCTGCAGGCGTTGGAACATGCCCTGGGTCTCGATGCACAAGACGAACTTCGCCTTGGTGCGGAACTTCAGGTGCTCGACCCAGCTCGGCACGGCGTAGGCGCCCGAGCCGAAGCGGGTGCAGTCGATCTCGATGGTCTCGCCGGTGTCGAGGTCGTGGTCGAGGACCACCAGCTCGCCGGCCACGGCGCCGCCGTGCTGGTCGGGGATGTAGCGCAGCTGCTCGCGCGAGACGCCGCTCGACGAGAACAGCGCCTCGATGTCGTCCATCACCGTGTCGGACTCGGACTGCTCATCGAAGCGCGCCTCGCCCCAATTCTTCGACTGGTAGTACGCGTCTCGCTTGGTGGCGAAGTCGTCGTTGGTGACCAGCTCCTTGGACAGCGCCATCATCTTGAGCGTCTGCGCGAAGGTCTTGACCGTCGACACGGTCAGCGTGCGCACCTTCTTGTCCTTGCCGATCTCGAAGTAGCCGCGCTTCGGGTCGTACTTGACGTTCGACAGCGCCCGCACCGGCATCTTGAGCTCGGGCTTCTTCTTCTTGTTGATCATGTCGCGGATGCCCGCGGCGGTGTCGCGGATCGCGTCGATGGTGGCGCGGTCCATGGGGTCGTTGGCCTTCTTGCCCGGCGGGGCGCGCTTGCTGCCCGACGCCGGAGCTTCCTTGACCGTGGGGCTCTTCTTCTTCGTTGCCATAGGCCCCCACCTACCACAGCCGATCGGTGGTGGGGGAGCCCGCGCGGGGTCCGGCGCGCGCGCCTGGCGGCAGGCCCGTGCCGACGGCAGGCGGCCTGCGGCCCCTGTCCGCCGGCCCGCCCATCAGCGTGCCCGCCAGTCCGTGTGCAAGACTGGGTGCCTCTGTGCGGGAGCCGGGGGTGGCATGATGGATCAGCCCAAGCGCACCAGCTTGATCGACACGCCGGAGCTGGCGGTCCACGCCACGCCGTCGTGCCCGCCGTGGCTCGCCTGCGACCTCGAGGTGGTGGGCGTGGCCGAGCTGGTGGGCACGCTCATCGCCGCGCGCCGCACGGGCAAGCTCGAGATCACCGACGCGGGCGGCGTGCGCAGCCTGTTCTTCGAGAGCGGCGAGTACACGGGCGCCGCCTCCACGCACACCGCCGATCGCCTGGGCGAGGTCCTGTGGCGCGCCGGCCGGCTCACGCTCGATCAGCTGATGATCGCGGCCGAGCAGGTCAAGGAAGGCAAGATGATCGGGCGCGCCCTCGTCGAGCTCGGCTTCCTGCAGCCCGGCGAGCTGCGCCGCGCGCTCATCGATCAGGCGGTGCAGGTGTTTCAGGCCACGTGCGTCGAGGAGACCGGCTACGCCATCTTCCGCGCCGACGTCTTCCACAAGAACCCCATCCGCTTCGGCGTGTCGACCAAGAAGCTCGTCGAGAGCGCCGTGACCAGCGTGCGCGGCTACCGCGAGCTGGTGCGCAAGCTCGGCTCGCTCGATCGTCCCCTCGACGTGGTCTCGCCGGTGGCCAAGGAGCCGCTCGACGAGCGCGCCACCGCCGTGCTGCAGCTGCTCGCCTCGGCGCGCGGCAAGGAGCTCACCGGCCGCGACGTCATCGCCAAGGCGAACCTGGCGCGCGTGGAGGGCGCGCGCGCGCTGGCCACGCTCATCGAGCTCGGCTGCGTGCGCATGCGGGCGTCCGCCGCCGACGAGGCGCTGCGGATCAAGCGCCTGTGCACGGCCATCAACCTCGCCATGGCGGCGCTCGACGACGCGGGCTTCGGCGTGGGCGCGCAGGTGCGCGAGTACTTCGAGAGCCCGCCGGCGGCGTTCGAGGAGGCGCTGGCCAACCTGTCGCTCGACGAGCCCATCGACGAGAGCGACGCGGTGGAGCAGGCGAAGTTCATCGCCGGCGGGCAAGGCGCGATGATCAAGGCGCTCGAGGCCGTGCTCGACGACGCGCTGCTGCAGGCGGCCGACACGCTGCCCGAGCTCTTGACGCAGAAGGTGCGCGAGCGCGTGAAGGCGCTCGGCGTCTGACGGTCAGAACGCCCGCACGCTCACCATGAGCGCGCGCCCGGGCTTGGGCCCGTAGATCGGGTGGTAGGCGTCGAACACGTTGCTCAGGCTGACCGTCCCCTCGACGTGCTCGAACAGCGCCTGGCGCAGGCCGAACGAGGTGACCAGCGACGGCGGCGCGGCCGTGACGGCGTCGAGGGGCCGCTCCGACATCACGTCGCCGCGCACGAACAGCACGGTGCCGGTCTGCTCCACGCGGAAGCGCGCGTTGACGTCGAGCGAGTGGGCGGGGCGCAGCGGCAGCGACACCGCGCCCTCCTCGGGCGCGCAGAACCACGGGTTCTCGGCCGGGCACGCCGACGAGTCGACGGCGTTGATCAGGTACTGGTAGCCGACGTCGACGCCGAGGCCAAAGGCCGGCCCCAGGCTGGCGCGCACGTTGAGGCCCGAGGTGTAGGCGCGCGCGCGGTTCTCGTAGGTGAACACCGGCGTGCCGTCTTGGTTGCCCGCGGCGCTCTCGCCGATGAGGTCCTCGAGCATGTTCAAGTAGCTCTCGACCGAGAGCTCGACCTCGTCGAGGGGCTCCCACAGCACCTCGCCGCGCACGCCGTGGCTCTTCTCGGGCTTGAGGTCGGGGTTGCCCTCGACGATGTAGCCGAGCTCGCTGTGATCGAAGCGCAGCAGGCGCTCCTCGAAGCTCGGCAGGCGGAAGCCGCGCCCGTACGAGGCGCGCAGCGCGAGGCCCGCGGGCAGCTCCAGGCGCGCCGCCAGCTTGGGGCCGATGGCGACGCCGCCGTCGTCCACCGAGGGCACGTAGCCGTCGACGCGCGCGCCGGGGATCAGCGTGAGCTGCTCGAGGGGCCGCCACAGCACCTCGGCGTAGAGCGAGGCCTGGTTGCGCTCGCCGCCGCCCGGCAGGGTGTCGTCGCCGTCGCCGTTCTTGCGCGTGGCCTGTTGCCGGGCGAGCACCAGGCCCGCCGCCACCGACAGCTCGGTGATCGCCGGCAGGTCGGCGGCGATGGGCGTGCCGCCGCGCAGCTCGAGCCGGCTCTCGAACAGGCGCGCGTCGGTGCGCAGGTCGGGCGCGGCGGGACAGGCGCCGTCCCACGGCAGGTCGCCGCAGAAGGCCGGCGCCTCGTCGGCGTCGCCGGCGGCGAGCTTGTCGAACAGGTGATGGAACGCGTCGACGCGCAGGTCGACGGCCACGTTGCCCTCGCCCACGTCGCTCTCGACCAGCACCGCGGCGGCCAGCTCGTCGCTGGTGTTGCGATCGCGAAAGGGCACGTCGGGGCTGGTGCGCGCGCTCGCCTGGCTGACGTTGCCATCGACGGAGGCGCGCACGCTGGTGTCCTCGAGCGCGCCCGGCAGGCTCAGCGCCGCCTCGCCGTGAAGGCCGAGCTGGCGACGGTCCGGCAGGTCGGCCTTGCCGTCGGGGGCGGTGAGGATGGTCTGGCCCACCACGTAGCCGTCGGCGTCGACGATGTCCTCCACGCCGCCGCGATCGATGGCGGGCAGGTGGTTGCCCGTGACGTCGAGGCGCAGGGCCACGGGCCCCACACCGCCGCGCCCGTGCAGGCCGGCCGCGAAGCCCGACACGCCCGAGGCCAGGTGCCACGACAGCTCCGCCTCGCCGCCGAACGCCAGCGCTGGCTTCTTGGTGACGATGTTGACCACACCGCCGAGCGCCTCCGAGCCGTACAGCGCGCTCATGGGCCCGCGCACGATCTCGACCCGCTCCACGGTGCCGGCGCTCACGGGCAGGCGGCCCACGTCGACGCGGTTGTTGACGCGGCCGTTGACCGGCCGCCCGTCGATGAGGATGAGCACGTGGCGGCCGTCGAGCCCGTCGAGCTGCACCTCTTGGCCCAAGCCCATGGAGCTGTTGAGCTGGATGCCCGCCTGGTCCTCGAGCACCTCGGCCAGCGTGGTGGCGCCGCTCTCCTTGAGCGCGGCGCTGTCGATGACCTCGGTGCGCACGGTCTTCTGCTTGGTGTCGACGCGCGAGCCGGTGACGGTGATGGTGCGCGTGGGATCTTCCAGCGCGGGGTCGTCGAGGGTGTAGAGCTTGCCGCCGTGCACCTGGTACAGCTCGCCCTCGATCTCGAGGATGTCGCCCTCGAGGGCGTCGGGCGGCGCCGGCGGTCCCAGGGCCAGGGCGACCACGAGCGCGATGGACAGCGTTGGCAACGTCGACATGGCGCACGAGCATAGCGCGCGTTAGGGTTCGTCCGGCGTGGATCACCCCGACAGCGACCAGCCCACGGAGCAGCCGCGGCGCCTCGATTTTTCCGGCCGCTGGGTCACCACGGCCTTGGCGCTGATGAACGTGGCGATGTTCCTGGTGATGCTCATGGCCGGGGCGTCGCCGTGGCGCGTCGACATCGAGCACGCGGTGGGCGCCGGCGCCGTCGACCCCGGCCTGGTGTGGCGCGGCGAGCCGTGGCGCCTGGCCACGGCCTGCTTCGTCCACCTGGGCTTCTGGCACGTGGCGCTCAACGTGTGGGTGCTCTGGCAGCTCGGCGCGCTGCTCGAGCGGCTCATCGGCGGCGCGCGCCTGGCGCTCGTGTACCTGGCCGCCGGGGTGTTCGGCTTCGGCGCGAGCGTGGCGCTGTTGGCGGTGCCCACGGCCGGCGCGTCGGGCGCCGTCTTCGGCATCGTGGGCGCGCTGTTGGCGGTGGCCGGGCTGGCACGCGACCGCGAGCTCGGGCGCGCGCTGGTGCGCACGCTGGCGCCCTTCGTCGTCGCCACGTTCGCGCTCGGCTTCCTGGTGCCCGGCATCGACAACGCCGCGCATGCCGGCGGCCTCGCCTTCGGGTGGCTGCTCGGCTACGGCCTGCAGCAGGGCGAGGGCGCGAGCGCGCCCGCCAAGAGCGGCTACCTCGGCACCGTGGCGCTGGTGGCCGGCGCCGCGCTGCTCGCGGCGGTGGTCGCCTACTCGGCGCGCCCCATCCTGTCGCCGCGCTACCACGCCATCGCCGGCCTGGCGGCGCTGGCCGACAAGAAGGCCGACGTGGCCAAGCACCACGCCGAAGAGGTGGTGCGCCTGGCGCCCGACGACGGCGCCTCGCTGGTGCTGCTCGCGCGCATGCGCGACGAGGCGGGCGACGCCGCGCAGGCCAACAAGCTCGCCGCGCAGGCGCTGGCGCGCTTCGACGCCGACCCCGCCGTCGGCTACGAGCAGGCCACGCGGCGCTTGGTCCCTTGGGGCGACGACGGCGACGGCCTGTGGGGCGACCTGCGCACCAACGCGCTCCTGTGCCGGGCCGCGCTCGAGCTGGTGGGCGCCGCGCCGGCGGCCGAGATGAAGAACCAGTGCGCGTGGCTCAAGCTGCGCGCGCAGGACCCGGCGGTGCGCGACCCCGCCGGCGCGCTGCCCATCGCCAGGGCCGCGGTGGCCGACGGCACGGGCGCGGCCGCCTCCATCGTGCACACCCTGGCCGTGGCGCTGGCCGACACGGGCGATCCGGCCGAGGGCCTGGCCCTGCTCGAGAAGCTGGCCGCCGAGGGCAAGGGCGACGAGCTGCCGCGCGGCTTCCTCGACGAGGAGCGCCAGCGCCTCAAGCGCCTGGTGTCCGGCGCGAAACGGCCGGCGACAGATCCGGTAGGATCACCCTGATGGCAGTCCGCTCGGGCCACAAAGAGCAGCTCGATGAGATCGAGAAGCGCATGGAGGAGCTCCGGCGCCGCTTCGATCTCTATTTCCAAGGCTCACCCGAACAGAAGATGCCGCCCACCACCAACCAAGCGCAGGTGGGCGGCGAGCTGCGGCGCATGCGCGAGGACGAGGTCCGCACCTGGAACACCGTCGACCGCTTCCGCTTCAGCCAGATCTTCGCGCGCTTCGTCTCCATGGACCGGCTGTGGGCGCGCACGCTCAAGCAGATCGAGGACGGCGTCTACAAGCGCGACAAGTTCAAGGTGCAGCAGGCCAAGAAGCGGGAATCCGCGCCCACCAACACCAACGTGGCCGCGCGGCCCGCGGGCCTCGACTCGTTCGACGGCATGGACGTCGACGTGGGCTCGTTCACTGACGAGGGCCTGATCCACTCGCAGCCGCCCACCGCCGCGCAGCCGAGCAAGCCCGCGGCGCCCGCCCGCGGCGCGCCCGCG
>CAZONM010000346.1:0-6539 GCA_964580865.1 uncultured Myxococcales bacterium | reverse complement strand
GCCACCTCCTGCCGCAGGCCCGCGAGCTCCGCCTGCGCGGCCTCGGCCTTGGCGGCGTCGGCGGTCTGCGCCTCGTGCAGCTCTCTGAGCAGCACGTCGGCGGCGTCGGCGCGCTCGCGCGTCTCGGCAAGGATACCGGCGCTCGACGCCGCCTCGGCCACCAGCCGCTCCCGCTCGGCGCGCAGCATGTCGCGCTCGGCGCGCGCCGCGCCCGCCTCGTTGTCGAGGTTGGCGACGCGCGCGCGCAGCTCCTCGAGCTCGTCGGTGATGGGGTCGCCCTCGTCGGACAGGGCCATGACCTCGGCCACCTGCGCGATGCTGCTGCGCCGGGCCGCCTCCACCTCCACCAAGAGCGCCGCGCGCTCCTGGTCCATCTGCGTGACGCGGCCTCGCAGGGTCTGCACCTCGGACTGCGCGCGCACCAGCTCGTCGACGACGGCCTCGAGCCGCTGCATCGGCGCCGCCGGTGCCGGCGTGGGCACGGCCAGCCCCGGCGACGGGCCCATGGTGGGCGGGCGTGGGACCGCCACGGCGCCGCCGAAGAACGCAGGCGACAACGTGGGATCGGTGGTAGGCGCCGGCGGGAACGACCCGCTCGCGGCCGGCGTCCCCGGAGTCAGGTTGAACGCCGCTGGCGCCGGCGTCGCGGCGGTGGGCGGCTTGCTGGTGCTGCGCGTGCGGCGCGCGAGGAAGTCGGCCACCACGCGTCCCTCGGCGTCGGCGGGGAAGTGCGCCACGCGGCCGGTGCGCAGGAGCGCCGAGAGATCGTTCTGCTCGAGGCCGTTGCCGTACACGATCACCTGCGTGTCGAAGTACTGCAGCAGGCCCTGCGTGAAGCTCACCCCCGAGTAGCCGTCGCCGAAGATGGTGGGCACCACCACGAAGGGGAAGCTCGTCGAGCGCATACGCGCCACGGCGTCGTTCTGATCGAAGGCGACGGCGCACGGCAGTCCCTGCAGTGCAAGCTCGGCCTGCAAACGAGGAGCAACCTCCCCGACGAGGAGCACGGGCGAGAGCTGGACGCCGACCATGGCCGGGGCAGGCTAGCAGGGGTGCGGGGACGAACGCGACGGCCGCCGAGAGGTCATCGCGTGACCCCGTTACTCGGGGACGTGATCGACACCGCCGGGGTTCCACGGGTGGCAGCGACACACGCGCTTGACGGCGAGCCACGATCCATGCGCAGCGCCGTGCCGTTGGACGGCTTGGAGCGCGTAGTCGCTGCACGACGGAAAGAACCTGCACATGGGCGGCAGCACGGGGCGCGCCACCGCTTGGTACACGCGGATCAGCAGGGTGAGGAGCCAGCGCACGTCGTCGGTGTAGCAAACCCACGGCGCATGCGAAGGGGCGCGGGATCGGCGCACCGTGCAACCCGGGCCACGCTCGCCGCGCGCGCTACCGGCTGCCCAACGCGGCGCGCAGGCGCTTCGCGTCGTCGCCGTCGGGCGCGAGCACCGTGACGCAGCGGAAGTGCTCGAGGGCGCGACCCGTGTCGCCCACGCGCAGCGCGAGCTGCCCGAGCAGGTAGTGGCCACGCGGGCTCGCGCTGCGGCTGGTGCTGCGCAGCGCCAAGCTCTCGGCGCGCGCGAAGTCACCGGCGTTGAGGGCGTCTTGCGCCGACTGCAGCTCGTCGTTGGCCGTGATCATGGCCTCGACGTTGACGGTGCCGCAGCCGGCCTGCGCGGCGACGTCGGTGCGCGCGGTGAGCTTGGCGAGCGCGAAGCCCACCACCAGCCCCACCACCAGCGCGGCGGAGAGCGCCACCACGGGCACGCCGCGCGGCGGCGGCGCGGCCATCACCTGCGACGCGGGGTTGCTGCGCGGACGCAGCGGCTCGACACCAGCGACGTTGGCACCGGTACCCGGCGTGCCCCACGCCGGGTCGCCGCCGCCGGCCACGGTCATGCCCGACGACGAGCGCGCCGCCGGCGTGGGCGCCGGCAGCGGCGTCATGCTGCTGGTGGGCAAGCGCATGGGCCCCGTGGCAGGCCGCGGGCTCGGCGTGGCCGACAGGTTCACCGTGGAGCGCGACGTGGTGGCCTCGGGCGGCGGCGCCACGGCCGAGGGCGACGGGCCCTGCCCCATGACATAGGCGACCACGGCGGCGAGATCGACGCGGCGGCCGGCCGCGCCGCCGAACTGCTGGTTGGTGCACTGGGCCAAGGCCTGCGACAACGCGACCCCGAACGCGCGCAGGTCGGGGTAGCGCTCGTCGGGGCTCTTGGCGAGCGCGCGCGCCAACACTTGGTCGACGATGGCTGGCACCTCGGCGCGCACGCTCGACGCCTTGGGGGTGGGCTGCCGGATGATCTTCTCGAACACCAGTAGCTCGCTCTTGTCGGCGAACAGCCGCGCGCCGGTGACCATCTCCCAGACCACGATGCCGGCGGCGAACTGATCGATGCGCTGATCGATGTGCTGCCCGAGCGCCTGCTCGGGCGCCATGTACTGCACCTTGCCCTTGATCATGCCAGTGGCGGTGTGCGTCTCGCGTCCCGTGGCCTTGGCGATGCCGAAGTCGGTGAGCTTCACCTCGCCGCGCGCGGAGATCATGATGTTCTGCGGGCTGACGTCGCGGTGGATGAGCTTGAGCGGTCGGCGCTGCTCGTCGAGCAGCGTGTGCGCGTGCGCGAGCCCGGCGCAGATGTCGATGCCGATCTGCAGCGCATGCGCCACCGACAGCGCCTCGCTCTTGGCGCGCAGCTTGCGCTGCAGCGTGCCCAGGTCCATGCCGTCGACGTACTCCATGGCCATGTACAGGCGGCCGGCGACGTCGCCGAAGTCGAAGACGCGCACGATGTTCGGGTGGATGAGGCGCATGGACAGCGCGGCCTCGTCCTTGAACATGGTCACGTACTCGGGCTGCTTCTGCACCTCGGCGAGGATGCGCTTGACGCACAGGCGCAAGTCGCCCGGAATTGCGCCGTCGGTGCGGCGCGCCAGGAACACCTCCGCCATGCCACCCGACGCCACGAAGCGCTCCAGCACGTAGGGGCCGAAGGGCTGCGGGTAGGGTTGGTCGGCGCTCATGACGTCACGACACTACCGCAAGGTGCGGGACGCGGTCGGCGCCACCGCGACGCTGGCCGCCATGGGTTGCACCATGTCGGTGGTGAGCACGACGTCGAGCTTGCCGCCGCTGCCGACCGTCAGGCTGCCTTGGATGGTGAGCGGTCCGTACGACTCGACGTTCGAGCCGCTCGCGTAGGTTGCGTTGCCGCCTACCCAGACCGCGCCGCCGAACGCCCAGTTGTCTCCGGCCCCGATGGTCAACGAGCCATCCACCACCAACGACGGAAAGCCAACCGCCGGTTCGGTGGCGGTCGGCGGTGTCCCCTCGCTCGTGCCGATGCCGATCCGGCCGCTGCCCGAGAACGTGACGTTGCCGGCCACGATGAAGGTCGCCTGTGGCCAGTCCGTCTCGTTGGCGTCGGTGCCGGGCAGGCCAAGGCCCATGCTCCCGAAGGTTTGGCTGCCGGGGATGTAGTACACACCCGCGGGCACCGCTTCGGGGTCGTTCGGGTTGAACTGGAACGCGCCGCCGCTGTAGCTCATGGCGCGCGCGGCGCTCGTTGAGCAGTTCGTGCACGCCACCGACGTCCCTCCGCTCGGCGGTCTCCAGGTGTATGGGTTTGCGCCCTGGCACGTGTTCCACACGGTGTGCGTGGGCGCGGTGCCGAAGGTGCGCCCGCTCTGGGGTCCGACGGCTGGCAACGTCAGCGCGGTCGCGGTGTTCGTCGCGTGCGGCCGGAATTCCGCGACGCCGCCGCCGGGCGTCGCCACGCTCGGCCAGCCCAGGGGGTTCTCCGCCACGCCACCGTTGACGTAGATGAGCGGGATCCAGCACGTGTCGCTCGCGGAGGGTGGCCCCCCGCTGTACGACGCGCACGTGCCGCTGGCGGAGTTCCAAAAATACAGGCCCGACGGGTCGACGAGGAAGTTGCAGCCCGAGGACCACGTGAACCACTCCGAGGTGCTCGCGCCGGGCACGGACAGCGGCGCGGGGAAGACGATGCCGGCGGTGTCGCCGCCGTGGTTGCAGCTGACGCCGTAGCCGGAGCACGTCGCCGGTTGAGACGCGTTGGTGATCGAGCCCTGCACCTGCAACGTGCCGCACGTGTCGGTCTGGTTCGACACGGTGGCGTTGCCATAGACGGCGATGTCGCCGGAGTCGGCGCAGAACTTGAGGTGCCCGGTGGTGAGATTGCCGCCCACGCGCATGAGCGAGGGCGGCGTCGTGGCGGCAGCGACGAAGAAGCGGCGCAGCGTGGTGTGGTGCTTGGCCGCCGCGGGGTCGGTGCCTGGGTAGATGCCGATGACCGAGATCCACGCGGCGCGGTTGCGATCGCGAAACGGGTTGCTGACGACGCCGGGGCCCTCGTTGCAGCCGCTGCCGGGGTTGTTGCTCGAGAAGGCGCCGAGCTGCGCGTTCGGCACCATGTCGTCGAAGTCGTCGTCGAAGCGCGTCAGGTAGGCGCCGCCGTTGAACGGCACCAGGCGGTAGTTGAAGCCGCTGCCGCTCGGATACTCCACGGTCGCGGCGCCGGCGTCGCCGTAGCGCGGCGTGCCGGGCGCGATGGGGCTAGACGGCGAGCCGCAGTTGACCGAGAGCGTTGGATCGAGCGCGCGGTCGAGGTCCTTCTCGACGGCGATGACGGCGTTGGCGTAGGCGGTGGCGCGCTGCAGACCCGACTCCGCGATGGTGACGGACCGATCCGTGGAGACGTCCTTGACGGCGTTGAGGCGGCCGGCGCCGCTGGTGACCACCACGGCCATGGCGATCACCACCATGGCGACACCGCACACGGCGACGATGATGAGCACGAAGCCGCGAGGATCGCGCCGTCCGATTGACATCACGGCCTCCCGCACCAGGAATTGGACGCGGTGCAGCTGCCGGCGCCGCCGCCCAAGAATCCGCCGGAGTTCTCGACGTAGAACCGGCGGGTCATGCGCTGCGTCTGCAGCATCGACGTTCCGGGCATCTGGCGCGAGATCACCAGGTGGACCTCGATGTACTGGACCTGGCTCGCGTCGGTGGCGTCGAGCGGCGGGAACAGCTCCGTGCCCGGCTGGCGGAAGTAGCGGAAGGTGAGCTGATCGACGCCGTTGACCACGGTCTCCCAGGGCGTGCCGGCGGACGGCGCCGCGCAGCTCGCGGGGTCGCTGTCGCTGCGGATGACGCCGCCGCCCACGGCCGGGAACGTGCTGCCGCCGGGATCGCCGAGGCTGCCCCAGCATTGGCGCCGCATGAGCACGCAGTTCATGCCGACCGCACCGGTGTTGGGGCACGCGCCACCGGCGGTCGCTTCGAGCGAGTAGAAGACGCGATCGAGCTGCGCCACCGTGCTGGCCGCCGACGTGTTGGCAGTGAACTGCGCGCGCGGCAGGTCGAAGGTGCCGATGTGGCTCAGGTGCGGGCCCGCGGCCTGGCCGACGCTGGTCCAGTTGCCGATCGACCAGCGGCGGTGCGCCCACCGTCCTTGGGGACCCGTGAACACCAGCGAGACCGAGCCGCCGCCGTCGCTCTGCCACTTGCCGAGGCCCCAGGGGCAGAGGCGCCGGTTCGCTGCGCCCTCGACGCAGTTGTCGGCGCTGGTGGCGCCGATGGGCAGCGCCACCACCAGGTGTTGCTGGCATGAGTAGGTGGAGGCGCCGGTCGCCTCCGGCGCGCACGGCGACAGCTCCGACGTCACGATGACCTCGTCGTCGCCGCCGCCGTCGGGCGGCGTGGTCTCGCCCTTGATGTCGTTCAACACCGCGATGCCGTTGAGCTCGGAATTCGGGTACGGCAGGTCGCCGATGAAGGCGAGGTACGTCGCGGTGCCGATGCGCACGGCGGGACGCAGCTCGCCGGTGACGGAGTCGAGGCTGGTGCCGCGCGGCACGCCCACGCCCAGGTACTGCAGGTCGTAGCCCAAGTGCTCGACGGCGAATTGCGCGTCGCGCGCGATGGCGTTGCGGCTCTGCGCGTCGCGTTGCATCTGCTGCACGCCGAGCAGCACGCCCATGGCGGCGCCCGCGATCATGAGCGCGAGCGACGCTCCGAGGATGAGCTCGAGGAGCGTGAACCCCGGGAGCGACGCGCGCTTCACGGCCACGGGAACTTCCTCTTGAGGCGCTCGATGACCATGGTCTGCGGGCCCTGGCTGGTGGGGTACTCCACCGTCACCGAGATGCGGTGCAGGGCGCTGGCGCTGGGCAACGGCGGCGTCGACGTGGTGGCTGCGTTGGCGATGGTCCAGCCCACGCGGAAGCCCGGGTGGTTGGCTACGCTCGCGAGCGCCTGCGATCCCGTCGTGTGCGGGCGTGCCATCAGCTCGTCGGCCGTGGCCATGGCGAGCGAAGATGCCTCCGCGCGTCGCGCCGCCATGGTGACCTCGACCCGATAGGAGCCGATGAGGGATAGCGTGGTTCCGAGGACGACCGCGAGCAGCGCGCCGGAGACGAGCGCCTCGAGCATGATGTAGCCACGGGTCATCCGCAGCCTCCCCAGCCGCCGCCGCCGCCGCCGCCGCCGCCGCCGCCGCCGCCGC
>CAZONM010000345.1:0-6540 GCA_964580865.1 uncultured Myxococcales bacterium | reverse complement strand
AGGCGGCGGAACATGCTCGAGCACGCGGCGCGCGCGGCTCTCCCAGGTGTGACGCGCGAGGAAGCGCGCGCGGCCGGCGGCGCCGAGCTCGGCGCGTCGCTCAGGCGCGCGCAGCTCGTCGAGGGCGCCGAGCCACGCGCCGACGTCGTCGGGCGGCACGAGCTTGGCCACCGTGTCGTCGAGGACCTCGCGCAAGACCGGCAGATCCGAGCACACGATGGGGCGCCCGCTCGCGAGGTACTCGAAGAGCTTGAGGGGCGACATCACCGCCGACGTCTCCGCCCCGCCGTCGACGAAGACCCGCCGCTGATAGGGCGCCACCAGCACGTCGAACGCGAGCAGGTAGCGTGGCACCGCGCTCGGCGGGCGGTGGCCGAGGAAGTGCACGTTGGCGGGGGTGCTGCGCGCGCGCCAGTGCGCGAGGTCGCCCTCGGCGCCGCCCACCAGGAAGACGTCGACGTCGGCGGCGCGCTCGGCGAGCTCGAGCAAGAGCTCGACGCCGCGCCCGCGGTAGAGGTGGCCGACATAGCCCACGCGCAGCGCGCCCGGCCTCCCCGGCAAGGTCGCCGCCGTGGTGACGTCGTCAAGCGGCACCGCAGCGCCGGGCTCCACCTGCACCTGCGCCGGGCGCAGCGACGGGAAGCGCGCTAGGAACCACGTGCGCAGGCCGCCCGAGTTCGTGATGAGCTTCGTGAACGTCGGCTGCGCGCGCAGCCACTCGAAGACGGCGAGCTCCACCGGGTGTCCCTCGAGCGTGCGGTGCGCCTCGATCATGAGCGGGATGCCGCGTCGCGCGTTGGCGGCGAGGGCGAAGAGGTCGCGCCCGTACAACAGGTCGGGCGGCGCGGTGCGCACCGCGCGCCTGCTCTGCCAGACGTGCGCGGCGGTGCGCAGCCCGCGCATGCGCGACGGCGCCAGCGGGCGGTAGCGGAAGCGGCGCTCGAGGCCGTAGTACGCGAAGGGATCGTCGCGCTCCGTCCCCGGGCGACAGTAGAGCGTGAGCTCATGCCCGAGTGCGGCCATGGCCGCGCACATGCGCATGGTCTGCACGCCGTTGGCCGCGCGCGAGGGGATGCGTTGGTTCGAGAGGTACGTGATGCGCATCCACGATCGCGCCGCGCGCGCTCACCCCGCGCCCTCGGTGCGCACCATGCGAAACATCTCCACGCGCCCCGCCAGCTCGTCGTAGCTCCCCTCATCCACCACGCGCCCGTGCTCGAGCACGAGGATGCGATCGAAGCCGCGCGTGGTGGTGAGCCGGTGCGCGATCGACACCACCGCGGTCTCGCTTAGCTCCGACTCGAGCGCGGCGAAAAAACGCGCCTCGGTCTCGTTGTCGAGCGCGCTGGTGGCCTCGTCGAGCACCAGGAGCTTCGGCCGGCGATAGAGCGCGCGCGCGACGCCGATGCGCTGACGCTGGCCGCCCGAGAGCCGAATGCCGCGCTCGCCGATCGGCGTGTCGTAGCCCTTCGGCAGCTGCTCGGTGACGAAGTCGTCGATCTGCGCCACGCGCGCCGCCCAGCGCAGGCGCTCCTGGTCGACGGCGTGCGACGGCAGCCCGAACGCGATGTTCCGCGCCACGGTGTCGTCGGCGAGGAAGATCTGCTGCGGCACGTAGGCCACCACCCGCTGCCAGCCCCGCCGGCGCGTGTCGTCGAGCTCGCCGCCGTCGACGAGCAGCCGCCCGCTGGTGGGCGGCAAGAGCCCGAGCATGACGTCGACGAGCGTGGACTTGCCCGCGCCGGTGGCGCCGACCAACGCCAGCCACTCGCCGCGGCCCAAGCGCAGGCTGACGCCGTCGAGCGCGGACCGCGGGGCGCTCGCGTAGTGGTAGCGCACGTCGTCGAGCACCAGCGCCGACTCGAAGCGCACCTCCGGCACCTCGCGCGCCGGCGCGGGGACGTCGGTGGTGCGATCGAGGTCGCGGTACAGCACGCCGAGCGCGCCGAGCTGGAAGCGGATGGTGGTCATGCCCGCGAACACCACCTGCAAGCCTGGCAGCATGCGGTAGGCGGCGAACGCGTACAGGCCCAGCACGGGCAGCGAGTCGGTGAGCGAGCGCCCGGCGCCGAGCAGGTACAGCACCATGGCGAGCACGCCGCCAAACGCGATGGTCTCGAGCGCGAACTTCGGCAGCTGCGCCAGCACCGCGTGGCGCGCCTGCAGCGTGGCGAACGTCGTCGAGGGTTGCGCGTACTGAGCAAGCACCGTCTCTTCCAGGCCGTAGAGCTTCAGCTCCTTCACGCCGGCGAGCGCCTCGGCGGCGAGCCGGTAGCGCTGCTGGTTCATGGCCACGCGCTCCGTGCCCATGTTCGTGAGCGCCCGTCGCACCGCCAGGAAGATGGCGCCGTACACGCCGCCGAAGGCGACGGCGACGCCCGCGGCCATCACGGGATCGAGCACGACGAGGCTGGCCACCACGAAGAGCACCACGCAGCCGCGCGCCGTGAGCTGCACGCCTTGCACCAGCACGCCGGTCACCACCGACTGCACCTCGGAGAGGATGTTCTTCGAGAGGTCGGCGGTGTTCTGCGCGAGAAAGAACTCGTAGGGCCGCCTCAGGTAGTCGCCGAGCAGGCGCAGCGACAGCGTGTGGTTGCCCATCCACGAGAAGCGCAGCAGCGCCCAGGTGGTCGCGCCCGAGATGGCGTTGCCGACCGTCACCAGCAGAAGCACGGCCAGGCCAACCACGAAGAAGAAGCTGTTCGGCGAGGTGAAGTCGCCCGCCTGATACCAGGCGCGCAGCAGCGCGTGCTTCTCGATGGCGGCGGGGTCGGAGAGCAGGCCGAGAAAGGGCACGATGGAGGCGACGCCGGCCGTCTCGAACAGCGCCATGACGACGACGGCGGGCAGGAGCGCGAGCAGCTGACGGCGCTCGGCGGGCGCCAGGATCGCCCAGACCTTGCCGAGCACGCCGGGCTCGTCGACGCTCGCGGGCGCGGCGCGGTCGGCGACGGGCGCCTCCGGCACTGCCGTCGGCGCGGGCTCAGGCGGCGCGAGCGGCGCCCTCGACCCGTCTCCCCTCACAGGCTCCAATACCGCGCCCCTTCGACCCGCGCGGGCCCGAGCATCGACTTCACATCCACCACCACGCCCCCGCGCTTGAGCGGCGCCAGCAGATCGCCCGGCGCCATCGCCACGAACGCGCGGTGGCTCACGGCCAGCACCATGGCGTCGAGGTCGTTGAGCGCGCTCCACGGCACCAGCTCCACGCCGTACTCGTGCTTGGCCTCGGCCGCGTCGGCGAGCGGATCGTGCACCAGCACCTCGCAGCCGAACTGCCGCAGCTCACCCAGGATGTCGGGCACGCGGCTGTTGCGCAGATCGGGCACGTCCTCCTTGAAGGTGAGCCCGAGCACGCCCACGCGCGCGTTCTTCACCGGCCGCTCGGCGTGCACCAGCATCTTCACGAGCTTCTGGGCGACGTACGCGCCCATGCCGTCGTTGATGCGGCGCCCCGCCAGGATCACCTGCGGGTGGTAGCCCATGCCCTCGGCCATGGTGGTCAGGTAGTACGGGTCCACGCCGATGCAGTGTCCGCCCACCAGGCCGGGGGCGAACTTGAGGAAGTTCCACTTGGTGCCGGCGGCGTCGAGCACGTCGCGCGTGCGCAGGCCCTTCTTCTCGAAGATGATGGCCAGCTCGTTCATGAGCGCGATGTTGAGGTCGCGCTGCGTGTTCTCGATGACCTTCGCGGCCTCGGCCACCTGGATGCTCGGCGCGCGATAGACGCCGGCCTTGATGATGGCGCCGTAGGCGGCCGCCACGCGCTCGAGCGTCTCCGCGTTCTCGCCCGAGACGATCTTGGTGATGCGCTCGAGCGTGTGCTCGCGATCGCCCGGGTTGATGCGCTCGGGCGAGTAGCCGAGGAAGAAGTCGACCCCGCGCTTGAGGCCCGAGACCCGCTCGAGCACGGGCCCGCACACGTCCTCGGTGACGCCGGGGTACACGGTGGACTCGTACACCACCACGGCGCCCTTCGTGAGCACCCGGCCCACGGTCTCGCTCGCCTTCACGAGCGGCGTCAGGTCGGGGCGCTTGGTGTCGTCGACGGGCGTGGGCACCGCCACCACGAAGAGCGTGCAGCCCCTCAGGTCCTCGAGCTTGCTGGTGGCGACGAGCCCAGCCTCCTTGAGGTCGTGCGCCGTGTGCTCGCCGGTGCGGTCGTGCCCGCGGTTCAGCTCGTCGACGCGCGCGCCGTTGATGTCGAACCCCACCGTGCCCTTGAAGGTGCGCGCGAACGCCAAGGCCACCGGCAGCCCCACGTAGCCGAGGCCGATGACACCGATGCGCTCCGTCGCCCGCCCCATAGCCTTGTCCGTCATGCTCTCATTCCCTCGCGCGTCGATGCGTGCGCGCAGGCTCCGCCCACCTCGGTCCCACGCACACGCGCGTGAAGGCCGAGCTCGAGCAGCCCATGCTGGTCCCGTGCGCTCACGGAACTCCCTGCGGCAGCGCGCCCCACATGGCGCGCTCGTCGTCAATCTTGCCTCCAACGCGACGCGCCGCAACCCCCGCGCCGCGGTCTCCGTCGGCCAAGGGCCGCCTTTCCATCCGTGATCCGTTGGGGCAGAACGCCCGGCGCCCATCCGGACACTCATCCGGTTGGATCACCCCACCCGAGGCGCCGCGGAGCGCGTGGACCCCACTGTGCAAGCAAGCTCGAGCAAGCCCTGGTGGAGCTTCCTGCTGCGGCGCCCGCTGCACTACGTCTTCGACGCCGCCGTGCTGGTGGCCGTGCTCTACCTCGCGTTCCTCTTGCGCTTCGAGCTCGCCATCCCCAAGGTGTGGCTGCAGCGCGCCACTGCCATCGCGCCCGTCGTGGTGGGCCTGCAGCTGCTCGCGCTGCGCGCCATGGGCGTGTACGCCTTCGTCTGGCGCTACGTGGGCCTGCGCGAGCTCGGCGCCTTCGTGCGCGCCGCCGCGCTCGGCACGCTGCCGTTGGTGGTGGTGCGCTTCCTGCCGTTCGACGCCCTCGACTTGGCGCGCCTGCCCGTCTCGGTGCTCGCCATGGACGGCGTGTTCGCCTTCGTGGGCGTGCTCGGGCTGCGCGTGGTGCGCCGCGGGCTGCACGAGTCGTTCGAGCATGCGGCGGGCGGCAAGGGCAAGCGCAAGAAGCCCGTGCTGCTCGTGGGCGCCGGCCGCGCCGGCGCCTTGGCCGCGCGCGAGATCTTGGGCCGCGCCGACGCCGATATCGAGATCAAGGGCTTCGTCGACGACGACAAAGAGAAGCTCGGCACCGTCATCGGCGGCGTCAAGGTGCTCGGCACCACCGACGACGTCGCGCGCCTCTCGCACGAGCACGGCGTCGATCACGTGATCATCACCATCGCGCGCGCCTCGCGCGCCGAATTCCGCCGCATCCTCGAGCTGTGCGAGCGCGTGCCCGTGCGCGCGCGCGTCATCCCGGGCCTCTACGAGATCGTGCAAGGCAACGTCAGCGTCAGCCGCGTGCGCGACGTGCAAGTAGAGGACCTGCTCGGGCGCGAGCCGGTGCAGCTCGACGACACGCTGCTGCACAAGTTCCTCACCGACCGCGTGGTGGCGGTGACCGGCGCCGGCGGCTCCATCGGCTCCGAGCTCGCGCGTCAGGTCGCGCGCTTTGGGCCGAAGGCGCTGTTGCTGCTCGAGCGCGCCGAGGGTGCGCTCTTCGAGATCGATCGCGAGCTGCGCGCCGCGCACCCCGGCGCCACCATCGTCCCGCTCATCGCCGACGTCACCGACGAGGCCCGCATCGACGCCATCTTCTCGGAGCACGAGCCCGCCGTGGTGCTGCACGCCGCCGCCCACAAGCACGTGCCGATGATGGAGAAGAACACGGGCGAGGCCATCAAGAACAACGTGCTCGGCACGCGCACGGTGGCGCGCCTGGCGGGCCTGCACGGCGCCGTGGCCTTCGTGCTCATCTCCACCGACAAGGCGGTGCGGCCCACGTCGGTGATGGGGGCCTCCAAGCGTGTGGCCGAGCTGGTGGTCACCGACCTCGACCGGCAGTTCTCGGGCACCCGCTTCGTCGCCGTGCGCTTCGGCAACGTGCTCGGCAGCGCTGGCAGCGTCATCCCCATCTTCCGTGAGCAGATCTTGAAGGGCGGCCCGGTGACGGTCACGCACCCCGAGATGGTGCGCTACTTCATGACCATCCCCGAGGCGAGCCAGCTGGTCTTGCAGGCGGGCGCCATGGGCGAGGGCGGCGAGATCTTCATCCTCGACATGGGCGAGCCCGTGAAGATCGTCGACCTGGCGAAGGACATGATCCGCCTGTCGGGCCTGCGCCCCTTCGACGACATCGACATCGTGTTCTCGGGCATCCGGCCGGGCGAGAAGCTCTTCGAGGAGCTGCAGAAGTCTGGCGAGGAGCTCGCCAAGACGCGCCACCCGAAGATCTTCATCGGCCGCGTCGCGGGCGTGCCCGGCGACGCGCTCGAGGCGGGCGTGCAGGCCTTGGCCGCCGCCGCCGACGACGGCGACGACGACGCGGTGCGCGCCGGCCTGACGGCGCTCATCCCCGAGGGCTCGCTGGGGCAGGGCGCCGCGGCCGCG
>CAZONM010000344.1:0-6560 GCA_964580865.1 uncultured Myxococcales bacterium | reverse complement strand
CGCCCTCACCCTCGCCCTCACCCTCGCCCTCACCCTCGCCCTCACCCTCACCCTCGCCCTCACCCTCGCCCTCACCCTCAACCTCACCCTCGCCCTCACCCTCGCCCTCACCCTCGCCCTCGCTCGCGCTCGGCACGCACGCTTCACAGCCGACCGCGCTGGCCAGCGCGACGCCGAGGATCATCCGCAAGAAAAAACGTTCGTGTGTCGCCATGGCGCACCCGGGCGCACGCTACCCGATGCGCGTGCAGCGGCAAACGCGATCCGCGATCGCCGCTGCGCCTCTTCCGGGGACATTTGTCGCGACGCGCCGCGTGCACCGCTCGACGGGCAGGCCCCGACCGGCCGGACCTCACGCCCGGCGGCGACGCCAGCGCGCGGTGACCATCAACAGGAGGGCCGCGATCCCCACGTCGGAGCGACCCACCTGCGCGCACGCGCCCATCTCGGGCGCCACGTTGCACGCCCAGCTCGCCGACAGCTCCTCGGCGTCGTACTCGGGGTTGAGCGCGCCGCCGATCTGCACCACGTCGCCGTCGATGGTGACGGTGCCGTTGATGACGTTCTCTGCCAGCCCCGCGCGCCCGTTGACCGCGAACAGGTTCGAGTCGGCCACGTCGAGGACGAAGGTCATGCCCTGCGCCTGCAGGGTGACCTGCGCGTTCTGCAGGTGCACGCCCTGCAGCGTGGCCACGGGCGTGGCCACCGTGTAGCGCTGCTGGTCCTCGCTCCACCCCGTGATGGGCTTGAGGAACGCGTTGAGCGTGCCGCCGTGGATCGTGAGGGTGCCGAGCGGCTCCTGCTGCCCGGGGGCCAGGGCCCACGACGAGAACTCGTCGAGGGCCACGTCGGTGAGCCACAGGTCCACCGACTCGGGGCTCTGGGGCGCGATGGAGTCGGCCACGCGGCCGAGCAGCGGCACCTCGACGTCCTCGCGCATGCCGCGCACGGTGCGCGTGGAGTCGACGTTGGCGTTGCCCACCCAGTGCGTGGTGCCGCCGATGCAGTCGGTGGCGTACACCGCGGGCGTGGCGCCCGGACCCACGCGGCAGTCGTGCACCGCCCACGTGAGCGAGCCCATCTGGCCGGCCCGCCCCTCGACGTTGGTGGGGTTCTTCAGCACGTCCATCTTGTTCGAGAAGCCGCAGCTCTCGTCGGCGTTGATGGCGCCCGCGATGGTGCCCGCGGTCTGGATGATGAGGCGCGCCACGCCGTCGGCGATGACCTGGTGCATGTCGCACTCGTCGTCGGAGGTGGGCTCGCGCACGGCGCCACACAGGTAGCCCTCGCGAAACGCGTCGGCGTCGTAGCCGGGATCGAGCGTGGGCTCGCCGCCGTCGAGCGGGATGTCGTAGCGCTCGCCGCCCACCACGATCTCGCCCTCGAGGAAGTTCTCGCGCTCGCCCTTCTTGCCGTTTTGCGCGTCGAGGTTCGAGCTCTCGATGGTGATGCCGAGCGCGTTGCCGCTGGCGCGGATGGTCGCGGCCACCCCCGGCTCCCACGCGACGTCCTCGAAGCTCACCACCGGCGTGTCCACCGAACACGCGCCCGTCACGGTGTCGATGGCGAGCCGCGGGTACATGGTGCCCGTGACCGCGCCGTGCGCCACCTCCATGATCTCGGGGGCCGCGCCCTGCACTGCCGTGTCCTCGAGCACCAGGCGGAAGCGCAGGGTCGCGGCGTCGCGCGACATGGGGATGATGGGCTCGTCGGGGTTACCCGTGCGGCGCCCGCGCACCTCGAGGCTGCCGGTGAACGCCACGCGCCCCGAGATGACGGGCGCGTACCCCGCGCAGTCCCCGGGCATGACGCGCGCCTCACCGAAGTCGATGACGCAGGGCTCGTCGATGCGATAGGTCGCCGTGCCGCCCTCGCGCCCCACGGTACCCGTCACCTCGGCCGCCGCGCGCACCGCCGCGCTCTTGAGGCCGCAGGTGGTGTCCTTGGAGAAGGCCGACACCAAGTTCCCCACGGTGTTGATGGTCAGCTTGGCCGCGCCCTCGGCGAGCCGCGGCGCCAGCGACTCGCAGGCGTACTCCAGCGGCAGCTGCAGGTCCTCGACGCAGGCGAAGCTCTCGACGAACGACGCCGGGTCGAAGGTCGGATCGAGCTTCTGATCGTGCGCCAGGTCGACGGTGTCGTTCCACACGTTGATGGTGCCCTTGATCTCGTTCTCGCGCCCCCGGTACGAGCCCACCTGGGCGGACAGGTCGGCGCGGCGCACCGGCACGTCGAAGACGTGGCCCTCGCCGTCATCGATCTCGTAGGCCGCGTCGGTCACCACCAAGGAGTCGATGGTGATGGCGTTGGTGGGGATCGAGCACACGCCGAGCGAGGCGCTTCGCGCCAGGTGCACGCTGGCCTTCATGTCGATCACGCCCTGCTTCATGAGCGCGCTGGCGGCGGCCTCGCCCATCTGTGCGCGATAGCCGAACACCACGGCGTGCAGCGTGAGCGTCACGGCGTCGGGCGACTGCGGCACCACCGGGGTCTCGGGGTTGCCCGTGAGCAGGCCCTCGATGGTGCGCGTGGCGTCGACGATGAGGCGCCCCTTGACGCGGGTCTCGGCGCCGGTGCAATCGCTGCTCACGGTGACCGGCTCGGCGGCAGGGTCGAGGCCGTAGTCGAGCTCACAGCCCCGCACGGTCCAGGTCACCTTGCCGACCTGTCCTACCTCGCCCTCCACGGTGTAGTCGGCCATCACGTCGGCGTTGCCGAAGCCGCACGTCGTATCGGTGTTGATCACCGAGAGCAGCACGCCCGAGTTCTGCACGGTGAGGCGCGCCGCGCCGTCACCCACGCGCACGGGGAACAGGCTCTCCACTTGGCAGGCGGTGCCAAGGAGCGTGAGGGCCGTCATGGTGAGGTGCGCCGCAGATCGCACGAGCTCCTCCGTGGTCACGGGTGAGGTTCGGCGAGCATGGGGCCGCAGTCCTTCGGTCGATCGGCGCTCTCCGTCGGGCGGACGATGCGCTGACGTCGGTAGGACGCGGTCGCACGCCCACGTCGACACAGTGCGCCAACGACCGCGTCGAGGTGGGAGGTGCGCCTACCGGAGCTGGAGCGCGCGCGGCACGAGCCTCACGGAGCGGGCACCGGCGCGCCCGACCCCGCGCCGTGGCTGGCGTCGAGGAAGCGCCGCAGCACGGCCTGCTCCACGGTGCCCTTCTCGCGCGCCGGGGCGGGCAGCCGACACCACAGCCGCAGCACGTCGCCGGCCTCCACCTGTACGAGCACGCGCGGCTCCTGCGGCGGCACCTCGATGTGCTGCTCGCGCGCCGCGCGCTCGAAGAACTGGCGCGCCTCGTCGGCGTAGGGCTGCATCTCCGCCACCATGGCCGACAGGAGGGCGCGCTCCGCCTGCCGCCAGCGCGGGTCGGCGCGCACGCACACCGGGAAGGCGTGCAGCACGAAGACGTCGGCGTACGACTCGTTGGTGACCGGGTGCGTGAAGATCATGCTGTTCGGCACCGTGACCGCGCGGCCCGTACGCTGGTGCCCCACGGTGCTCGGGCCCACCTCGAGGATGGTGGTGGTGAAGAGCGTGGTGTCGACGACGTCGCCGCGGACGCCGCCGAGCTCCACGCGGTCGCCCACCTCGAACGAGCGCGACGACGAGCGCAGGAATGAGCCGCCGGCGCACATGATCAGCTCCTTGGTGGCAAGTACGATGGCGGCGGCGACGGCGGCGAGCGACAGCGCCACCAGCTTCAGCTCGTCGAACCACAGGGCCCCGGTGCCCACCACCAGCACGACCAACATGGCGCTGCGCGTGCTGGCCGTGACCCGGCGCAGCTCGTCGGTGCGCAGGCCGCGCGTCTTCAGCCCGCGCAGGATGAGCCCGCGCCCGCCGAACACCGCGATCCACAGCGCGAGCGTCAACAGGCCGTTCTTCAGCACCGTGGCTCGCTGCAGCGCCTCGAGGAGCTCCAGGGGTGGTGCGGGCACGATGGGTTCCATGACGGTCCTCGCGCCTCAGGGTTGCACGGCGATGGCCCAGGGGATGTCCTCGACGCCGTCACCGAGGTCCACCTGGCCGAGGTCGTCCACGGCCGTGCCGCTGATCTGCAGGAGCTGCACGTTGCCCACGGCGTTGGTGGCCGCGGCGAGCACCAGCCCGGCGTGGGCGCCGCGCGCCACCACGGCGAGCGCCTCGGCGAGCCCTACGCCGCTCACCTGCCCCACGGGCGCCAACGTGTCGGCGCGGACGTCGAAGAGGTGCACGGCGTCGGCCTCCCAGTCGGACACGAGCAAGAGCTCGCCCGAGGGCGAGAACAACGCCTCGCTGGGGGTCTCCATGCCCGTGGCGTCGTCGAGCTCCGCTACGACGTCACCGGCCACGGAGAACAGCTTCACGGTGCCCGCCAGCGCCGAGAACATGGAGTTGTTCGGCACCGCCACCAGCGCGCCGTCGGGGCTGGCGGCGATGCGCGTGGCGCCCACGGCGTCGCCCCAGAGGTCGAAGGCCGCCACCTCGGTCACGGGCGGGCCGAGCTGCAAGAGGCGCGTGTCGTCGTTGTCGATGGGGTCGAACGCCGCCTGCCCGCCCAAGAGTACCGCACGGCCGTCGCCGAGCGGCGCCAACGACGTGCTGAGGCGCAGCCCGTGGGCGGCGCCCGCGTCGTGGGTCACGGTGCCGTCACACTTCACCGTGACCACGTACACGCCGCTCGTGTCCTCGGTGACGTTGGAGCCCACCACCCAGGCCGTGCGCCCGTCGGCGGCGAGGCGCAGGTCGCCGTAGCCGGCGGCGGGCAACCGCACGCTGCCGATGACCGTGAGCTGATCGACCGCGGTCACCGCTACGCTCACCAACAGGCCGTCTTCGCCCAGCGCCAAGAGCACGCTGCCGTCGGGCACGAACTCCATGCGGCGCACGTCGGTGCCCACGTCGAGCCGCACGCCGTCGTCGTCGAGGGTGGTGCCGGTGAGCGTGAGGGTGCGGATGGTGGTGCCGCCATTGGTGGCGTGGCTCACCACCACCACGCGCGCGCGATCGGCGGCGCCGGGGGTGGAGAACGCGCACGGCTCGTCGCCCTCGCCCTCGCCCTCGCCCTCGCCCTCGCCGGGATCACCCTCACCCTCGCCCTCGCCGGGATCGCCCTCGCCTTCGCCCTCTTGCGCCGGGGGCCCATCGACGCAGCCGACCACCGCGACCAAGGTGAGCACGAACAGGTGAGCGACGGGACGTCTGCACATGGGCGCGCCCATCGCACGGCAACACCGGGGCGCAAACTCCCCTCCCGCGCGGGCCCCGAGCGCCAAAGGCACGCGGCGCGCGATACTGAGGGCGTGACCACGCTCTCGCCGGCCCGCCTGCAGCAGCTCCGCGCGGTCTTCGGCGCCGAGGTGCCCAAGGACCTCGGGCTCGCCCTCGGCCTCCTCGAGGCGAGCCCGGCGGCCCCCACGTCGCCGGCGGAGCGCGCCGCGCTGCGCGACGCGGTGCTGGCGCTCGCCGGCCAGCGCCTCGACGAGGCTGCGGCGGGCGCCAAGCTCATCGATCCCGGCGCGCCCACCGGCTCCGGCGCGCGCCCCATGCCCGCGGGCTTCGCGCTGCGCTTGCAGGAGGTGCTGCGCGCCAAGAACGGCACCAGCCTGCGAGGCGCCGTGCCGCTCGTCGAGGCCGAGCGCCTCTTCCGCGCCGCCGCCACCGCCGACATCCCCTGGAGCTTCGTCGCCGACGGCTGCTTCTTTCGCGCGCACACCGTGGCCAAGCTGCTCGAGGACCAGGGCGTGCACACCGAGAAGCTCTGGGCGATTACCAAGGGCGGCGACCTGGTCATCGAGAAGGACACGTCGAAGAACGGCTACTCCGTGGTGGTCAACCACGTGGCCGCATGCCTGCACGTGGAGCGGCCCGACGGCACGCGCGCGCGCATGGTCATCGATCCCTCCGTGGCCGATCGCCTGCTCACCGAGGACGAGTGGCTCGCGAACATGCGGTCGGCCGCCGGCACCGGCGTGGAGACGCTCTTGATGCCCCGCTTCATGATGATGCTGTGGGAGCGCGAGCACCCGCCCACCGCGTGGCAGCAAAGCCAGCTCGACGAGGCCGCCGCGTGGCACGCGGGCGGCTGGAAGGAGTCGGAGAAGAGCTACCAGGACATGGGGTACTTCGACGACCCGCTGAAGTTCATGGCTGGGGCGTGAGCCCACACGACGCTGTGGGCTCTCGCGCACCGCCGAGGGACGTGCGCGACACGCAGCGCATGGTGACGCGACCGGTCCTGGTGCGTCGCAGGCGCGAACCGTGCCAGGTGGACACCGCGGAGGTCCACCATGCGCGCGCGCTTCGCTCATCATGCCGCTGCCATCCTCGCGGTCACCGTCGTCGCGGCGGCTGCGACCGCTCGTGCGCAGACCGAGGTCGTCGGCGATCCCGCCGCCGCCGCGAGCGCCCCCGTGGACCCGGCCGCGGCGCTGGGGCTCGGCGAGGTGGTGGCGCGGGTCGTGACCACGCTCCTTGCGGGGCACGCCGTGTCGCGCCTGCTCGTCGACGGCGATCGGCTGTGGGCCGTGGTGCTCACGGAGACCGCCCACGCGTTCTCGCTCGCTGACCC
>CAZONM010000343.1:0-6590 GCA_964580865.1 uncultured Myxococcales bacterium | reverse complement strand
GGGTCGGCGGCGGCGGCGCGTCGACGGGCTGGTCCGCGGGGCCGAGCTCGGTCTTCTTGCCGGGCACGGGAGGCGGCCGCGCGCCCGGCGCCGCCGGGAGCGCGGGCAGGAGCGCGGCCAGCGTGCGATCAGCCCAGTCGTCCTCGGGGCGCAGGCTGGGGCGCACCCGCGCGCCCTTGAGCACCTTGCCCGTCTTGGCGTCGACCAGCGCCACCTGCAGCAGGTACCGCTCGGTGAGCGGGTCGTCCTTGGTGGGCGGCTCGAGGCTCAGGCGCCCGATGAGCGCGAACGCGATCTCGGCGCCGCGCGCTCGCTTGGCAGCGGCCGCGATCTGCGCCGACCACGCAAGATCTCGCGCGCCATCGGCGCCGACGCGCCCGGCGTCGGGTCGGAAATACAAGAGGCGGTCAAAGAGCACGTCGAGCAGCGCGTCAGCGGGACCGATGGGCGCCGCGCCCTCGACGAGGAACGGCATGGCCAAGACGCCGGGGCCTTCGCCGCGCTCCACGGTCTCGACGCCGGCCTCGGGCTCGCCGGCGCGCGCCGCCCCGTCGTCGTCGAGCGGCACGCAGCTCTTGGTGACGTCGTCGGCGCGGACGAAGCCGCTCAGGTCTTCGATGCGCACGGCCGCCCACGTCTTGCCGCGCTTGAGGACCGAGAGCGCTGCGCCCTCCTTGAGCCGATACGACTTGGAGTCGCTGCGGTTCTCCTCGTACATCATCACCGGCGCCTTCAGGCGGCAGGTGCGCAGCGCGCCCGAACAGGCGCTCTCGAGATCGAGCGTCGACACCGAGCCCACCATCTCGCCCGCGCGCACGCGCGCATAGCCCTGGTCGCCCACCGACAGCACCTCCACCAGCGTCCCTCGATCGATGGTGGCGTCGATGATGCCCGCCGCGCCCTTCATGGTGATCGTGAGCGACGCACGCACCTTGCAGGTGTCGCCGGTCTCCACGGCGAGCGCCGGCGCGGCGAGGGCGAGCAGCGCGACCAAGGAGAGCGCGGTGCGGTTCATGGCAAGACCCGGGGTTGCAGGTACATGGTGCCGCTCGAGAGCCAGGTCGCGTGTGCCGTGGTGCCTTGCACGTCGCAGGCCGCCGACGCCACCGGCGCGTCGCTCATGACCACGGCGCCGCCGAGCCCGGCGAGCCCGCTGGTGCTCGAGCGCAGCACAAGGCCGGGCGCATTGGCGCCCACCAGACCGGCGCCGTCGTCGATCCAACACACCACCATGCGCCCAGCGTCCGCGGCGACCGACAGCGCCGACGCCGTGCCGCCGCCGGCGACGGCGCTCGCGTCGAGCACCACGGGCGCGCTGCCGCCGGCGAGCGCGCTCACGTCGATGACGCCGACCAAGGCCGCGCCGCCTTCGAGCCACCCCACGAGCGCCGTGTCGCCGTCGAGGTCGGCGACCTCGGGCGCCGTAGAGTCGGTCGCGCCCGTGGACCAGAGCACCACGGGGCCGAGCGCCGTGCCGTCGGCGGCCAGCGCGCGGCCCACCACGTCGACGTCGTCGAGGGCGCCGTCGCGGTCGGACGTCTCGCGCCAGGTCACCACCAGGGCGCCGCTGCCGAGCGAGGCCACGCGTACGTGCGCCGGCGCCACCGTGGTGGCGTCGCTGATGACCAGCGGCGCGTCGAACGCCATGCCACCCGCTTGCTCGACGGCCACGAGCACCTCGTCGGCGCGAGCAAACGCCACCAGGGAGCCCCCGGCGCCCACTGCCACGTCGGCCGACGCCACGGCGCTGCCCACGTCGCCCTGCGCCACCACCGTGCGCGTGGCGCCGGCGGGCGTCACCTCGGCGTACACCAAGCCGAGCTCGCCGGCGGCGACGCTGGCGGCCGCGCTGTCTTCGAGCACCACCGCGGCCACGCCGCCCGTCATGGCCGCCACGCGCGGCGCGCTCGCGCCCGCGGCCGCGACGTCGGAGATGCGCTCGACATCGAGCTGCCAGGGCGGGCCGTCGGCGTCGAGCTGCACCCAGGCCGCGCCCCCGGCGTCGAGGAAGGCGCGCCCCTCGACATAGAAGTCCCCGGCGCTCACGTCGCCGAGCTGCGCGGCCGCCGCGGTGACCGGCGCGCGACCCAGCAGCACGCTCACGGTCACGCTCGAGCGCTGGCCCGCCGCATCGGTGGCGCGCACCACCACGTCGGCCACCGCGCCGTCGACGAGGTCGCCGCGGCCGCTCAGGTCGATGGTGGCCGAGAAGTCGCCGCCGGCGAGGGTGGCGGCCGAGAAGTCGGCGTCGTCGGCGCAGGCGCCCACGCAGACCTCGACGACGACGGCGCTGGCGTCGTCGACCGTGCCCGCGACGTCGAGCAATGGGACGTCGACGAACCTCCCCGCGGTGGGCTCGGCGACCACGAGCAGGGCGGCGGCGTCGTCGAAGAAGACGTCGACGTCGCTGTTGACCTCGCTGTCGGGTTCGAGCGCGATGCGCGCCGAGAGGTCGAAGTGGTTGGCGCCGGGGACGAGCGTCACCGGGTGGCTCCACGCGCCCGCGCTGTCGGCCGCGGGCACAACCACCGTGCTGCCGAGCAGCACCTCCACGCCCGGGCCACGCGTACCGGTCAACGACAGCGACGACGTGGCCACGGTGGCCGGCGGCGGCACCACGGTGAACGGCACCGCGGCCGCGCGCTCGACGGTGAGCTCCAGCGGCGGGCTCTCGTTGCCGGCGGCGTCGAGCGTCGCCACGCGCAGCAGGTTGGCGCCCGCGAGCAGGTCGATGTCGATGGCGAACATCGCGTTGTCGGCGGCCCCCGTGGGGCGCACGGCGCCGTTGACCACCAGTCGATCGCCGGGGGTCTTGGTGCCCGCGAGCCGCACCTCGTCATGCAGGGTGACAGGGGGGACGGGCTCGATCGCTGGTGCGCTCGGCGGCTCGTCGTCGAGCACGATGGACACCGCCGCGTACGTCGAGCGGCGGTCGAGCGCGTCGACGGCGGCCACGCTGAGCCCGTTGGTGCCGCGCTGCAGCGACACCGCCGCGGTCCACGTGGTGGCGTCATCGAGCGGCACCAGCACCTCGCCGGTGGCGAGCACGATGGCGGTGGAGGCTTGCTTGAAGCCGCGCAGCGTGACGGCGGGCTGTGTGACCAGCGTGGGCGGCGCGTACACCACCGGCACCTCGGGCGGCGGCGGCAGGTCGGCGACGCAGCTCACCTGCGCGGCGCTCACGAGCGGCCACCAACGCCACCACGAACGCCGCGGCGCCTGACGCTGCGCCGCGGTCACAGCGCCACCCCCGCCACCACCACCGCGCCGGTGCTGGTGACGAGCGCGCTCGCGCTGGCCGCCGGTGCTACCGGGGGCTCGTCGAGCGCGGTCCATGGCTCGTCGTCGTCGGTGGGCGCGGCGCACACCACGCACGCCTCGCAGTCGGACACGGGGATCGACAGCACCGCGGCGGCGGTCAGCGTGAGCGCGGGCGTGACACGGTAGAAGGCGCTGCGCTCCGCGCAACCGCGCGCGACGTTCGTTGCCGACTGGCGCTCGATGATCACGTCGGCGTCGTCGGTGAGGGCGCCCGGCGGCACCGCCAGCAGCACGCCGTCGGGACCGGTCACGTCGCCGCCCGCGGGGCCGACGAGCGTCCCCGCGGGCGGCGCGACCTTCGACGGCTCGGCTGGCTGGCACTCCTCGGCGGTGCACACGAAGCCGGCGGCGCAGTCGCTGGGCTGGGTGCACGGCGCCGGCGGTGCTAGCAGATCGTCGACGACCACGAGGGTGCACGCGTTCGCGAGCGAGGCAGCGAGCGCCGCCAAGGGCAGGGGGGAGCGCATCGCCGGCATGTTGGCACGGGCGCGGCGCGACGCGCCAAGGCCGCGCCCACGTGCCTCACGGTGCGCCGCGGATGGGCGTCCGCCCCACGCGGGGGCGCGCGCTTCGAGCCAGGGTGGACGTAGGGGCCACATGCGGGCATTGTCCCGTGCATGGCCGACCTGCCGCCGGACCTGTTGCTCCAGCACTCCAGGCTGTTCGCGCTCCTGGACGAGCCGGGGCGGAAGCGCCTGGTGGCGGTGGCTGCCGAAGAGCGCTTCGCCTCCGGCCACGCGGTGGTGCGCGAGGGCGACTTCGGCGACTCGTTCTTCTTGGTGCTCGAGGGCGAGCTCAGCGTGCGCATCGGCGGCATCGACGCCACGCGCGAGGTCGCGCGGCTCCTGTCCGGCGCGTTCTTCGGCGAGATCGCGGCGCTGCTCGGCGAGGCGCGCTCCGCCACGGTGCTGTGCCTGACGCCTACGCGCGTGCTGCGCTTCGACGGCCCGCGCGTGCAGGGGATCCTCAAGGACTACCCCGTGGTGCGCGAGGCGCTGGTCAAGCTCGGGCTCAAGCGCTCGGAGGACAACCTGCAACAGATGATGGAAGACGACTTCCCTGGCGTGCCCGTGACGGCCACCGGTGAGGGCGTGCCGTTCTCTACCGACACCTCGCGCGCGTCGGGCGGCTCCAAGGACGAGTGAGCGATGGCGCGGTCGCTGATCCGCACGCTGTACTCGGGCACGCGCTCGCTGGCGGCCGTGGTGAAGGACGCGCGGCGTGCGCAGCAGATCGCGACCTTGTTGGCGCGCCACGGCTTCGCGGCGCTGGTGTCGCGCGATCGCACCACCACGACCGCGGCAGCGCGCGCCGAGCTGTTGTCGGGCGCCGACACCGCCGAGGCCGCCCACGCCGACCTCGCGCTGCGCGTGGTGCGCCTGCTCGAAGAGCTCGGACCCACCTTCGTCAAGTTCGGTCAGATCCTCTCCACGCGCCCGGACCTGATCCCGCCGCAGCTCGTGGAGCGCCTCGAGGTGCTGCAGGACCACGTGCGCCCCGTGCCCATCGACGCCGTGCGGCGCCAGATCGAGGCCAGCTTCGGCGCGCCGCCCGAGCAGCTGTTTGCCACGTTCGACGTCGAGCCCATCGCGTCGGCGTCCATCGCGCAGGTGCACGGCGCCACCACCAAGGACGGCCGCGATGTGGTGGTGAAGGTGCAGCGCCCGGCCCTGCGCCCGGTGGTCGAGGCCGACCTGTCGCTGCTGCGCTTCTTCGCCGATCAGGTGCTCGCGATCTTCCCGGAGGCGGCGGCCTTCGACCTGGTCGGCATGGTCAAGGAGTTCGAGGCGAGCCTCATGCGCGAGCTCGACTTCACGGTCGAGGCGCAGAGCTTGCGCCGCTTCGAGAAGAACTTCCGCGACAAGCCGCACATCCACATCCCGCGTGTGGAGGGCGCGCTGTCGTCGAGCACCGTGCTCACCATGGAGCGGGTGCGCGGTCGCAAGCTGACCGCGCTGACGGAGCGCGCCGAGCGCGAGCGCGTGGCGCAGCTCTATCTCGACGCCGCCTACCAGATGCTGTTCAAGGACGGCTTCTTTCACGGCGACCTGCACCCGGGCAACGTCTTCCTCGAGGACGATGGGCGCCTCGGCCTCATCGACTTCGGCATGGTGGGCCGCCTGTCGCGGCAGATGCGCGAACGCCTGGTCGACGTGTTGTTCGCGCTCATGAGCGAGGACCTCGAGGGCGTGGCGCGCATCTGGTACCAGCTCGGGCGCGCCAGCGCGCGCATGCACTACGCGGACTTCGAGTCCGCGGTCGTCGACGTGCTGGAACGGCACATCGTGGGCCGTCCCATGGAAGAGTGGGACCTGGCGCCGTTCTTCACCGACCTGGCCGGCGCCGCCGTACGCCACGGTGTGCGGCTGCCGTCGGACTTCACGATGATGTTCAAGGCCATGGCCACCACCGAGGGCCTGGCGCGCTCGGTGGCGCAGGGCATCAACCCCATCGAGGCGGCGCGGCCTTACATCGAGGCGCTCCTCAAGGACCGCTACAGCACAGAGCGCATGAAGCGCGTGGCGCTGGTGGAGGGCGTAAGGCTCGTCGAGTTGGCGCGCGAGCTGCCCCACACGGTCGAGCGCATCGTCAGCAAGCTCGAGCAGGGCGACCTCACGGTGCGCCTGAAGCACGAGGAGGTGGCGCCCGAGGTCACGCGGCTCGTGCGCGCGCTCAACCGTGGCGCGGTCGCCATCATCAGCGCGGCCGCGCTGCTCACGGCGGCGCTCACTGTCGGCAAGGGTCCACACCTGTGGTACGGCTTCTCGCCGCTGTCGATCGCCGCGCTGGCCATCGTGTTCGGCGGGCTCACGTGGATCAGCGTGGGTCTGCTGCGGGGGCGCTGATGCTCGGGGAGCAGAGCGCGCTCCTGTCGCGGGTGCCCGGCATCTCACACCGCTTCTTCGGGCGCGTCGGCGGCACCTCGCCGCACCCCTGGCGCTCGCTCAACACCAGCTTTGACGTCGATGACGCGCCCGCGCGCGTCGAGGAGAACCTGGCGCGCGTGCGCTTCCAGATCGGCGTGCCGCGCGGCGCGCTCTATGCGTGCATGCAGGTCCACGGCGCCGACGTGCGCGCGGTCGAGGCAAGCGACGACGCGGCCGACGTGCTGGCGCACAAGGCCGACGCGCTGGTCACTCGGGCGGCGCGCGTGGCCGTGGGCGTGCGTACCGCCGACTGCGCGCCCGTCCTCTTGGCCGTCGATGACGGTGCCGCGGTGGCCGCCGTGCACGTGGGCTGGCGCGGCGCGGTGGCCGGGGTGCTCGCGC
>CAZONM010000342.1:0-6657 GCA_964580865.1 uncultured Myxococcales bacterium | reverse complement strand
CCAGGCCCGCCTCACGCGCGCGCTGCGCCACCGTGGCCACGGCGCCGCGCGTGGCGTCGCGATCGCCGCGCAGCTCGCGCCCGCCGCTGCCGTCGTCGTAGCCGGTGAACAGGCCCGCGGCGGCCACGCGGTTGTGCACGTCCTCGTTGGCCGTGCCGTCGTCGTCGGTGAAGGCGTCGGTGGCGGTGGCGGGCAGGGCGTAGATGCGCGCCAGCATGATGGCGAGCGTGGTGCGGCTGGCGACGGCGTCGGGGCGCGCCTCGGTGCCGCCGCTGTAGCCCACCAGCACGCCGAAGGCCTTGGCGGCGTCGAGGTAGCGCTCGAAGGCGTGGCCGTCGTCGTCGACGAAGGCGTCGGCGTGGCCGTCGAGGGGCACGCCGGCGGCGGCGCCGAGCACGGCCATGGCCTCGGCGCGCGTGGCCGCCGTGGCGGGGTGCACGGCCGGCGAGGTGCCGAGCAGGCGCCCCGGCAGCGTCACGCCGGCGCTGGCGGCCTCGTCGAAGATGGCCTCGCCGGTGGCGCCGTCGTCGTCGCAGTAGGCGCCGGCGAAGGTGCCGTCGAGGCAGCCTGGCGGGATGTCCCACACGGGCACCAGCGCCTCGTCGGCGGCGCGCCCGGCGAGGATCGCGAGCGTGCTGCGCGTGGCCTCCACCGTTGGGCGGAAGTCCTTGCGGCCGCCGTCGCTGTCGGCGTAGCCCGAGAACAGCCCCGCCTCGGCCACCTGGTTGTGCGCCGCCTCGTTGCCGCTGCCGTCGTCGTCGTCGAAGTAGTCGCGGCTGGCCGGCGGCAGGCGGTAGAGACGCGCCAGCATGACGGCGAGCGTGCTGCGCGTGGCCACGCCGTCGGGGTTGCCGTGGCCGTTGCTGCCGAGGATGACGCCGGCGGCGTGCGCCGCGTTCATCCAGGCCTCGCGCGCGTGGCCCTCGTCGTCGGTGAAGGCGTCGGGGTGGCCGGCGCTGGTGCCGCCCGCCGCGCCCAGGAGCACGAAGGCCGCGTCGCCGCGCTTGGCCTTGGCCGTGGGGCAGTAGGCGGGCTCGCCGGCGACGTCGGCGCAGTGGAAGTTGACGCCGAGCTCGTCCTGCAGCCGATCGTGCGCGGCCTCGCTGCCGCTGCCGTCGTCGTCGCAGAAGGCGCCGTCGTAGTTGCCCGACCAGCACGCGGGGTTGCTGCCGCACGGCCCGTCGAAGTCCACGGCGCCCCAGTACTCCCAGTGCCAGTCCTCGGACGGCACCGTGCGCGCGAAGCCGAATTCGTCGGCGTGGTTGTTGAGCCACGAGAGCACGCCGCTCTCGGCCGTGTTCAGGTCGAGGGCGTGGCCGCTTTGGTGGTTCGAGTAGCCCGGGCGCGCCGCCAGGTTGCAGTTGTTGCAGCTGCAGTTGACGTAGCAGCCGTACAAGTACTCCTGCTGGTCCATGGTGCGAAAGCCGCTGATGATGCGCAGCGCGACGCCCGCTTGGCGCGCGCGCTCCTGCATGGCGATGTAGGCGTTGGCGGTGGCCCGCTCCACGGCCCGGCCGTCCACGGTGACGACGCGGATGGTGAAGGGATCGCCGGACCGATACCCGGTGTCGCCGTGCTCGGTGCAGTCGTACAGGCCGAGCTGGTCGAGGTTGTCTTTGGCGTCGATGGGGCGGTCCTCGGCGTCCTGCTCGGGGGGCGCGGCGCAGGCGGTGGCGAGCAGGGCGGCGGGGATCAGTGCAAGGGGGGTGCGCATCGGTCGGGTACCGTACCGGCGATTCCCGGGCCAAACCTCGGGCGTGCGGGCTACGATCCCTGACCGATGGGGCTCCGGGGCCCGTCGGTCGGAGGATGCCACCCGTGCCGGTCACCCTTGCCACCCACGCCGACATCGCCGCCGCGCTCAAGAAGCTCGGGGCCACCCTCGACACCGCCAAGACGCTGGAGCCGGCCCGCACCACCGACCCCGAGCTGGCCAAGGCGCTCGTGGAGGTGGTCAAGGAGCTGTCGCCCGGCGAGCGCAAGCGCCTGGAGGCCACCATCGGCGGCGGCGGCGCCCCCTCGGTGCAGACCCGCGCGGCGGGCGCCTCGCAGGTGGCCGCGCGCCTGCCCACGAAGAACGACGGCACCGAGCCCCGCATCGACGCCAACCCGCCGGCGGTGGCGGCCTTCCTGCAGCGCTACGACGTGGACCACAAGGTGAAGCGCCCGCTCGAGCGCGTCTTGGTGCATGCGGCCAAGCTGCACGACGTGCTCGCCAGCGAGCCCGATCCCAAGAAGCTCGTCGACGTGGTGATGAACGGCGACCTGCGCCGCCACGTGTTCCTGCTCGAGGGCATCGCCAAGCTCTACGAGCGCGAGTACAAGGACGCCAAGGGCGTCTGCGAGAGCGTCAAGCTCCTCGAAGACACGCTGGGCGCGCTGTCGATGCACCGCAGCAACCTGGCGTACGCGCGCCACATCAACGCGCCGCCCGACGTGCTCGCCTTCATGGAGCGCGCGGAGGTCACCGCCCGCGGTGACCTCGAGAAGCTGCTCGCCGACGAGTGGATGCCGCGCAAGAAGGACGGGCAGATCCCGGCGCTGCGCGACCTGATGCAGGGCTGGGGCGACGCCAAGTGGGAGGACTACGCCGACGACAAGAAGTTCGTGCGCGGCGAGCTCGTGCGCCGGCTGGAGAAGGTCGCCAGCACCGACTTCGACATGCACGACCTGCAGGGCGGGCTGCACGAGCTGCGGCGGCAGCTGCGCTGGTTCCCCATCTACACCGAGTCGCTGAACGGCTTGCTGCAGCTCGACGACAAGAAGAACCCCGTGGCCGCGTACGAGCCGCTCTTGCACGTCACGCTCGCGACCTCGAAGTACGTGGACCTGCCGAACGACAGCCGCGAGGCCGGCGCCCTGCGCATCTCGAAGTCGCTCTACGTGGCGCTCATGCAGCTCACGCTCGACCTCGGCGGTCTCAAGGACGCGGGCGAGCCCTTCGAGGCCGTGGTGCACGCGTACGTGTCGCTCAAGAAGGCCAAGACCCTCGAGGACGCCGAACAGAAGGTGACGGCGCTGGCCGGGCCGCGGCTGATGAAGGACGTGCACGAAAACGCCGACAAGCTCTACGCCGAGATGAAGAAGAACCGGCTCGTCGAGAAGCTGGCCGAGAGCGTCAAGCGCGGCTGATCCGCCTCGGCAGAGGCGCGCCGCGCGGCCGTCCGGTCCGCGCCGCCGTCCGGTCCGCGCCGCGCGGCCCCTTTCCGTTTGCAGGTGCGCGTCGATCCGCTACCACCGGCGCCATGGTCGCCGCCCACTCCCGGCCCGCCGCGCCCCCCGCGTTCTTGCCCGAGGCCGAGCGCCTGCGCATCCTGCGCGCGCTCATGGGCGAGAAGGACCGCGCCATCGCCGCGTTCCCGCAGGCGATCCGCGCCGTCACCTTCCGCGATCACGACCGCTGGGTGAAGCCGCTGTTCGAGCGCCACTGGCCCGACGCCCTGGTGGGGCGCACCGACCGCAAGCTGCGCTTCCTCACGTGCAACCTGTACGCCACCGCGCCCTACACCGTGCTGTTCTCGTCGGCGCGGCCGCCGCTGGCGGTGCGCGCGCTGCGCTCGTTCGGCGTGGGCCTGGGCCTGTCGCCCGCGGCGCTGGCCGCCGGGGCGGGCTACGCCGTGCGCCTGTGCGCCGCCCTGCTCGACGACGACACCCGCCGGCGCATCGTGCAGATCGCGAGCTTCATCGCCGCGGTCGATCACGTGTTCGACCACTGCATGCAGGGCGTGACCGCCGAGGAGCGCGGCCGGCGCCTGCGCGCGCTCATCGACGGCGGCTGGGATCCCGACGACAGCGTGGCGCACGCCGGGGCGTTCCGCTTCCTGCGCGCGCTCTACGTCGAGATGGGCACGGGCATCGCGGGCGACGACGCCACCGTGTACGCCATCGCCACGGCGCGCCTGCGCGAGTTCTTCGAGGCCGAGGTGAAGGCCATGACCGGCGTGCGCGACCCCACGGGCCTCGAGTGGCGCATGCCGGGCGTGCTCGGCACCATCGAGGGCCTGGTGTTCCCGGTGTGGCGCTACGCCGGGGAGCAGGCGCGCGCCTGGATGTACGGCGTGTCGCTGTTCGTGCAGGTGATGGACGACTGGATCGACCTCGACAAAGACCTGCACGAGGTGCGCCCCACCCCCATGACCACGGGCTTTTGGGGCGAGCACGCGCTGGAAGAGACCTGGCGCGCCACCCTCGACGGCATCGTGGCGCTGGCCCGCGCCAGCGGCGTCGACGACGAGCGCTACCTCGAATTCGTGCGCGAGACCTACCGCTTCATGGCCATCGAGGTGGCCGAGGCCATGGGCGGCGGCGGCGCCGCCTAGCGCCTCGCGGGGAAAGACGAGCCATGCCCTCGGCCGTGGTGCTGCTCTCGGGTGGGCTCGACTCGGCTACGGTGCTCGCGCTGGCCCGCGAGCAAGGGTTCGCCTGCCACTGCCTGAGCTTCGACTACGGCCAGCGCCATCGGGTTGAGCTGGCCGCCGCCGCCGCCGTGGCGACGACGGGCGGCGCCGCGTCGTGGCGCACGGCCACGGTGGACCTGCGCGCCTTCGGCGGCTCGGCGCTCACCGCCGAGCTGGCCGTGCCCAAGGACCGCGCCCACGACGAGCTCGGCGCCGACATCCCCGTCACCTACGTCCCCGCTCGGAACACCATCTTCCTCGCCTTCGCCCTGGGGCTCGCCGAGGTCAAGGAGAGCCGCGCGCTCTTCTTCGGCGCCAACGCCGTGGACTACTCGGGCTACCCCGACTGCCGGCCGGCCTTCGTGGCGGCCTTCGAGGAGCTCGCGAACCTGGCCACCAAGATGGGCGTCACGGCCGCCACCCCGGCCGAGCGCATCCGGGTGCACGCGCCCTTGATCGGGCTCACCAAGGCGCAGATCGTGCGGGAGGGCACACGGCTCGGCGTCGACTACGCCCAGACGTGGAGCTGCTACGACCCCGTGCCCCGCGCCAAGGCCGAGGGCCCCCACGGAGCCTACGCCGCGTGCGGCCGCTGCGACAGCTGCGCGCTGCGGCGCCGCGGCTTCCTCGAGGCCGGCGTCGCCGACCCCACGACGTACGCCGCCGGGTGACGACCGCAGGCCACCTGCGCTATCCGATGGTCGCCGCACGACGCGCCCGGGCGCGTTTGGGTAGGCTCGCGTGACGAGGGAGTACGGGGCAGGTGGCAGATCCGGTGACGTGCCCGAAGTGCGGCCGCAAGGTGGACGCCACGGCGTTCATCTGCCCGGGCTGTGAGTACATCCTCGACACGTCGTTCCTCGGCGACGACATCACCGACGACGATCGCGACCGACGGGCGCCCGCCAAGCACCCCCCCAGCAAGCACTCCGGTGAGTTCGGCGAAGACGCCATCATCCTCGGCGACAGCGGCGGCGAGTGGAGCGACTTCTCGTCGCACGACGCCGCCGGCATGACGCGCGAGGTCACCCAGGCGCGCTTCTACATCGGCGGCAACACGGCCGCGCTCCTGCACGACGACGCCGTGCCCGAGACCGTGCCCGGGGTGGCCAGCACGTCGCTGAAGCTGACGCCCTTCGAGCACCACGTCTTGCAGTACATGAACGGCAAGCGCTCCATGGGCCGCATCAAGAAGAAGAGCGGCATGGAGGACGCCGAGTTCAAGGCGTCGGTGGCGATGCTGGCCGACAAGGGCATGATTCGCCTGCGCACCACGAAGAAGAAGAAGAAGGGCAAGGACGGCCTGTCGCGCAGCGAGTCGTCGCGCGGCATGGCCATCCCCATGGACAGCGACCGCACCATGGTGGCGCCGGCGCCGGTGGAGGTCAGCGAGGCGCGGCGGCGCTCGATCGCGAGCGCCGCGGCGCTGCCGTCGCGCGGCGGGCCGCCGTCCGAGGCCACGGCGCTCAAGAACGTCGAGCCGAAGAAGAGCCGGCTGCCGGGGCCCGCCTCGGTGCGCCTGCTCGACGACGAGGCCATCGACGACGGCGGCAAGGTGGAGGCCTTCGGGGAGGGCGAGCGCCGGGAGAACGCCTCCAGCGTGTTCGCGCGCGCCAGCGTGGCGCCGGTGTCGCGCTCGGCCATCGTGGCGGCGTCCAAGTCCGCGGCCCCGGCCGCGCCGCCCGCTCCCGCCCCAGTGTCGCCGCGCGCGCCCACCCTCGCGCTCGAGGAGCGCACGCCGAGCTTGCCGAGCGCCGAGGTGCAGGAGGTCTCGCTCCTGCCCCCCGGCGGCGACGAGGGGTTCGGCGACGAGCTCGGCGAGCCCGCGGGCTTCGAGCTCGCCACCGACCAGCGGGCGCTGGCGCGGCGGCAGACCGAGCCGGAGCCGTCGCCCGACGCCGCGCCCGACGCCTCCGACCGGCTCTTCGACGACGAGGTGTCCGGGCCCACCGCCATGGGCGACCTACGACCGGTCCCGCCGGTGGCCGGGCCCGCCGAGGACGAGCTCGACGCCGACGAGGGCGTCGAGGAGGAAGAAGGCGCCGCGCGCGCCGACGCCGACGAGGGCGCCGACGAGGGCGCCGACGACGAGGGCGCCGACGAAGGCGCCGACGACGAGGACGAAGGGCACGCCGCCGCGCGCGCCGCCAGCACGCGCCCCGTCATCCACGACGAGCGCACCGCCAACCTGCCGCCGATGTCGGACGCGCCCACGGGTCCTGCCCCCGCGCGCGCCGCGCGCGACGACGCGAGCGACGAA
>CAZONM010000341.1:0-6659 GCA_964580865.1 uncultured Myxococcales bacterium | reverse complement strand
GCGGCGGCCGGCACGCGCGTCGAGCTCCTCGACCACCGACGGACCGGGCGGCGGCCGCTGCGGGAAACGCAGGGGCGGCGCGGCGCGCGGCGGGGGCGCCGGCAACGGCAGCGGCGGCCGCGAGAAGTCCCGCTCGCGCTCGTCGATGAAGTCGAGCGACGCCGCCTGATCCGGCTGAGCGCGGCCGATCATCGGCGCGTCGTCGCCGCCGTGGGCCACCGGGTCGAGCTCCGACGGGTCGAGCGCGGCCGGCCCAGGTGCCTGGGGCGCCGCCTCGGTGTCCTGCAGCACCGACACGCGCGCCGATGGCGAGTCCGGTGGGTGCAGGAGCATGACGCGTCCCTTGCGCGCCGGCGCTGGCGCTTCGAGGTGCTCGTCGAAGCCCGGGATGGTGCGACGCGGCTCTAGCGGAGGGGGCGCCTCGTCGAAGCCGGGGATGTGGCGCGACGAGAACCCCGCGGACGCGCGCTGCGGTTGCTCCGCCGATGGTGGCTCCGCCGCGCGCGCGGGCGGTGTGGGCACCCGCGGCGGCGGTGTCCCCATGCGCGCCGGCGGCGGCTCCGCAGCGACGGGCTTGCCCACCGACGACAACGCCGAAGCGAGCGGCGACGGGCCGCGGCGCGCCACCGGCACCGGCACCACCTCCATCTCGGTGGCGGGCTGGTGCCGCGGCATGGGCTGTGTGGCGCCGAGCTCTACGGGGTCCTGAGCCGGTCGACGCGACGGCGGTGGCTGCGACGGCTGCGGCGGCCGGGTTGGCGCCCGCGGCAGCGGCGTGGGCCGGCGCGGCGTGGCCGCGGGGCCAGGGTCGGTCAGCGGCACCGCCCCCGTTGGTCGCTTGGGCGCCGCCTTCGCCGTCACGAGCTGCTCGCGCGAGGCAAGCACGGCGACGTGCTCGGTGGGGTCGTCGAAGCCCTCGTCGCCGTCGTCATCGGGCGCAGGCGCGGGCGCGGGTGACGGCGCGGTTGGCGGCTTGGGTGCCGCCGGCGCCATCAGCGCCTCGAGCGCGCCCTTGGTGAGCGCCACGGTGGCGACGTCCTCGTAGTCGTCGTCATCCTCGGCCTTGGCGGTGGGCAGGCGCAGGGCCGGTTGCGACCTCTGCGGCGTCTTCGGCGACGACCTCCGTGACGGCGCCTGCGGAGTGGACGCAGTAGCGGTCACCGTGGCCTCCACGGCCGCACGGCCGGCAGGCGACACCAGGTCCACCTGCTCCGTGCGCAGCTCCTCGAACCCGGCGCCCTCGTCGCTCGCGGGCCCCGCGCGCTTCCCTTGGTTCGACAGGTGCGCCACGCGCTGCAGCTCGGCGAGGTTCATCCCGATTGTCTCGGGCGCATCGTCGTCGGGCGCCTTGGCCTCGGCGGGCCGCGGCATCGGTGGCGCGCCGCCTGGCACCGTGCGCGTGGCCTCCGACACGCCGTCGAGGGCGTCATCGAGCGCGTCATCGCCGGCGGCGGCGCCGTCGCCAAAGGCGCCCTCGATCCCGTTCGGAGCTTGGCTGCGCACGGCGAACGCCGCGCGCCGCGTAGCGGCGGTGGGCACCGCCTCCGTCATCGTGGGCTCGCTCGGCAACAGGGCGAGCGCACGCGCGAGCTGCGCCGGCAACGCGAGGTAGGGGCGGTGAGGCGGCAGCCCATGCAGCGTGGCCTCGGCCGCGGCGGCCGGGTCGCCGTACGCGACACAGAGCTCGCCGTTCTCGACGGCCACGGGCGCCGCGCCCACCTGACGGAACAACAGGCCGTCGTCGTAGTCGATGGGCGGCGGCTTGGGCTCTCGTAGCCACGCCGGGTTCGCGGCGCGCACCCCGGTGGCTGCGGCGGCGCCGTCGAGGATCGCGGCCGCGGGGTAGCCGAGCTCGAGGAGCTGGTGGGCGAGGTTGCCGGTGCGCGGCACGAGGGCGCGCGCGCGCCCGGCCAGCTCGGCCGGACCACGGCGCACCACCTCCTCCACGATCCGTGATCGCATCCGACGAACCCCGACGTTTCTCCCGAGCCTAGAGCGGCCGCAGGCCCCGACGCGAATCCGTATCCGGGTTGCGGGCGTGGCGCGGATTCGGCAGACCAGGGCTCGTGACGACGCACCCGCCCCTCGCCAAGCGCACCCTCATCGCCCTCGTCGCCCTCGCCGCCGCGTCGGCCCTCTGGGCAGTGTTCCTGTGGGGGCAGCTGATGCTCATCCGCTCGGGCGGCGCCGCCTTCTGCGCCGCCGAGGGCGCCGTCGACTGCGCCAGCGTGTGGGACAGCCCCCTCGCGTCTGCCGTGCACGGCATGACGCGGGTGCCAGTGGCAGGTTGGGGGTTGATGTGGGGGCTCATGGCGTTCGCCGTGTCGCTCGCCGCGCTCGGCGACCCCGATCGCGCGGTGGCGCGCGGCATGGTGACGTCGCTGCGCCTGATCGCCATCGCGGGCGCTGCGTCGGTGGTGGGCTTGCTCGGCGCCAGCATCGCTGACGGTCACATCTGCACCGGCTGCATCGGCACCTACCTGGTGGTCGGCGCCTGGTCGGTGCTGGCCTTCACCGGCACCAAGGGCCTCGGCTTCGCCGAGCCGCAGCGCGGCGTGGTGGTCACGGGCGTGGCGTTGGTGGTGAGCTACCTGACGCTGCTGTACCCGGGCGTCCACACACCGCGCTCCATGACCAGCCTGGGCAAGGAGGCGATGGCCAAGGTGGGCGACGGGCCCGCCAAGGATCCGAAGCCGCTGCCGCCGAAGCCCGAGCTCACGCCCCAGGGGCCGAGCCCCTTCGACGGGCCCGCCACGGGCAACCCCGAGATCGACCAGGCCCTCGAGGCGCTCATCGGCGAGCTGCCCCCCGAGGCGCGCCAGCTCATGTCGGACTTCCTCTTGGAGTTCGAGACCGCCAAGCCGGCGGCGCAGGTGCCGCAGCCCCGCGTGGTGCTCGGGCCGTCGGGCGGCACGCGCGTGGTCGATTGGACCGACCCGCTCTGCCCGCACTGCGCCGACCTGCACGCGGCCCTCGACGAGCTGCGGCGCATCACCCCGGGCGGGTTCGCCACCGAGCCGCACATGTTCCCGCTCGATGGGCTGTGCAACAGCGAGGTGCAGCGCAAGAACGAGAGCGGGCCCGTGCGCTGCCTCGCCTCCAAGGCGCTGGTCTGCCTCGAGGGCGACCCCGACAAGTTCGCGCTCGGCCAGAAGGTGATCTTCGAGAACCAAGCGGCGCTCACGCCCGAGCGCGTGTTCGAGGTGCTCAAGCCCTTCACCGACAGGAAGACGCTCGAGGCGTGCATCGCCTCGCCCGACACGCAGGCGAAGCTCGATGTCGACATCGCCGCGGGCCGCGCCAACGGGCTCGAAGGAACGCCGCTGGTGCTGTTCAACGGCCGCGAGATCAAGCCGTGGCCGCCGCTCATCTACGCGCTCGCGCTCACCGGCGGCAAGACCAAGCACAGCGCCTTCAAGGTGCTGCCGCCGCCGAAGAACCGCCCCGGCCCGCTGCGGTAGCGGCGCCGCAATGAACGACGGGCGGGTCGCCCCGCCCGTCGCTGCGCCGTCATCGATGCGTCGCGCTCACAGCTCGCGCGCGTGCTCCTTGAGGTACGAGGCCACGCCCTGCGGCGTGCCCTTCATGGCGGCCTCGCCCTTGTGCCAGCCCACCGGGCAGACCTCGCCGTGCTCCTCGGTGAACTGCAGCGCGTCGATCACGCGCAGCGTCTCCTCGATGTTGCGGCCGATGCCCAGGTCGTTCACGGTCTCGTGGCGCACGACGCCGCCCTTGTCGATGAGGAAGGTGCCGCGCAGCGCCATGCCGCCCTCGAGCAGCACGCCGTAGTCCCGTGCGATGGTCTTGTTCACGTCGGCGACCAGCGGGTAGGTGATGGCGCCGATGCCGCCGTCCTCGATCTTCGTGTTGCGCCACGCGCGGTGCGTGTGGTGCGAGTCGATGGAGCAGCCGATGACCACCGTGTTGCGCGCCTCGAACTCCTTGATGCGGTTCGAGAAGCCGAGGATCTCCGTGGGGCACACGAAGGTGAAGTCGAACGGGTAGAAGAACAGCACGGCGTACTTGTTCTTCTTGAGCGCCGACAGCGTGACCGGCTGAATCTCGCCGTTGGGCATGGCGGCCTGGGCGGTGAAGTCGGGGGCGGGCTTCTGCACGAGCGACATGGCGTTCTCCTGTCCCATCGGGACGTTGTGAGGGGTGGGCGCTTACGGCGTGGGCCCGGCGGCGCCGTCCTGGTGTCGTACTGAGCTTTGGATGGCGCCACGGCGCGTTCGTTGCAGCACCGGGATCACGACGACGAGCAACCCCAAGAGCGCGGCGTCGGCGACGTCCGCGCGGCCGGCACACGCGCAGCCGCCGGGCGGACCGTCACCCTCGCCTTCTCCATCTCCCTCGCCTTCACCTTCACCTTCACCCTCACCCTCGCCCTCGCCTTCACCCTCGCCTTCACCCTCGCCTTCTCCCTCACCCTCGCCTTCGCCCTCTCCCTCGCCCTCGCCTTCACCCTCGCCCGCTGCGGCGCAGGACGCCGACGGGAACCCCGGCTTGGCGATGGTGAACGCGTCGATGAGCTCGGCCGCGCTGTTGCCCGTGGCGGTCGCCTCGACCTCGGCGCGCAGCACGCCGCGATCGACCTCGATGGCGACGTAGTGGTGGCTGCCGTCGTACACCACGTTGGCGTGGTCTTGGTCGGTGTCGAGCGCGTCGTCGTCGCAGCCGCCGAGGTTGAGGACGCCCGTGCACCAGGTGCACCCGGAGTCGACGCACTCGACGTTGTCGAAGCCGGGGATGTCGGTGGTGCGGGCGCCGCCGCCGCCGGTGACGACGTAGGTGGTGCCCACGGTGCCGTCGGGCAGGGCCCCGCTCCGGTCGATGCTCGCGCGATCGCCCGCGGGAAAGGTGCGGCCGCCGCCGCCGAAGCCCTGGTCGTAGCCCACGGTGGGCACGTAGCGCTCGTAGTTGTGCGAGTGGCCGTTGAGCACCAAGTCGACGTCGTGGGCGTCGAAGATCGGCGTGAGCACCCGGTTGATGACGCCGAGGTTGCCGTCGGCGTCTTCCTCTTCGCCCGTGAAGTGGTTGCCGCGCGAGTACACGGCCTTGTGGAAGAACGCCACGATCCAGGGCTGCGCGGTGGCGGCCAGGTCGTCGGCGAGCCAATCGGCCATCTCGGCGAGCTCGGTGGTGTCGAGGTGTTGGGTATTGAGCGAGACGAAGTGCACGGGGCCGACGTCGATGCTGTAGTAGTCCTCGGTGTCGGTGGCACTGTTGCGCGGCAGCTCGTACAGACGGTTGTAGAGCGCGCCGTCGCCGTCGGGGCTGCCGGTGTCGTGGTTGCCCTGCGTGGTGATCGACGGGACGCGCGCCCAACTGGCCTCGGACGCGCGGATCATGGCGTCCCACTCCTCGGCCACGTCGCCGTTCTTCACCATGTCGCCGGTATTGACGAAGAGCATGGGCGCGAACGCCAGGCTCTCGCCGATGATGCCCTCGTACAGGTCCGAGACGCCCGGCGCGCCGAGGTTCGTGTCGGCCCGGTTGTCGCCGAGCACGACGAAGCGCACGGGGTCGCACGGATCGTCGCTGGCCGTGGTGAACGACAGCGGCGCCGCGGGCGGCGTGGGCACGAAGGACCCCGGCGCGCCCACGCGGTAGTAGTACGTGGTGGACGGCGACAGCCCGGTGAGCCGCGCCGAAAACGCGGTGCCGAGGGGATCGGGCATGGCGCTGGTGTTGCCCGCCGGCACCACGAAGGTGGTGGTGAGCGCGTCGGGCGCGGTGCCGTAGGCCACCTGGTTGTCACCGGCGGCGTCGCTGTTCCAGCTCACCGCCACGGTGGTGGCCGGATCGGCGTAGTGCGTGAGGCGCACGCCGAAGGGCGCTGCCACGACCGGGGACGCACCGACCGCGACGACGACGATGATGGCGGGCGCTGCGAGGCGGAGGGGGACCATGGACGCGTGGTGCCACCTTGAGCGCCGCAGGGAAACGGGGGCGCCGGCGCCGGGGCTGCCCGGTTGACCGGCCAGGGGCCCCGGGTATGGTCCGCGCCGGCGGCGCCGTGCCGTTGGTCGTTTCCTTCGTCCCCCGGAGCAGGATTGTCTCGCGAAGATCAGATTGAAGTCGACGGCACCGTGAAAGAGGTGTTGCAGGGCGGCATGTTCCGCGTGCAGCTCGAGAACGGTCACGAGGTGCTCGCCTATACCTCCGGCAAGATGCGGAAATTCACCATCCGCATCGTCCTCGGCGACAAGGTGCGCGTCGCGCTCTCGCCCTACGACCTCACCAAGGGCCGCGTGATCTTCCGCGCCCGCTGATCGCGACCCCTTGGGCGGCGGGGACGGGCCCCATGGCAGACGAGCCTGCTCGCCCCTCGCTCGCACCCGTCATCGCCGCGGCGGCCTTCCTGTCCGCCAAGCTCGTCGCGCTCGCCGCCGTGATCGGTAGCGGCCCCGCGTGGGCGGTGGCGGCCTTCGCGTGCGGCTTCGCGCCCGACGCGACCATCGCGCTCGCCGTGGCGCTGGCCGCGCACCTCGCCCGACGCCGGCGCGCGGCGCGCGTCCTGGTGGTGGCCCTGGCCGCCGCCCTCGCGCTCTACGCGGCGCTCAACGTCTACCTCGTGTGGGCCTACGGCTCGCCGCTGACGCCGGCCATGCTGCGTTACGCGCACGACGCCGACACCGCGTTGCTGGTGCGCGCGC
>CAZONM010000340.1:0-6660 GCA_964580865.1 uncultured Myxococcales bacterium | reverse complement strand
ACGGCCGGTCACCGCGGGCGGCCGCGCCCTGGTCACAGGTGCGCCGCAGCTCGGAGATGGCGGCGCGCCGGTCCTTGGCCCCGAACACGGCGCTGCCCGCCACCAGCGCGTCGGCGCCGGCGGCGCCGAGCATGCGCGCGTTGTCGGCCACCACGCCGCCGTCGACCTCGATGACGCAGTCGCGGTTGCCGGCGCCGTCGAGCAGGGCGCGCACCCGTGTGATCTTGTCCACCACCGCCGGCAGGAACCGCTGACCGCCGAAGCCCGGGTTGACGCTCATGATGAGCACCAGGTCGAGGTCGCGCAGCACGTACCTGAGCGTCTCCTCGGACGTCGACGGGTTGAGCGACACCCCGGCCTTCTTGCCGCGCGCGCGGATGGAGGCGAGCACGCGCTGCAGGTGCGGGCAGGCCTCTTGGTGCACCGTGATGAGGTCGGCGCCGGCGTCGGCGAAGGCGTCGATGTAGCGCTCGGGCTCCACGATCATCAGGTGCACGTCGAGCGGCTTCTCGGTGGCGCGCCGTGCGGCCTGCACCACCAGGGGGCCGATCGTGAGGTTCGGCACGAAGCGGCCGTCCATGACGTCGACGTGGAGCCAGTCGCAGCCGCCCTCGTCGACGTCGCGGATCTCCGCCGCGAGCTTGCCGAAGTCAGCCGACAGGATGGAGGGCGCGATCACAGCCATGCGCCCTGCCTACCGCGCCGGCGCGACGCTGACGAGGAGGCTTCACGCGCCGCCCGCGAGCGTGCGCGCCACGAAGGCGGCGCTGAGCGCGGCGATGCGCGCACGATCGACGTCGATCCCGATGACGTGGAAGCTGTCGCGCAGGCGGTGGTGCTCCACCGTCGACGAGCGCACGCCGAGCACGATCTCGTCGGCGGCCGCCGGTGGGATGGTGTGGTCCTGCGCGCCGTGGAACACGCACAGCGGCGCCGTGACGTGCGTGAGCTGGGCGCGCACCACCCGCTGGAGCTCGCCGAGCTCGGCCAGGCCGCGCAGGGGGATCACCGGGTACGTGGGGTTGGCCGCGCGCGCCGAGTCGTCGGCGACGTCGCCGCCGGCCTGCTCCTTGGCCACGAACGGCTTGAGCCGCCACAGCCCGGCCCGCGCGGCGCGCGCCGCCAGCTCGCCGTCGCGGAAGAAGCTGAGCGCGGGTGCCAGCAAGATCAGCGCCGCGACGTCGTGGCGCAGCACGGCCACCCGCAGCGCGAGCAACGCGCCCATGGAGCTGCCGACGATCACGCGCGGTAGCTCGGCGGGCAGGGCGTCCCAGGCGGCCAGCGCCGCCTGCTGCCACTGCGGCCAGCGCGTGCGCGCCAGCTCGGCGGCGTCGGTGCCGTGGCCGGGCAGCAAGATGCCCACCGACGACACGCCGAGCGGCGCCAGTGCGTCGGCCACGGGGCGCACTTCGAACGGCGTGCCCGTGAAGCCGTGGATGCACAGGGCGCTGGCGCGTCGCCGGCCACGCGCTGCCACGGCGAAGGGTGCGCGCGTGGCTTCGGGCAGGGACGACACGACGGTCGGCACGGGCGCGCTGTACCACGGTTGCGCGCGCGCGTGACCCCGGCGATTCTCCCGGCGTGCGCCTCAGCTTCCCTCGAGCCCTGCTCGGCGTCGTCGCGCTCGCCCTCGCGGGGCTGGCCGTCCTCCTGGTCGTGCGCGACGACACCAACGTGCACAACGCCGGTGGTCGTCTGGTTGGCCTGGCGGAGCTGGCGCCCGAGCTGCGCGATCTCCACGCCGACCGCGACGCCCTCCGCTTCAAGCGCATCGTGGGCCAGACCATTCGCCTGCACCAGCGGCTCACCGAGGCGCGCGCGCTGTTCGAGCGCCCCGCCGACCGGGGCCTGAGCGCCGACGAGCGGCGCCAGGCGCTGGAGCTGTTCGAGGCGGTGCTCGACCACACCATCGCGCTCGACCAGATGGCGCGCTTCCACCTCGACTTCCTGCAGATCAGCGTGCTCAAGGATCGGGCGGCGCACGCCCGCCACTTCGCGCTCTACTTCGCCGCCTACACCGAGAAGCTCGCGCTCGGGCTCGCGCTCGTCGATCGCACCATCAACAAGCCGCAATTCGAGAAGCTGTTCGACGAGGGCAGTCCGGGCTTCGGCATCGTCCCTGGCGCCTACGGACGCTTGAAATGGAACGTGGTGCACGTAGAGGACGCAGCCACGGCGCTGGCCGCGCACCAGTGGATGAAGGTGCTTGGGGGCAAGCTCGACGAGATCGCGCGCGCCGACGCGCAGCGATGGGGCTTCCTGCTGGCGCGCCTCGAGGACCGGTACCAGACGGTCAAGGAGAACTTGGCGGGCAAGAGCATCAAGCTCTTCGGCGGCAACACCTTCGACATCGGTAAGGACACGGTGCACGCCGTGTGGTTCCCGGTGCAGACCGAGGTCGCCGAGGTCATGGGCGACACCAAGGTCAAGCGCCTGCACGACTACCTGATCGCGCCGGTCCAGGTCGACGAGGCGACGAAGCTCTCGCAGCCGGGCGACGTTCTGGTGGAACGACGCAACTGGTACGTCTCGAACGTAGGGCTGCCGGGCTTCTGGCCGCACGCCGCGCTGTGGCTCGGCTCGGTCGACGAGCTGACCGCGTACTTCGCCGAACCCGAGGTGGAGCGCGCCTTCGGCGGCTCGCTCCCGCGCTACCTCGAGGACAAGTTCCCGCTCGCCTGGTCACGCTACGCCGGCCCCGACGACGAAGGTCACACGGTGCGCCTCATCGAGGCCATGTCGGAGGGCGTGGTGTTCACCAGCGCCGAGCACTCGGTGGGCACCGCGGACTACGCCGCCGCCATGCGCCCCGACCTGTCGAAGCTCGACAAGGCGCGCGCCATCGCCCGCGCGTTCCTCTACGCGGGGCGGCCGTATGACTTCGACTTCGACTTCTACACCGACGCCACGCTGGTGTGCTCCGAGCTCGTGTACAAGGCGTACGAGCCGCGCACCGATTGCCGCGGGCTCGCGTTGCCGCTCGAGAAGGTGGTGGGGCGCATGACGCTCGGCCCGAACACCATGGTGCGCCTGTTCGACGAGGAGCTCGGCGGCAAGCGGCAGCAGCTGTCGTTCGCGTGGTTCCTCGACGGCCACGAGCGCGAGCGCCGCGCCACCTTCGAGCCCGTCGAGGTCTTCCGGCGCTCGTGGACGCGGCCGAAGTGGGACGTGGCGCAGAAGTGAGCGGTGCCGCGCGCGGCCTCACCCGTGCTTCTTGGCATTCTCGAACATCTTCTTGAGCTGGGCCAGGGCGTCGTCGCTGATACGCGTGAACCTAATGCCCATGCCGGGCGTGCGATCGAAGAAGTTGTCGAGGTCGTAGTCGTTCTTGCGCACGACCTCGCCGTGGATCTCGAACAAGCCCGTCTCCTCGGGCAAGAGCGGGGTCAAGCGCACGGCGGTGCCGGGCTCGAGCGGCATCACCGTCTCGATGAACACGCCGGTCTCGCTGATGTCGACGACGGGCCCCGACATGAAGGCGTTGCCGTCGTCGTAGACGATCTGCAGCTTGACCTGGTAGCGCGGACTGCGTTCCTGCACGGCCCCCCCGGGGAGCGAGATGGTGGACCGAGCCTAGCAGAAGCCCGCCGCGCGTGGCGCTCACGGGCGGCCGGGGGCGATCGCTCCCGCCGACCGAGCGTCAGCGCGCGCGCTGCTCGAGCTTGGCGGCGGCCTCGCGGCCCGCGGCGGTCAACGTGTAACGCTTGCTGCGGCCATCGGGGCTGCTCTCGGCGATGAGCGCGCCCTCATCGCGGCAGGCGCGCGCGATGTTGGTGGCGAACACCTCGAGCCCCGCGGCCTGCGACAGGAGCGCGCTGGCGTCGGCGGCGGTGAGCCCGAGCTCGCTGCCCGCCTGCTCTGCGGCCCACAGCGCCCACAGCACGCGCGCCAGCACCTTCTTGCCGCCGTGCGTGGCGTCGTCGCCGACGATCCCCATGCCGTCGCTCACCAGCCGCTCGGCGATGGCGCGCGCGCGCGGCGAGTCGTAGTCGGCGCCCTTGCGATCGACGCTGCCCTTGCGCGAGGCGCGCCTGCCCGTGGCCGCCTTGCCGGGCTTCACGGTCTTGGCGGTGGCGGCGCGGCCGGCGGTGCGGATCTTCTTGGTCGCGCCCTTCTTGCGCGGCGCCTCGACGACGGGCTTGTCGGGCGCCGTCGCGTCGCGCAGCGGCACTACCGTGGCCGGGCGGCGCGCGGCGGGCACGGGCGGCGTGGGCGGCGTGGGCGACCACTCGGTGGCCCACTGCTCGGGCTGGGGCGCGCGCCCGAGCACGCGGTCGAGGCGCTCACGGGCCATGTCGACGGCGTCGAGCGTGCGGAAGAAGGCGTCGAGGAGGCGATTGACGAGGGGCATGGCGCCCGATCCCACGGTGATGCGCGCCGCGCAACGCCCGCACCGTCGGCGCCACCGAGGTTGCAGCGGCCGTCACACGCCGCGGCGATCGCCCCACAGCACCTTGTGGAGCTGGAGCTGAAATCGAGCGTCCAGCCGGTCGCGGACCATCCACTCCGCGAGCGCCGCGGGCGACAGCAGGGGCTGCGCCGCCGACAACAGCACGGCGACGCCGGCGGGCACGCGTCGCGCGCGCACGAAGGCGCGCGCGACGTCGTAGTCGGCCTCGTCGCACAGCACCAGCTTCACCTCGTCGCGCCCGGCCACCAGGCGCGTCAGGTTGTCGTCGAGGTTGCGCGCCGCTTCCCCAGACCCCGGCGTCTTGACGTCGAGGATCACGCGCACACGCTCGTCGACGCCGGCGGTGGACACGGTGCCCGACGTCTCGAGCAGCACGGTGCGTCCGGCGTCGCACAGGCCGCGCAAGAGCGGCAGCACGCTCGGTTGCAGCAAGGGCTCGCCGCCGGTGACCTCGACGAGCGGCAGCCCGATGGCGGCGACCTCGTCGAGAAGGGACGCGACCGTGCGCTCGCTCCCCTCGAAGAACGCGTGGGCCGTGTCGCAGTACGTGCAGCGCAGGTGACAGCCCGTGGTGCGCACGAACGTGCACGGCAGCCCGGCGAAGGTGCTCTCCCCCTGGATCGACGGGAACACCTCGTGCACCAGCACGGCCGCGGGGTCGCGCTTGTGCTTGAGCGGCCGCAGCCGCAGGTCGGCGGGCTGCGCGCGATCGTCCTTCGAGAGCATGGCGGCAACGTAGGGTCTGGCGCCCCGGTCGCGCAACGCGTGCCGCGCCGCCGCCGTCAGCGCGCCGAGAGCGCCGCCGAGCCCCGGACGTCGCGCACGATGACGGTGTTGGTGCGCTCGTCGACGGAGACGGTGCCGCGCGGCGACAGGAGCACCTTGATGTGCGCCGCCAGCTCCTTGGCAGGCGCGTAGCTCACCGGGATGACGCGCGTGGTGAGCGGGCCCTTGAGCTCGCGCTCGGCCGCCAGGTCGAGCGCCGCCCGCTCCTCGTGGTGGAGCGCGTCCAGCGTGGCCACGCGGATGACGTTGCCGTCCTTCTTCATGCCGAGGCCCTTGGTCTTGAGCACCACGTCGAGGGCCTGGTCCCAGGGCACCTCGCGCAGCTTGAGCGTGACCTTGCCCTTGACCTCCTCGCCGTAGACGAAGTTGTGGCCGCTCACGTCGGCGAGCAGGCGCAGCACGTTGCCGATCTCGGCGTTCTGCAGATCGACGGTGATCTTCTTGCCCGTGCAGCGCGGCGCGCACGCGTCGGCCGGCTTGGCCCAAGCGATGGCGAGCAGGGCGGCGAGGATGAGCAGGCGCATGGGGCCTCCAAGGCGCCAGCCTATCACAGACGCATAACTATAACTCAAAGACACATCAAAGATGTGCTACTGCATCGAATTCACGACCGTCATCGGGACTTGGCCGTGAACGCGAACAACAGCGCCGGGCCGCCGCCCTTGGGCGCCGCCACGAAGATGGTGCCGCCGTCGGGCACCGCCACCAGCGTGTCGAACTTGAGCGCGTCGATGGTGAGCTGGAAGCGCAGCTTGCCGCCCGCCTGCCGCCCGTGCGCGGCCACCTGCAGGAAGCGCTTCTTGCCCGCCTTGGTGAGCCCCGGGATCTCCAGGCTCACGCGCTCGCCCTCGCGGATGGCCGTGGTCTGGCTGTCCACGAGCTTGAGCTCCTTGAACGGCAGCGCGCGCAGGTCTTTGGCGAAGCGCGCGAGCTTTGGGTCGACCACCTGCGCGTCGCCGCCGCCGGTGCCGCTGCCCTCGATGACGCGCAGCTCGACGAGGAAGCGGTCGGTGGAGGGCGCCGCGCGCGTGGGCAGCGCGACGAAGAGCGGCAGGGCCAGGAGGAGGAGGGCGGCGCGCACGGTGGTCAGGTCCCTTGGGTGTCGTCGCTCTCGGCGACCCAGATGACGGTGATGTTCGATTGCGCGGTGGAGAAGACCATGGTGGTGCCGGTGGCGTCGATGGCCTCCACGTCGGCGCCGTTGTCGGCGAGCAGTGGCAGGTCGCCCGCGGCGCTGGCCACGTCGAGGGAGTCGGCGATGACCTGCGGCGCCAGCGCGTCGAAGAGCGCGCGCTTGGCGGCCTCGCGCGCCGCCAGGTCACCGCTGGCGGTGCCCGGCTCGCGCAAGACGAAGAACAGCGTGGCGGCCGTGGCCGCGAACGCCAGGGGGGCGCTCAGCCCGCCCAAGGCACCACGCAGGCGCGCCAGCAGTCCCGCGCGCGCGGCCGGCCGCGCCGGCACCC
>CAZONM010000339.1:0-6672 GCA_964580865.1 uncultured Myxococcales bacterium | reverse complement strand
CGCGGTGCTGACGCGCGCGGGCCGCGACACGCCGCCGCCGCGCCCGGTGACCGCGTGGATCAGCGTGGACGCCGAGCGCGTGCCGTGGCTGGTGCGCACGCCCGAGGGCATCGGGCAGATCGAGGCCAGGCTGCGCTCGGTGGCGCCGGGCCGGCGCCTGGTCGAGCGCTGATGTCGAGCGCTGACCGCTACGGGCAGGTACCGCCCGACGGGCACGCCGTGGGCGTGCCGCCGCCCGGCGGCGTGCAGTAGTCGTTGTAACCCGAGCCCTCGTCGGGGATGCACGGCGAGCCCGAGGGCAGCACGCACCCACCGAGCGCGTCGTCGCAGGTGCCCGAGCGCCCGTCGCAGTCGGCGTACAAGGGATAGGCGAGATCGGTGATGCAGCGCAGGATGAAGTCGCCACCCATGCAGTCGTTCTCGTTGGTGGCCGCGCAGGTGCCGGGCCCGCCCTCGCACACGGCCGTGGCGCCCGTGGTGAGCTTGCAGCCGACGCCGTCGTCGGCGCACAAGGCGATCACGAGCTCGGTGCCGTCGTCGACGATGCACTCGTCGCCCAGGTCGGCCGCGCAGATGTTGACGCCAAAGGCGCTCTGGCACCGCAGGTCCGGCGTGAAGTTGGAGCAGTTCTCCTCCTCGACGGTGTTGGTCTCGGTGTCGCAGTAGCGCGAGGTGTTGCCCACGCAGATGCCGGTGGCGGGGACCGTGCCGCAGCCGGGGTCGCCCTCGCCCTCGCCCTCGCCCTCGCCCTCGCCCTCGCCCTCGCCCTCGCCCTCGCCTTCGCCTTCGCCTTCACCCTCGCCTTCACCCTCACCCACCGACTCACACTCGCCGTCGTCGCACTCCTCGTCATCGTCGCAGTCGCGGTCGTTCTCGCACTCGACGCACTCGCCGTCGACGCACAGGTCGCTGCCGAAGCAGTCGCTGTCTTGCGTGCAGTCCGCGGCGGGCCCGAGCATTCCGAGAAAAAGGTCGCAGGCCCCGAGCGGAAGCACGAGCACGAGGGTGGCGAAGAGCGTGGCGCGCATGGCGGGAATGTTGCCGCGCGGCCGGGCGCCCGCAATGGGGCGCGCGCGCGCGGGATCAGGCCGGAGACGTGACGCTACTCACCCTCGCCTTCGCCTTCACCTTCGCCCTCACCCTCGCCTTCGCCCTCGCCGCCCAGCTCGCACGAGCCGAAGGGCGCCGCGCAGGTGCCGTCGACGCAGTACAGGTCGCCGTCGATGGACCCGTCGTGGCACGCCGGGCACGGGGCGCTCGCGGGGCAGCTTACGGGATCGCAGGCGACATCTACGGCGGGCCACAGGGCGACGCCGGCCGTGACACCGAGGAGCACGTCGCAGTGCCAGCCCGCCGCGCACGCGAAGTCGGCCCGGGCGCTGTCGGCGGCGTCGGTGACGTCGCCGTCGCCGTTGGCGTCGAACGCGGGCGTACGGCAGTAGGGGAAGCAGAAGCCCTCGTTGCTGCCGGCGCCGAGGCCGACACAGACGTTGGCGCCGGCGCCAGACGCCGGTACGCCGGCGAACGGCGCGGTCTCGCAGTAGCGGGAGGCGTCGACCTCGTTACAGCGGTAGTCGGTGTCCGACAGGGCGCCGCTGTCGGCCTCGACGATGGCGCCCGTCATCGTGGGCACCGGCACGGCGCAGTGGCCCTGCTCGAGGTTGCAGTACCAGACGGTGGCGCCCTGATCCACGAACTCGGCGCACCGGAAGCCGGAGGAAAGATCGCACGCGCAGCCGCCGTCGTCGCCGGCGGCGCAGGCCGCGTCTTGGGTGCCCGCCGCCGCCGTGTCGCAGCGGACGTCGTCGCCGAGAGCGTCGGTCTGGAGGTTCGGCATCTGCACGGGCGCCGGGAGGCACTGCTCACTCGCAGCGGGGCACGGATCGGTGACGGCCGTGAGGTCGCAGGGCTCCTTGCACGTGAGCGCCGAGATCACGCGCGCGCCGTCGTCGTCGTCGGTGGCGGCGACCGTGCAGTCAAGGCCGGCGGGGCACGCGTCTTCGTCGAACACGTCGTCGTAGTAGGCGCGGCACGGCGCGTCTTGGGCCGGAGCCGGCGGCACGCACGCCACGGCGGCCAGCTCGAGCTCGGGCAAGAGCGTGATGGTCAGGCAGCGCGCGCCGGCGCCGCAGGTGACGCCGTCGTCGTGGACGGCCCCGCTGACGTCGCCCGAGCCGTCCACCTCGACCTCGCCGCAGCGCACGCGGCACACGCCGCGGCTCGGCTGGTCGTCGCGCGGCACGCACACGAGCCCGGCATCGCATGACCCGGGCGCGTTGAGCGCACCCACCGTGCACGGGTCGCCCACCGCGTCCGCCGGATCCTCGCCCTCGCCCTCGTCCTCGTCCCCCTCGCCCTCGCCCTCATCGCCTTCACCTTCGCCTTCACCTTCGCCTTCACCTTCGCCCTCGCCCTCGCCCTCGCCCTCGCCCTGGTCGCGCCTGCGGTCGCACTCGCCGTCATTGCACTCCTCGTCGTCGTCGCAGTCGCGATCGTTCTCGCACTCCACGCAGGTGCCGTCGTCGCAGAGGTCGTCCCCGTAGCAGTCGCTGTTGTGGACGCACTCGTCGCCGTCGACCATGGCGGCGAACAGATCGCAGGCGCCGAGCGGCAGGGTGAGGATCGCCGGGAGGAGGATCGATGCGCGCATGGTCGCGCATCGTGGCGGAAGAAAAGGCGCCCGCAAGGGCGCCTCCTCAATTCTTCAGGGGACAGGTGGGGCCTTACTCGCCCTCACCCTCGCCCTCGCCTTCACCCTCGCCCTCGCCTTCGCCCTCGCCTTCGCCCTCGCCTTCGCCCTCGCCTTCGCCCTCGCCCTCGCCTTCGCCTTCGCCCTCGCCCTCGCCCTCACTCGACGGGCACGTGCCCGCCGTCGGACACACCACCGCGTCGTCCTCGTCGGTGCCGCAGGCCGTCCACCCAGGCACGCAGGTCGCGCCGAACGGGTAGATGCAGCCCACGTCAGCGAGGCAGCTGGAACCCGTGTACGTGGCGCAGTCTTGCAGCAGCGGCTGCCCGTCGGTGGACTCGTTGTCGAGCACGCCGGCGCACACGAGCGTGAAGACGCTGCCGGTGCAGATGCCCTCGTCGGCGTTGCTGCAGGCGCCGGTGCCGGTGACACAGGTGCCTTCGCCGTCGATGCCCACGGAGCAGCCGGGCTCGGTGCCCTGGCAGAGGGCTTGGAACGGTTCCTGGCTGCCCTGGAGGATGCAGGGCTGGCCGGTGGCGATCGCGCAGTCGAAGCCGTACCCGGCCGTGATCTCCTGGCACACGGTGTTCGCGGCGTCGAACGGCGCCGTGGCGCACGAGTACTCGACCAGCTCATCGTTGCCGTCGTCGTCGACGCCGCAGTAGCGCACGGTGTCGCCGTCGCACTCGCCCTGCACCGTCACGGACCCGCAGACCTCGCCCTCGCCTTCACCTTCGCCTTCACCCTCACCTTCGCCTTCTCCCTCGCCTTCCCCTTCCCCTTCACCCTCCCCTTCGCCGGCGTTGATGATGCACGCGGTGGTGAGCAGCGCGGTGGCGGGAATGGCAATGGCAAGCAAGCGCAACATGGGGAACCTCCGGCGGCGTGGCTAGCGGGCCTGACGGCGTCCGTCACCGGGGTTTGTACTACAGCGGAGGTCAGGTGCGTTGATGGTCGCCGGGCTTGGTCCTTGCCCCGATCCCTGCGTCGCGTCCTCGGCGCGTACCACGAGGTACGCGCCTGCGGTGCTCCTTGGCCTCGGGGCAAGGCCCTTCGCCGGGCTCGATCAACGCACCTGACCTCCGCTGTGGGCCGTTTGTCGACCGCACGCTCGACGTCACCCCTTGCCCGACCGCACCTGACCCGGCATGGAGGCCGCCGAGACACCTTTCCACCCACAGCGATCGAGGGACGAAGCCATGGCCGAGATCACCGCCCAGATGGTGAAGGAGCTCCGCGAGAAGACCAACGCGGGCATGATGGACTGCAAGAAGGCGCTCGGCGCCACCAACGGCGACTTCGACGCCGCCATCAACTGGCTGCGCGAGAAGGGCCTGGCGGCCGTGGCCAAGAAGGCCGGCCGCGTGGCCGCCGAGGGCTTGGTGGGCGTGGCCGCCGACGGCGCCGCCGGCGCCATGGTCGAGGTCAACTGCGAGACCGACTTCGTCGCCAAGAACCCCGACTTTCAGGCGTTCGTCAGCGCGCTGGCCAAGGTCGTGCTGGCCGGCAAGCCCGCGGACGTCGACGCGCTGCTCGCGCAGAAGCTCGGCGGCGTCACCGTCAAGGACGCGCTCTCCGAGAAGGTCGCCACCATCGGCGAGAACATGACCATCCGCCGGCTGATGCGCGCCGAGGGCGTGCTCGGCACCTATGCGCACATGGGCGGCGCCATCGGCGTGCTGGTCGAGCTGTCGGTCGCCGACGCGGGCAAGGCCGGCAACGAGTCGGTGAAGCTCCTCGCCAAGGACGTCGCCATGCAGGTGGCGGCGAGCAACCCCTCCTACGTGCGCCGCGAGGAGGCCGACGCGAAGACGCTCGACAACGAGCGCAGCATCGCGCGCGAGAAGGCCAAGGCCGACGGCAAGCCGGAGAAGATCCTCGACAAGATCGTCGAGGGCGCGGTCAACAAGTTCCTCGCCGAGAACACGCTGCTCGAGCAGGCGTTCATCAAGGACGACAAGCTGACGGTGCAGAAGCACCTCGACAAGGTCGCCAAGGAGCTCGGCACCACCATCACGGTGAAGGCCATGCACCGCTTCAAGGTGGGCGAGGGCATCGAGAAGAAGAGCGACGACCTCGCCGCCGAGGTGGCGAAGATGGTCGGCGGCTGACGCCGCGCCGGGGCGCGCGGGCGCGGTGGCTCCCGCGACTTGCGCCGAGCCAGATCTCGGGCGACGGTGGGCTCGTGCTACGAGGCCCCGTCGCCCGAGCCTTTCTCGCGCTCGCCATCGGGCATGCCGGCGCCGCGCGCGCCGACGAGCCGCCGCCCGCCCCGCCGGGCGACGCGCCGCCCGCCCCCGAGGTGGCGCTCGAGCCGCCCGCGCTGCCACCCACGCGCCTGGTGCTCACGGCGGGGCCGTTCGCCGCCTCGTGCCCGGGCGCCGACGAGTTGCGCCAAGGCGTGATCACACGCCTCGCCGCCGATCCCTTCGCCGAGCCCGCCGACCGCGTCCTCTTGGTCACCATCGAGGGCGACCTGGACGCGACGGGCGCGGCCACGGCGCGGCGCGCGCGCCTCGAGCTGTTCGACGCCGAGCTGAACGCGCTCGGCGAGCGCGTCATCGAGAGTGACGAAGGGTGCGCCGAGCTGGTGGCCGCCGCGGCGCTGGCGGCGAGCATCGCCATCGCCCCCGAGCGCGCGCTGGCGGCGCCGCCACCGCCCGTGGAGCCGCCCCCCGTGGAGCCGCCGCCCGTCGAACCCCCGCCCGTCGAGCCCCCGCCCGTCGAGCCCCCGCCGGACACCGAGCCGTCGACGTGGGACTTCCTGCCAGAGGGCGCCACCATGCTCGGCGGCGCCAGCTCGTCGTGGGTGTTCTTCTTGGCGCCGGGCGCCGAGCTTGGACCCGGGGCCAGCCTGGCGGCGCGCTGGGGCAACGCGGAGCTGCGCGCCGAGGTGGCGGGGCGCGGCGGGTGGTCGAGCGACATCGTGAGCGCGCATGGCACGCTCGCCGCCACCGTGCTGCCCTGCCTGCACGTGCCGTTCTTCGACGTCACCGACGACGCGCCCGTGGGGCTGCACGCGTGCGCCACCGGCACCACGGCGCTGGTGGCGGCGGCCGGCGGCTACCTCGGGCTGTCGCCGTACGTGGGCGCGGGCGGCCGGCTCGGGGTCGAGTGGGTGCAGCGCGACCTGGCGGCCTTGCGCTTCTGGGGCCAGGTGGAGGCCGCGCTCTTTCGCCCCATCTACGTCGATCTCACGGGCGGCCCGCTGGTCGACCTGGCGGCGCCGGCCAACGTCGCGATCGGCGTCACCTTCGAGATCCCCGTTTCGCCCTGAGCCGGTTGTTGTAGCCGTCGTCGACGAGGGAGCCATGGCGGACGATCGGCCCATCGGCGTGTTCGACTCGGGCGTGGGCGGGCTCACCGTGCTGCGCGCCGTGCGCGAGCTCTTGCCGCTCGAGCGCACCGTGTACCTGGGCGACACGGCGCGCGTGCCCTACGGCACCCGGAGCGCCGCCACCGTCGAGAAGTACGCGCTCAACAACGCGCGCACCCTGGTGGAGAAGGGCGACATCAAGGCGCTGGTGGTGGCGTGCAACACCGCGAGCGCGGTGGCGCTGCCCGCGCTGCGCGCGACCATGCGCGTGCCCGTGCTCGGCGTCATCGAGCCCGGCGCGCGCGCGGCGCTCGCGGCGACCGCGGGCGGCACCGTCGTGGTGCTCGGCACCGCCGGCACCGTGCGCTCCGAGGCCTACCCGCGCGCTCTGCATGCGCTCGGTCACCGCGGCGACGTCTATGCGCGCGCCTGCCCGCTGCTCGTGCCGTTGGTGGAGGAGGGGTGGCTTCAGGGCGACGTGCCCCGCCTGGTGGTGGAGCAGTACCTGCAGGGCTTGCCCGCCGACGTCGACACCGTGGTGATGGGCTGCACGCACTATCCGCTGCTGCGCCCGGTGCTGCGCGCGGCGCTGCCCGAGCGCGTGGCGCTGGTGGGCGGCGCCGCGGCCACGGCGCGCGAGCTGGCGGCGCTGCTCGCCGAGCGCGGC
>CAZONM010000338.1:0-6764 GCA_964580865.1 uncultured Myxococcales bacterium | reverse complement strand
CCGACCCCGCCGACCCCGCCGACCCCGAGCCAGGCCCCGCGCGCGTGGTCGCGCACGGCGTGGTCGCCGGCGCAGGCAGCGCGCGCAGCGCCAGCTTCCACGTCGTCCAGCGCGTCGCCGGCGCGCCGCGGCGCACGCTGACCGGCACCTCCCTGGAGGTGCGCCCCTGAGCACCCGCGCTTCGCCCGCACAGCCCCACCCCCGTTCGTCCCGTCACCCGCAGAGAACACCCAGAAGGAGCACGTCATGACCGCCACCATCCGCTACCCCGCCGCCCTCACCCTCGCCTCCCTGCTCGCCGCCACCGCCGCCGCCGCCACGCCCGAGACCGTGCTGTGGAGCGCCCGCGTGGAGAACGCCAGCGGCCCCGTCGACGGCACCGTCAGCCTGACCTTGGGGCTGTTCGCCGCCGCCACCGGCGGCACCGCCCTCCACGAGGAGTCGGTGCCGAGCGCCGTGGTCGTCGACGGCGAGCTCGTGCACGAGCTCGGCGCCGCGGCCGACAACCCGCTCGACGACGCGGTGCTCGACCACCCCGCGCTCTTTTTGCAGGTGACCATGAACGGCGAGACGCTGGCGCCGCGCCTGCCCATTCGCTCGGTGCCCTACGCGCTGCGCGCGGAGCAGTGCAGCTCGCTCGAGGGCTTGAGCGCCGACGACGTGGCCACCGACGCCGACGTCGTGGCGGCGCTGGCGGCGCACCGCCCGGCGTTCTCGTCGTTGACGGGGCTCCCGGCCGGCCTCGCCGACGGCGAGCTCACGCCGGCGTCCGGCGCCGGGCTGTTCACGAGCGGCAACACCATCGGCATCGCCGGGGGCGGGGTGATCGCCGGCATGATCGCGAACGGCGCGGTGACACAGGCCAAGCTCGGCGTCGACGTGGTGACGTCGGCGGCCATCGCTGCCGGCGCAGTGGCCAGCAGCGAGATCGCGGACGGCTCGATCAGCAGCGCGGACATTCAGGATGGCGCCATCACCGGCAACGACATCGGCAGCCTGGCCGTTCGTGACACGCACGTGAACGGCGTGCGCATCTATGCCAAGCACGAATACTGCGCGGATCGCGGCACTTTGGTCACCTCCGCGAGCTGCTCGACGGTGATCTGCGCCGGTAGCCCGCAGATCCTCTACTACGAGTGCGACGGACAATGCGCGTCCACGCGCCCGGAAGGCTGTAGCAACGAGTATCTCGGGAAGCTCGCCCACTAGGGCACGTTTCGCAGAGGCTGCAGCGGCCCCGAGCGATCGGGCCGCTGGCTTTCGCGGACGCAGCGCGCACCGGGTGAACGCCCGATGCCGGTTGGCGCGGCGTCGGGGAGCATGGGCCATGCGCCGCGCCACCCTGGCCGTGCCTCTTCTCGCGCTCGCCCTCGCCTGCCCGCAGGGCGGCGTGCGGTTCGAGCTCCGCGAGGGCGAAGGCGAGGGCGGCGAGGGCGAAGGCGAGGGCGGCGAGGGCGAAGGCGAGGGCGGCGAGGGTGAAGGCGAGGGTGAAGGCGAGGGCGGCGAGGGTGAAGGTGAAGGTGAAGGTGAAGGCGAGGGAGAGGGAGAGGGTGAAGGCGATGGCCTCGGCACCTTCGACGACCCCATCGTCATCGACACCTTCCCCTTCCACGACGCGCGCGACACCACGGCCGCGCCGGGCCCCGCGCTCGACGCCTACGACTGCTCCGGCGCCAACGAGGGCGGCGACGCCTTCGTCTATCGCGTGCTGGTGCCCGAGCGCGGGCGCCTGAGCGCCCACGTGGGTGACGACGCCGGCGCCGGCGTCGACGTCGACCTGCACCTGCTCACGGCGGCCAGCGCCGACGCGTGCGTGGCGCGCGCCAACACGGACCTGTCGGCGGTCGTCGACGCGGGGCCCGTGTTCCTGGTGGTCGACACCTATGTGAGCGGCGGCGTGGCGCAGGCCGGGCCCTTCACCCTCGACGTGGACCTCGCGGTCATCGAGGGCGGCGATTGCGCCATGCAGGCGACCACCATGCGCATGTTCTGGAGCTCGTGCCCCGCGGGCCTGGCGGGCTGCGACGACTCGGGCGCCGCGCCGGTGTTGACGCTGCCCGTCACGGGCAACGTGGTGAAGGAGGCGCACCTGGTCACGGTCGACGACGACTTCGGCGGCTCTTGGCCCGGCTCGTTCACCGACGGCATCGACGCGCACTACGCGCTGTCGGCGGCGGCGAGCGGCTACGCCATGGCGCGCGATCAGCCCTGGGCGCCGGCGGGCGAGGGCGGCAGCGAGTACGGCCAGGGCGCCACGTCGGTGCCGCTGCCCGTGCTCGACGAGGCCTGGTACCTGTGCATGTACTGGCGCGACCGGCCCGCGCCCGGAACGCGCATGATCGTGAAGAACCCGGCCAACGGCCGCGCCGTGGTGGCGTCGGCGGGCTACGAGACCGGGCCCGGAAGCAGCTCGTGGATCGGCGGCGCCACCGAGGAGGTGCACCACTGGCTCGAGCACACCAGCGGGCCGCTCGAGCTCGGCCTCGCCGCCGACCAGACGCTGCCGCTCGGACCCATCGACTGCCAGTGAGCGGCCAGGCCCCGTCAGCGCTGCGTGAACAGAAGCCATCGCATGGCGCAGGCGCCCACGGTGGCCGCGGCCGCGATGAAGAGCGCGGCGTTCTTGGTCTTGGCGCGGAACCACAGCGCCACGCCGGGCGCGGCGATACCGATGACGACGACGAAGGGCCAGAACACCGGCGCGCCGGCGCCTCCATAGAGGCGGTACAGGGCGAAGGTGTGCGGCGAGCGATCGAAGCGCGGCACCTGCGAGAACGCCACGGTGAAGATGAGCTCGGCCACCAGCACGGCGATCATCACGCGCGTGGCGCGCTCGGGGAAGCGGCTGTCACCGTCGATGACGCCGGGCACCAGGTGGGTGAGCGCGAGCTTGGCGGCGCCGCCCATGAGCAGCGCGGTGGTGAGCATCAGGCCCGCGGCGCCGGCCGTGTTGGCGAGGATCGACGGCCACGCGCGCGCGAGCAGGAACCCGGGGGCCACGGCCAGCGCGACGCTGTTGGCCGCGAGCGCGAGCCCCACCACGCGCGCGGCCGTGTGCTGCTTGCCCAGCAGCGCCAGGTGCGCGCCCGCGAGCACCAGCTCGAGCGCCAAGAGCTTGGTGCCCATCGATCCCGGCGCGGCGAGCCCGTCGACGCTGACGAGCGCCGCGGCGAGCGCACCAGGCGCGCGGGCGGCCAGGAGCGCCACCGCGGCGGCGAGGAGCGTGAGCACCAGCGCGACCTGGCTGCTGGCGCGCTCGAGCGCGTCGGCGGCGCGCTGATCGCGCGGCACCACGACGCGCGCGAGGATGGCGATGCCCGCGGCGGGCCCGAGCAGCGTGAGGAACACCGCGGTGAGAGAGGTCCAAGGCCAGAGCACGTCGGTTGGGATCGCGTCGGCCATGGCTCACCTCCCCATCAAATGTCCAGGTTCACGACGTCGTGGGCGGCCTTCTCGATGAACTCGCGGCGGGGCTCGACCTCGTCGCCCATGAGGTCGGTGAAGATCTGGTCGGCCTCCACCGCGTCTTCGATCTTCACCTGCAACAGCGTTCGATGCTCGGGGTTCATGGTGGTTTCCCAGAGCTGCTCGGGGTTCATCTCGCCCAAGCCCTTGTAGCGCTGGATGCTGTGGCCGCGGCGCGCCTCGTCGTCGAGGCGCTTGACCAGCTCGTCGATGGTCAAGGCGGGCGCCGACGCCGCGCCCTTCTCGACGCTGTAGGGCGCAAGCCCGATCAGATCCATGTTCTTCACGAGCCGGTGCAGCTCCTGCACCTCGGGGCTCTCGAGCATGGCCACGCTCACCTTGGTCAGCACCGGCGCGCCGTTGTGCATGGTGCGCACCGTCAGCGCCTGCACCGTGGCGCGCGACGGATCCTCGCCCACCTGCACCGTGACGGGCAGGCACTCGGGCGCGAACAGCTCCAGGTGGCTCGCCAGCCGCTCCTCGACGGTCTTGGCGTCGACCGTGACCAGGTCCGCCACCGCGAGGCGCGCGCCGCGCACGATGGCGTCGAGCGTGTGCATGTCGAAGCGGCGGCGCAGCTTGAAGAGCAGGCGCTGGTACGCGTAGTAGGCCATGCACGCGGCGCGCAGCACCTCGGGATCGGCGGGGCCGCTCCTGGTCTTCACGTTGGCGGCGCGGATCGACTCGTCGACGAGGTAGCGCTCGAGGGCCGGCTCGTCCTTCAGGTAGCGCTCGCTCTTGCCCTTCGAGATCTTGTAGAGCGGCGGCTGCGCGATGTAGAGGTAGCCGCGCTCCACCAGCTCGCGCATCTGCCGGTAGAAGAACGTCAACAGGAGCGTTCGGATGTGGCTGCCGTCGACGTCGGCGTCGGTCATGAGGATGATCTTGTGGTAGCGCGCCTTCTGCGCGTTGAAGCCGTCCTCGCTGTCCCTGCCGATGCCGGTGCCGAGCGCCGTGATGAGCGTGGTGATCTCCTGCGAGGACAGCATCTTGTCCTCGCGCGCCTTCTCGACGTTCAGGATCTTGCCGCGCAGCGGCAGGATGGCCTGGCACTTGCGGTCGCGCCCGCTCTTGGCGGAGCCGCCGGCCGAATCACCCTCGACGATGTACAGCTCCGAGAGCGCCGGGTCCTTCTCTTGGCAGTCGGCCAGCTTGCCGGGCAGGCCGAGGCCGTCGAGCGCGCCCTTGCGCCGCGTCAGCTCGCGGGCCTTGCGCGCCGCCTCGCGCGCGCGCGCCGCGTCGATGACCTTGCCGCAGATGGACTTGGCCTCGCCGGGGTTCTCGTCGAACCACGCGCCGAGCCTCTCGGACACGAAGGTCTCGACCGCCGCCTTCGCGTCGTTGCTGACCAGCTTCTCCTTGGTCTGCGATGAGAACTTGGGGTCGGGCATCTTCACGCTGACGACGGCCGTCAGGCCCTCGCGCATGTCCTCGCCCTCGACGTTGATCTTGTCGGCGCGCTTGGCGAGCTCGCGCTGGATGTAGCCGTTCACCGTGCGCGTCAGCGCAGCGCGGAAGCCGGCCAGGTGCGTGCCGCCGTCGGTGTTCTTGATGTTGTTGGTGAAGCAGAACGTGTTCTCGGAGTACGAGTCGTTCCACTGCATCGCGATGTCGACGCCGATGGTGACGCCGTTGACGTCGCGCTCGCCCGACATGGTGACCGGCGTGCGGTGCAACACCTGGCGGCTCTTGTTCAGATGCGAGACGAACTCCTTGATGCCGTCCTCGAAGTGGAACGTATGCTCCTTGGCGGCGCGCTCGTCGGCGATCTTGATGCGCACGCCCTTGTTCAGGAACGCTTGCTCGCGCAGGCGCGCCGACAGCACGTCGAAGCTGAACTCGGTGCGCGTGAAGATGAGCGGGTCGGGCTTGAAGCGCACCGACGTGCCGCGCTCCGTCGACTCGCCTACCAGCTCGAGGGGCGAGGCCACCAAGCCGCGCGAGAACCTCTGGCGGTGCACCTTGCCGTTGCGCTGCACCTCGACGACCAGCTCCTCGGAGAGCGCGTTGACCACGGCGGCGCCCACGCCGTGCAAGCCACCCGACACCTTGTAACTGTTCTGGTTGAACTTGCCGCCGGCGTGCAGCTCGCAGAACACCAGCTCGGTGGTGGGTCGACCCGACGAGTGCATCTCGGCGGGGATGCCGCGGCCGTTGTCCTTCACGCTCACGGAGCCGTCGACGTGCAGGGTCACCTCCACGGTGTCGGCGAAGCCCGCCAGCGCCTCGTCGATGGAGTTGTCGACGATCTCGAACACCATGTGGTGCAGCGCGCGCCCCTCGGCGTCGTCGACGTCGCCGATGTACATGCCCGGGCGGCGGCGCACGTTCTCGGGGTAGTCGAGCTTTTGGATGGCGTCGGCGCCGTAGTCGTCGGCGCGCTGGCCCTTGCCGTTGCCGTCGCCGGCGTTGTTGTTCGAGGGAGGAATCGCTGCACCCACCACGCTGGCCTCGTCGTCGAGAGAGCGCGATCGTGCGCTCGATCTCTCGTCGCAGGTGTAGCAAATACCAGCATGGTTTCCGAGCGAATTCCGCCCGCATCACCGGTCGTATTCATCTGCGAAATCAGTTGGTTACCGTGTGAGTCGCGCCGCGGTCTCGAGCGCCTGCCGCATTGACAACGACGACGCTTTCCCCCTGCCCGCGAGCCCATCGGCGGTGCCGTGATCGGGGCTCGTGCGCACCACCGGCAGCCCCCACGTGACGTTGACGCCCTCACCCGCGCACAGGAGCTTGTAGGGGGCGAGCGCCTGGTCGTGGTGCATGGCCAAGACGGCGTCGGGTGGCGCCCTGCCGCGCGCGTGGTCGGCGTAGAAGCCGTCGGCCGGCACCGGGCCCTCGACCTTCCAGCCGCGCGCGCGCGCGCGCTCGAGCGCGGGCGTGACGACGTCGAGCTCGTCGCGCCCGAACAGCCCGCCCTCGCCCGCGTGCGGATTGACCCCCAGCGCCACCAGGCGCGGCGCGCGCTTGCCGGTGAGCGCACGGGCGGCGGCGTGCAGGTGCGCGAGCGCGCGGTCGACGAGCGCGGGCGTGAGCGCGGCGCAGACGGCGGCGAGCGGCAGGTGCACGGTGGCGAGCCCGAGCACGAAGGGCCCGCCCACGAACACCATCAGCGGCGGCGGGAATTCCGGCGCCACCAGCGCGTGGAACACCTCGGTCTGCCCGGCGTACGCCACACCGTCGACGACGAGGGCGCGCTTGCGCACCGGGCCGGTGACGAGCGCGTCGATGGTGCCCGCGGCGGCGGCGAGGCAGCCGCGCACGAGCGCGGCGCGCTGACAGGTGAGCGCCGCCTCGTC
>CAZONM010000337.1:0-6779 GCA_964580865.1 uncultured Myxococcales bacterium | reverse complement strand
CGCCATGGCCTCGGCCAGCGCGTCGGCGCACACGCGCGCGTCCAAGGTGTCGCGCGCGAGCTCGTCGTGCGCCATGCGGCCGAGCGCCGCCAGCGCGGCGCCGTCGTCGAGCAGCACCGGCGCGCCCGGGAGCGCGACCCCGGCGGCCTCGGCCACGGCGGCCACCATGCCGTCGTCCAGGTGCACGGAGGCGCCGCGCATGGGCCCGACGAACTCAGTGGTGTGGTCCACGCCCACCGGGATGAGCACCGCGCACCCCGGTGTCACCTCGAGCACGCGGGCGCCCACGCGGTAGCGGAGCGCGCCCCGGTCGAGCCAGCCCACCTCGAAGCCGGCGTGGGCGGTGGTGCCGAAGGCCCGGGCGGCGCCGTCATGAGCCCAGCGGCGGGCGCGCAGTCGGCGGGGCAGGGAGCGGTCGGACTCGACGCGTGGGTCCATGGGCGCCTCTCGCGGTGTGCGTTCGACGGGCACCGCACCGGCATCCACAGCAAGGGTCGGGCCCGTGCCACAACCGTCGGCATTCCGGGGTGTTGGCGCGGTGTCGCGACCCCCGATGCCGCCCCGTTCCCCGGTGTTCGCGTGGCGCACGCCTCGCGGTGCTCGTCCGTCGGTGGGTGGGCACGCAGCCGAGCGCGCCTCCGTGGCCGCGTCGCTACTGGATGCGCACGTTGACGGTCTTCGAGATGCCCGCCTCTTCCATGGTCACGCCGTACAGCTGGTCCACCACTTCCATGGTGCGCTTGTTGTGCGTGATCACGATGAACTGCGACAGGTTGGCCACGTCGCGCACCATGTCGTTGAAGCGGCCCACGTTGGCCTCGTCGAGCGGCGCGTCGACCTCGTCGAGCACGCAGAAGGGCGAGGGCTTCAACAGGAAGATGGCGAAGATGAGCGACACGGCGGTGAGCGCCTGCTCGCCGCCCGACATCATGGTGATGGCGCCGAGCTTCTTGCCCGGCGGCTGCGCGTAGATCTCCACGCCGGTGGCGAGGAGGTCGTTCGGATCGGTGAGCGCGAGCCACGCCTTGCCGCCGCGGAACAGGCGCGGGAACACCTGTTGGAAGCGCTCGTTGACGCCGTCGAACGTCTCCTGGAAGCGCTTCTTGGTGGTGCGGTTGATCTTGACGATGGCCTTCTCGAGCTGGTTGAGCGCGTGCGTCAGGTCGTCGGCCTGCGTGCGCAGGAAGTCGTGGCGCTTCTCGAGGTCGGCGCACTCGTCGATGGCCGTGAGGTTGATGGCGCCGAGGCCCTCGATCTGCTTCTCGAGCGCCGCGAGCTGCTCATCAGCGTCAACCGGGGGCGCCTCGCGCATGTGGTAGTCGAACAGCGCCTCTTGCGGGGTGATGCGGTGGTGCTCGATGCAGCGGTCCACCACGGCGTCGAGCTCGAGCTCGCGCTCGCGGATGCGCACCTGCAGGTCGGCGTGGCTCGAACGCGCGGTGTCGAGCGCCGTGCGCGCGGCGCGCGCCTCGTGCTCCATGACCCGCACGCTCTCGTTGTGCTGCTCGAAGGCAGCGCGCGCGCTCTCCAGGCGCTCCTTGATGGCGACGCGCTCCTCGCCGAGCACCGCCAGCTGGGCGCGCGCGTCGGCCTCGGCCTTGATGAGCTCCTCGCGCTCGCCGTGGCCGTTCTCGATCTGCTTCTGCAGGCGCACCAGGCGCGCCGCGATGTCACCAGCCTGCTGCTCGCTCGCCTCGAGGTTCTTCGACAGCATCTCGCGCCGCTCGGCGATGGACGCCGCGCGCACCTTCATGCCGGTCACGGTCTCTTGCTTGAGGGCGATCTGCTGCTCCAAGGTGAGCAGCGCCTGGCCCCGCTCGTGCAGCTCGGCCTCGATGGCGGCGCGGGCGCTCTCGGCCTCCACCAAGCGCGCTTGGCGGCTCGCGAGGTCGCCCTCGGCGGCGGCCAGCGCGGCCACGGCCTGGTCCTCCTCGGCCTTGAGGCGAAGGCCGCGCTGCTCGAGGCGCGACACCTCCTCGGTGTGGCGCTTGAGCGCGCCGCGCACCTCGACGAGCTGCACCACCAGTGCCTGGATGCGGTCGCCGATGGCGCGCAACGACTCGTCGAGGTCGGTGGCCGCCGCCGTCAGGCGCATGAGCTCGCCCTCGCGCTCCGCCAGGTCCGCGTCGAGGGCCTTCACCTCGTCGGACAGCTCGCGCATCTCGCGCTTCTGGCGCAAGACGCCGCTGTCGGCGCCCGCGGCCGCGCCGCCGCGCAGCGTGCCGGTGGGCTCGTACACCTCGCCCGCGCGGGTCACCAGCGTGACGCCGGCGCCGCGCGCCGCGGGCCAGGTGGCGCGCGCCTGCGCGCGGTCCTCCACCAGGAACACGCGCGACAACAGCGCCGCGGCGCCGGCAGCGCCCTCGCCCTTGGCGGCCAGCGTGATCGAATCGAGCACACAGCGCGCGTCGCCGAGCGACGGACGCACCGCGCTGGTGGCCGCGTCGATGGCGCTCTCGACGATGAGCTCGGCGCGGCCCTTGGCCTTGCTGTCGGCGGCCAGGTGGTCGAGGGCGGCCGCGGCCGCGTCGTCGTCGGGCACCACCACCGCTTGCAGGCGCGCGCCCAGCGCGGCCTCGATGGGGAGCTCGAGGTCGGACGGCGCCTCGAACAGGTCCACGAGCAGGCGTCCCTTGCCCTCGAGCGGGCCGCCGCGCTTCAAGAGCGCGCGCACAGCCTCGGGGCTGGCCTCGTAGCGCGCGTGCAGCTCCTCGAGCGAGTGCAGGCGCGCCTTCTTCTTGTGCAGCTCGTCGGCGCGGCGCTGCGCCTCCTTGCGCTTGGTCTCGAGGTCGAGGCGCAACGCCTGCAGCGCGCGCGCGCCCTCGGCGCGCTCGAGCTCAGCCGCGGCCTTGTCGTCGTCGAGGCGCACGCGGTCAGCCTCGGCGGTCGTGAGCGCGACGCGCGCGCGTTCCTCCTCGTCGGCCAGGGGCGCGCGCTCGGCCACCACGCGCTCCTTCTTCTCGTGCAGCGCCGGCAGCTGGGTCTTCAGGTGGTGCACGTCGGCGGCCGCCTTGGCGGCGTCGGTGGAGCGCGCGATCATCTCGCCGCGCAGGCCCTCCACGCGCACGCTCTCGTCGGTGCGGCGCGCCTTGTGCGCGTCGAGATCGGCTAGCGCCGCCTCGAGATCGCGCTCGTCGCTCGAGAACTCGAGCTCGAGCTGTTGGCGGCCCTTCGTCAGCTCCTGCAGGGCGCGCTCGAGCAGGGCGCCCTGCTCCTTCAGGCGCTCGACCTCGACGGCGGCCTCGGCGTCGCGCTCCTTGCTGCGCTCGTGCTCGCGGCGCGAGCTCTCGGCCGTCTGCTCGTTGAGCGCCAGGCCGTTGTCGATCTCGTACACGCGCGCCTGCATCTCCGAGAGCGCGCGCTCGTCGACCGAGAGGGTCGCGCGGCGCGCCTCGATCTCGTCCTCGAGCCGGGCCACGCGCTCCACGTCGCCCTGCACGCTGTCGGTGAGCGTCTGGTACAGGTCGCGATCGAACGCGACGGCGTTGGTCAGCTCGAGGAAGCGGAAGCTCGCGCGGTGCAGCTCGATCTCGCGCACGACCGCGCGCAGCTCCTTGAACTTCTCCGCCTTCTTCGCCTGACGCTTGAGCGAGCCCAGGCGGCGCCCGATCTCGCGCGTGACGTCGTCGATGCGCTGGAGGTTTTGGCGCGTGGCGTCCATCTTGCGCACGGCCGCATCCTTGCGCGCCTTGTACTTGGTGATGCCCGCGGCCTCCTCGATGATGCGGCGCCGATCCTCGGGCTTGACCCGCATGATGTCGGACACCTGGCCCTGCTGGATGATCGAGTAGGCCTTCGAGCCCACGCCGGTGCCGAGGAACAGGTCGTGCACGTCCTTGAGGCGGCACGGGGTCCGGTTGATCTCGTACTCGCTGTCGCCGTCGCGGAACAGGCGCCGCGTCACCTGAATCTGCGAGTAGGACTGGTACTCGGGCGGCACGCCCTTGCCGTCGTTCTCGAAGGTCAGGCACACCTCGGCCATGCCGAGCGGGGCCCGCCGCTCGGAGCCGTTGAAGATGACGTCCTGCATGGAGCCGCCGCGCAGCGTGCGCGCGCTCATCTCGCCCATCACCCAGCGGATGGCGTCGACGATGTTCGACTTGCCACAGCCGTTCGGCCCCACCACGCCGGTGACGCCGTGGCCGAAGCGGATGGTGGTCTTGTCAGCGAACGACTTGAAGCCAACGATGTCGAGCTTTTCGAGGCGCATGGGTCGCGTGGGTGTGCACGGTCGAAGCGCGCGATGCAACGCCTGGCGACCATCGCGGCGCCGCAGCGCGGATCTAGAATCAAGCCGAGTATCGCCGTGTAATCGCCCATGAGAAAACACATATCTGCCACGCTAACTATGACGTAGCGTGTCCCATGGCCGAGCCGCCCTCCTTTCGTCGCGCGGGCACAGGGGACCTGCCCACGCTCTTGCCGCTGCTGCAGGCGTACTGGGAGTACGACGGCATCGAGTACCGCGACGCCGACGTACGCCGAGGCCTGCGGGAGCTCGCCGACCACCCCGAGCTCGGCGGCGCCTACCTGGTCGAGCGCGGCGGGCGGGCGCTCGGCTACTTCATCTTCACCTGGGGCTTCGACCTCGAGTTCGGCGGCCGGCACGGCTGGGTGACCGACCTGTTCCTGCTGCCCTCCGAGCGCGGGCAGGGGCTCGGGCGGCAGATCGTCGCCTTCATCGACGAGCTCTTGCGCGCCGGCGGGGCCACCTGCGTGGAGCTGGTGGTGGAGCACGACAACGCCGAGGCCCAGGCCTTCTATCGCAAGCTGGGCTTCGTGGCGGCCGCGCGCGTGCCGCTCGCGCGGCGGCTGCCGTCGCGCGGCGCCGGCTGAGGGGTGCTCCGGAAGCGGTGCTCGCGCCGCTCGGCGTCGAGCCACAGGAACAGCGCGTCGCCGGGGCACACGGTGGGCTCGCCCACGGCCACGAGCCCGCGTGCCTCCACCAGCTCGCGGCGCACCTCGCGGTGGCCGATCACGCGCTCGATGCGCGGGAAGCGCGCGCGCAGGTCGTCGATGAGCGCGAGGAGGGCCGCGCGCTGCGCGGGCGGCGGGAGCGCGTCGCCGAAGTAGCCGTCGAGCACGATGCCCACGGCGCCCCAGTCGGGGTCGCTCGGCCGGTCGCCTTTGGTGCCTTCGCGTGTCACGCCGGCGTGGGCGCCCATGCGGTCGAGCGCGCGGCCCTCGTAGATCGTGCCGTCGGGCGCGATGACGAAGTGGTAGCCGATGTCGGCGAACCCGCTCACCTCGAGGTGGTACTGCTTGATCCCGAGCGGCCCGGCGGGCTCGAGGAAGTCGGAGTGGTGCACCACGATGGTGCGCAGGGTGCGCTCGAGGGGGCGCGGGTAGCGCTGGCCGGCCGCGATCGGCGCCGGATCCCACGCGGAGCGCGGCACCAGGTGCAATGCCGGCGGCACGGCCCCGGCGAGGGCGCTCGTCACGAGCAGGGCGGCCGTCAGGAACGCAGTCACCACAAGGCGACCGCTGGCGCTGGCGCGATGTTCCGGGCGAACCGTTCCTTTACGTTCGCGCTACTTGCTCGCCGGCGCCGCGCGCGCTGCAGTGGCCGCCTTCACGGCCTCTTGCCGCTCCTGCGCCGCCTGGTGCTCCTCGTCGATGCCGGGGCCCGCCCAGCGCACGATCTGGTGGTCGGGCGCGATGGCCCGCAGCCGCTCGAGCTCCTTCTTCTGCTCGAAGATGTTGGTCTGCACGAGGACGAGCTGGGCCTGGGCGCGCACGAACTGCGGATCGCGCTCCAAGGCCTGGCGGTAGAGCTTGCTCGCCTCCACCGCGTCGCCGTCGCGCAGCTGCGCCGCCACGCCGCGCAAGAACACCAAGCCGTTGGAGTCGGGGTTCGACTCCTCGACCTTGACGATCATGGCCGAGAACTCGCGCCACTCGTTGCGCAGACGGTGGCCGTCGGCGGCCACGCGGTAGCCCACGTAGTCGTCGGGGCGCTCGGCGATGACCTTCTGCGCGCCCGCCATGCCGGCGGCCACGTGCTCGGCGGCCAAGAGGCGCAGCGCCTCGTCGGTCTCGCGGTACAGGCGCAGCTTGGCGCCGTCGGCCTCGAGGGCCGCGCGCTCGGCGCCCGCCACCTTGCGCACCATCAGGGCGCGCACGCGCTCGTCGAGGCGGTCGGCCAAGGAGGCCAGCACCTCGGCCACCGTGAGCTCGGCCTCGCCCCAGGCGAGCTCGACCTGCGCGCGCAGCGCTGCGGCCTCGGGCGTGGCCTGGGTGGCGAGGAACGCGATGGCGTCGGGGAAGAGGTCGATGCGGTCGCTCTTGAGCACCGCCAGGCACTCATCGGTCGAGGTGGGCGGCGCCGGTTTCTTGCCGGCGGGCACCTGCTTGGCCTCGAAGCTCGCCACGAGCTCGGTGGCTTGGGCCAGCGACATGCCCACGGTGCGGGCGGGGCGCTCGGCGGGCGGGGTCGCGGTGGCGCAGGCGACCGCGCTGACGACGAGGAGGATGGTGCACAGGCTGAGTCTCGGCATGCCGGCGCGGTAGCACGGGCTTTGCGCGCGAGGCAACCGCCCGGCGTCGCTGGTAGGCTGCGGTGGTGCGCCACCGGCCGCGTCATCCCTTGGGTCTGCTCGCGGTGTGCGTGTGGCTGCTGTCGTGCCCGCGACCAACGGCGATCGGCCGGCCCTGCGCCGCCGACGTCGACTGCGTCACCGCCGGCGTGGTGTGCCGCGCGGGCTCATGCGTGGCGACCGACCCCGGCGAGGGCGAGGGTGAAGGCGAGGGCGAGGGCGAGGGCGAGGGCGAGGGCGAGG
>CAZONM010000336.1:0-6787 GCA_964580865.1 uncultured Myxococcales bacterium | reverse complement strand
GACCGCGGCGGTGGCGCGCTCGCGCGGCGTGCGATCGGGCGCGGCCCGCTGCGCGTGCGTGTCGTGCGCGCGCGCGAGCGCGAGGCCGAACAGCACGTGACCGATGCTCGCCATGGCCGCACAAGGCGCGCCCGCGCGGGGGCATTCCCGCGCGCCATGACCGGGCTGAGCGATCAGTCCTTCGGCAGCGGGCCCTCGGAGGTGTCGCCGTCGAAGGTCGCGCCATCATCGTCGTCATCGCCGATGGCCTCGCGCACCTTGGCGCGCTCCTCGTCGTCGACCATGTTCTGGATCTCGGCCATGACGTGCGGCGGGATGTACTCGCCGCTGCCCTTGATGGAGTGATCCTCGGAGCCGCGCGCGCGCGCGGCGGCCTCGGCGGCGATGTCGTCGGCCCAGGGACCGATGGCCTCCTCCACCACGCCCACCAGCTTGAGCGCGCGTCGATCGCGCAGCTGCCCCAGCGCCACGCGCAGATCCTCCGACGACAGCCCGCTCTTCTTCTTGAGGCGCGCCACCGGGCGCACACCGTCCACCAGGCCGCCCACGTGCAGCTCGATGGGCGTGGCCTCGAGCGGCAGCGGCGCCACCAGCGCGAGCACGGCCTCGGGGCGAAACATCGCCTCGGGGCTTTGCAGCTCGGCGGCGGTGGGCGGGCGCGTGCGGCCGATCAACGTGCCGCGGCTGTACGCCGCCAGACGACCGTCGTCGTCGGTGACGCGGAGCGACGCGCGGCACCTGGTGCACACGGCACCTTGGGCCCCCGCGAAGCCGCAGCTCGGACATCGCATTGACCACACGATACCCGAAGGCGGTAGCGTGCAGCATGCGCCCGCTCCTGCTTGTCTCGATCCTCACCGTCGCGCTCGCGCCCGCCAACGCCGCGGCCGGCGATCGACCGCCCGGCACGCCGCCGACGTCGAGGCCGGCGCCGCCGAAGGCCGCCACCATCGCCGACGCGTGGCGCGCGCTCGGCCACGCCCAGGGACACGGCTGCGCCGACGACGATCTGATCTTCGACTACGGCGCCGACGGCGGCATGCGCAACTTCTTCTGCCGCGCGCTCACCGTGTTCTCGTGGAAGACGTTCCTGAAGCTCGCACCAGCGGCGCCGTTCCGCGCCGGTCCGCACAAGGCGGGCAAGCTCAAGCTCAACAGCGAGCGCGACTTCGGGCGCTACGATCCGCGCTTCGTGCGCTGGGCCGTCGACACGCTGATCCCCGGCGCCACCGACGCAGCGCTGCGCGCCGAGACGCAAGCCATCTACGACGCCCAGGCACGCACGCTGGCGCGCACCTGGTGGGAGGTGCAGCGCGCCATCGCCTCCGACCCGGCGTGGCGCGCGCGCGAGGTGACCGTGTATCTGCGCGCCGCCGACGACGCCTCGGTGAAGTGGGACGCCAGCGTGGTGTGGTTCTACCACGACGTGCTCGGCGCCGATTGGGGCGGCTACGACCCGAACCACATCCGCTCGGCCACCATGTGGTGGCTGCGGCGCACCAAGGACGGCACCGCCGACCTGTGGCTCACGGGCCTCGAGAAGCTGCTCGCCACCTACGACGCGGCGTGGCTCGGCGCCCACCGCGGACGGTGGCCGGGCGCGCTGCCCGCGCGGCCCCGCGCCGAGGCGCCCGAGTACCGATAGTCACAAAAGGCGCGGCGCGCGCCAGCGATGGTAGCGTGTGCCCGGTGTCTCGCCTCGATGCCCTGATCGAGCAGCTGCGCGCCCAGAAGGGTGACGCCTTGTTGATCGAGGCGCAGAACACGCTGTTCCTCATGCGCGGCGCCGAGCACATCCCGCTGGTCAACGCGCGGCTGTCGAACGAGCACGTCGTGGAGCTGCTGTGGGGTGCGGCGCCGCCCGACGCGCGTCTGTCGCTCGAGCGCGGCGAGTCCATCGAGTTCGACTACGTGAGCCCGGGCGGGCCCGTGCGCGTGGAGTTCCGCACCGTCGAAGGGCGCTACTTCGCGCGCTTGACCATCTGTCACGATCCCGATCCGCTCGATCACCACGCCAGCAGCGCCGCCGGGCTCGCGCCGCCGGCGTCGCGCGAGGGCGACGCCGTCGTCGACGAAGTGGCACCGGCCGCGCTGCCGGCCATGCCTGGCAACGGCCAGCCGCCGGCGCTCGAGCGCTTCTTCGAGGTGTTCCTGGGCACCGGCGCGTCCGACCTGCACCTGACCGCGGGCATGCCGGCCATGATCCGCTCCCCCGACGGCGACATCCGTGAGGTGCTCGAGCTGCCCGAGGTGAGCGCGCACGAGCTCGAGCAGCTGCTGCTCGAGGTCATGCCGCCGCAGAACCGCGACGAGTGGCTGCGGACGCGCGACACCGACTTCGCGTACGACATGCCGAACGCGCGCCTGCGCATCAACATCTTCTGCGACATGCGCGGGCCGTGCGCCTCGATCCGGCGCATCCCCGGCGACGTGCTCACCGTGGAGCAGCTCGGCCTGCCCGACGTGGTGGTGGACCTGTGCCGCCTCAAGAAGGGCCTGGTGCTGGTCACCGGGCCCACGGGCTCGGGCAAGTCCACCACGCTGGCGGCGATGATCGACTGGATCAACAAGAACCGCGCCGACCACATCGTCACCATCGAGGACCCCATCGAGTTCGTGCACACGCCCAAGCGCTGCCTAATCCACCAGCGGCAGGTGGGCCTGCACACCATCAGCTTCGCGCGCGCGCTGCGCGCGGCCCTGCGCGAGGATCCCGACATCATCTTGGTGGGCGAGATGCGCGATCTCGAGACCATCGCCATCGCCATCGAGATCGCCGAGACCGGGCACCTGGTGTTCGGTACCTTGCATACGACCACGGCGGCCACCACCGTCGACCGCATCGTCGATCAGTTCGAGGCCGACAAGCAGGAGCAGGTGCGGCAGATGCTCGCCGAGTCCCTCAAGGGCGTGGTTTCGCAGACCTTGTGCAAGCGCAAGGACGGTGGGCGAGCCCTGGCGCTCGAGGTGCTGCTCATCACCGCGGCCGTGGCCAACATGATCCGCGAGAAGAAGACCTTCCAGATCGGCAGCGTCATGCAGACCTCGAAGGCGCTCGGCATGCGCACGCTCAACGACGGGCTCATGGAGCTCGTGAAGGGCGGCGTCATCGAGCCCGCCGAGGCCCTCGATCGCGCCATCGACAAGACCGGCATCAAGCGCGAGCTGGCGGCGGCGCACTTCCCGGTGACGCAGACGGATCCCGGGATCAGCTGACCGGCCCCCGCCACGCGCGCGCCACCACTACGAAGAACAGCGCGCCGCCGATGAGCGCGAACATGCCGCCCACGCCCGCCACCGCGAGCCCCAGGGTCTGCTCCGCGCCGTGCAGCGCCTGCTCATGGCCATAGACCTTGCGGCCGAGCCCGTGCCAGCCCGCGTACGCGAAGCCGCTCACGAAGCCCGTCTGGCCGAGGCCGAACACCAAGGGTTGCCAGCGCGCCACCCGCCGCAGGCGATCGGTGGGCACGGGGTGCCCGAGCGCGTCGAGCGCACGGTAGCTCATGCCCATGAGCGCCACGGTCACGGCGCCCACGGTGGCGTGGTAGTGCGCGGGCACCAGCGTGCTCGAGCGCGTGATGAGCACGCCGATGCCGATGCCGAGCGCGAGCAAGAGCACGCTGGCGCAAAACGCCGACAGCGACGACGTGAAGCGCAGCGAGCCGCGCGCGCGCGCGCGCAACAGCGCGGGCACGGCGTACGCGAGGAAGAGCGCCGGCGCCCACCACGTGCCCCAGCGCATCGCCTCCGTGGGCAACGACGAGAAGCCCGCGTCACCGGGCCCCTTGCCGACGAGCGACACCAGCGGCAGCGCCGGCAGCCACACGAGCGCGAACACGAGCCAGCGGTGCGCGCCGTCGCCGAGCGGGCAGCTGCCGACGGCGTCCTTCACCAACAGCGACCACACCGCGAGCATGGTGGCGAGGAACGTGAACTGCAGCGCGTGGCCCGGCGCCCAGTACAGCGCCTCCCAGTACTGGAAGTGATCGCCGGCGCGCGGCACCGTCAGCACCGACGACGCGAGCAGCACGAGCGCGAGCACGAACAGCCACGCGGCCACGCGCGCGCCCTCGACGGCGGCGCCCGAGAGCAGCGCCGAGGCCGGGTGTGGGCGCGACGCGCCCACCAGGCGCTCGACGTCGGCGAGCGCCCACAGCACGCCGGCCACGAAGGTGCCGATGCCCACGAGGAAGAGCGGGTGATCGAGCACGGGCACGTAGTTGCACAGGATCGGCTCCGCGCCGGGCACGAGGCCGCTCACCACGAACAGCGCCACGCCCACAGCGGCCACGGCCACGGGCGCGCGGCGCTGGCGGGCGCCGGGGATGAGCGCGAACAGCGCCGCCAAGAAGGCCAAGAACCACACCGTCAACACCAGGTTGACGTGCACCACCAGGCTCTTCTTGGCGACGAGCGGGGCGTCGAAGAGGCGCGTCATGCCCGGCGCGCGGCTCACGATGAGCACGAGCGAGAGCGCGCCGCCGAGGAGCAGCGCGCCGAGCGCGAGCGCGAGCCAGGCCCGCGCCTGCGGGTGGGCCGGTGAGGTGCTCGCGGGGGCGTGGTCCTCGTGCATGCGCTGGTCCAGGGCTGCTCGGTCCGCTCGGACCGGACGCTCGCCGCTCGCGCGCGCGCCCACAAGATCTTCCGGCGCGCTCGCCCGTTGCGAGCGTGGTCGCCGTGCTCGGAGCCGTGGCAGGATGCCGCACGCTTCGCGTCCAACGCTCGCCCGCACCTCGGGGGTCTCTTCATGCGCTCGCTCGTCGCCCGCCTGTGCCCGCTCACGCTCGTCGCGGCGCTGGCCGCCTGCCCTGGCAAGGGGCCCGACACGCCGACGGACCCAGCCAAGACGCCCGTGGTCGCCGAGCCCACGGCGCCAGGCAAGAAGGCGGTGGTGCCGCCGGTGGAGGCCGAGAAGGCGCCGCCTGCATCACCGCGCGCCAGCGGCCTGCCGTCGATGGAGCGGCTCACCCAGGGTGTGGACTCGTACTTCGCCGGCAGCATCGGCCGTCGCCTGTACGTGCAGGTCGACAAGCCCCTCTACCAGCCGGGTGAGACCATCTGGTTTCGCCTCTTCGACCTCGGCGCCAGGAGCATGGACGGCGCCACCGGCACGAGCCGTGGCCAGGTGCAGCTCGTGAGCCCCAAGGGCGCGGTGGTGCTCGAGAAGTGGCTCAACGTCGAGGAGGGCTACGCCACCAACGACTTCGAGATCCCGGCCGAGGCCCAGGGCGGCGAGTACCTGGTGCGCGCCATCGACCCCACGGGCGTCACCGAGGAGCGCGCGATCATCGTCTCCACCTACGAGGCGCCGCGGCTCAAGAAGAAGCTCGAGTTCGTGCGCAAGGCCTACGGTCCCGGCGACACGGTAGCGGCCACCGTGGAGCTCAAGCGACCCACCGGCGAGCCCCTCGGCGACCTCGAGATCACGGCGGTGGCGCGGCTCGACGGCGTGGAGCTGCCGCGCGTGCGCGCGCGCACCAACAAGGAGGGCGGCGCGCTCGTGAAGGTGGAGCTGCCGGCGCAGATCGCGGTGGGCGACGGCCTGCTCACCGTGCTGGTCGAGGACGGCGGCGTCACCGAGAGCGTGTCGAAGAGCATCCCCATCGTGCTGCGCCGCATGCAGCTGTCGTTCTTCCCCGAGGGCGGTGCGCTCGTGACCGGCGTCGAGAGCCGCGTGTACCTCGAGGCCAAGAACCTCATCGGCAAGCCCGCCGACGTAGCCGGCAAGATCGTCGACGACCAGGGCAATGTGGCCGCCACCTTCGAGACCTACAAGGAGGGCCTGGGCCGCTTCACCTTCACCCCGTCCACGGGGCGCAGCTACAAGGCCGAGATCACCAAGCCCGAGGGCATCGGCGAGAAGGTGCCCCTGCCCGTGGCCGCCGACGAGGGCTGCGTGCTCCGGAGCTACGACGACCTCGACGGCAAGCTCGAGCCCTTGCGCGTGGGCGTTTCGTGCAGCAAGGCCAAGAAGGTCATCGTCACGGCGCTGGTGCGCGAGGAGCTGCTCGACGCCGCCGCGCTCGATGTGGCCGAGGGCAAGACCGCGGTCGCGTACCTGCAGCCCAAGGCCGAGGCGGCGCTGCGCCAGGGTGTGGCGCGCGTGACCGTGTTCGACGCCGAGCTCAACCCGCTGGCCGAGCGCCTCGTCTATCGCAACCGGCGCGCCTCCATGAAGGTGAAGGTCACGCCCAACAAGGAGCGCTACCAGCCGCGCGACCAAGTGAGCCTGGCGATCCAAACCACGGACCCGCGCGGCCAGCCCGTGACCGCCGACCTGGCCTTGGCCGTCGTCGACGACACCGTGATCTCGTTCGCCGACGACAAGATCGGCCACCTGTTGTCGCGCACCTACCTCGAGCCCGAGATCCCGGGCAAGGTGGAGGAGCCGCGCTTCTTCTTCGACCTCACCGAGGAGAAGAGCGCGCTCGCGCTCGACCTGCTCATGGGCACGCGCGGCTGGCGCAAGTTCGAGTGGGCGCCGGTGTTGGCGCCGCGCAGGAACGAGGTTGCGGCGATCGCCGACGCGCTGGCGAAAGGCGGCGGCGGCATGCCGGAGCCTGATGAGCCCCTCGCCTTCGGCGCCATGCCCCCGGAGGAAGCGCAGGGCCTGCGCGTGCGCGTGGGTGCCGTGGTCGGACCTGACGACGCCAAGGCGGTGCGTGAGGAGGCGCCCAAGAAGCTCGCCAAGATGGACATGGCGGACGGCAAGGCCGAGGCCAAGCGGCCGGCCATGGCCGGCCCGCCGCCGCGCCCGATGCCCGCCGCCAAGCCCGCCGCGCCGCCG
>CAZONM010000335.1:0-6846 GCA_964580865.1 uncultured Myxococcales bacterium | reverse complement strand
CCGGCCCGCGCGAACGCCCGCCGTGACGACGACGCGCGCGCGCGCGCCGCGCTCCGGCGCCACCCGCTGCTGCACGGCTGCGCGCCCACCTTCGTCGACACCGTGCTGGCGCACGCGCGCGTGCAGACGTTCGCGCCCGGCGAGCTCTTGTCGCGCGAGGGCGACGCCGCCGACTACTGGTTCCTGTGCGTGGGCTCCACGCGCGTGTTCTATCGCTCGCCCTTGGGCACCGAGGTGACCGTCAAGCTGTTCTCGGCGCCGGCCGCCTGGGCCGAGATGGAGGTGCTGACGCAGCGGCCGCACATGGAGGACTGCGCCGCCGTCGATCGGGTGGTCGCGGTGCGCGTCGCCGCGCGCAGCTTCGTAGAGCTGCTCGACGCCGAGCCGCGCTTCTGCCGCAACGTGCTCGAGGACTGCGCCGCGCGCTTCTACATCGCCGCCACCAGCGAGAAGAAGCTCGCCTTCGCGTCGGTGGAGGAGCGCATCGCGCACCTGGTGCTCTCGTACGTGCGCCTGTTCGGCGTCGCCGTCGATGGCGGCACGCACATCCGCGTCAAGCTCTCCCACAGCGACATCGCCAACGGCATCGGCGCCGCGCAGAAGTCGGTGACGCGTACGCTCACCCAGTGGCAGCGCGCGGGCTGGATCTCGAAGCGCGGCACCAGCTATGTGGTGCATGCGCTCGACAAGATCGAGCAGGCCGTGCTGCACCCCGCGCCGGGCATCGACTTCGTGGCCGGGCGGGGCTTGGCGCGTTGAGCGCGCTCTGGGAGGAAGACCCGCGCCGTGACCGATACCGTCGCCGTGACCGATACCGTCTCGCTGCACTACCGCCGCCGCCCCTCGGTGCTGGCCTACATGCTGCGGGCCATGAGCCCGCTGGCGCACCGCCAGGGCCTGGACCTTCCGATCGCGGCGCGCTGGCCGGGCCACGTCGTCGATCGGCGGCACCACAGTGACTTCCTGCGCATCACCGGGCTGCCCGCCGCCGACACGCTGTCGATCCTCGAGCCGCACGTCTTCGGCTTCCCTCTGACCATGGCGCTGCTGACGCACCCGTCGTTTCCGGTGCCCATCTGGGGCGTCTTGCAGACCCGCAATCACCTCGTGCAGCACCGCCCGTTGGCGCGCGACGCGCCCATGGACCTCGAGGCGCACCTGGTGGACGCGCGCACGCTCGAGAAGGGCGCCGAGCTCGATGTGCGCACCACGGTGACGGTGGACGGGCGGTGCGCCTGGGAGAGCCTGGTCACGTTCTTCACGCGCGCGCGCTTCGCGCCACACGGCGAGCCCTCGACGCAGGCGCGCGCGCCCGACGTGCGCGCGCCCGAGGTGGAGCGCTTCACCATGAGTGACGACGACCACTGGCGCTTCTGCGCGCTCACGGGCGACTACAACGGCGTGCACACCTTCGATGCGTGGGCGCGCCGCTTCGGCTTCGCGCGCGCGCTCTATCACCCGGCGCGCGTGCTCGGGTGCTTCCTGGCGCGACGACGAGCGCCGCTCGCGCTGCGTCGCCTCGACGTGTGGCTGAAGGGGCCCATCTCGCACGGCGCCGAGGTGCGCGTGCACCTCGACGAGGCGGACGATCGGGCCGAGTTCGCGCTCTATGTCGACGACGAGCGACCTGCGATTGTCGGGCGTATGGAGTCTGCCGGCGTCCGGTAGCGGTGCCGCCTGGGGTCAATCGCCGAGGCGGCCGAGCTCGCTCCACTCGTCGCCGCTCTTGACGCTGGCCAGGCCCGACACCACGCGCAGCGCCTCGCCCTGCTGATCGCCCGCGAAGGTGGCGAGCGGGCGCAGCACGCGCAGCAGGTTGTCGCGCGCGAACGCGTGGGTGTCGCCGCCGCCGCGCGCGCCGCCGACGACGACGCGGGACACGGCCGCCGGCGCGGCCGCCACCTTCACCTTGAAGCTCTGCGGCCGGCCCTTCACGCGTCGACCCTGCTCGTCGACCATGGCGTCTCTGCCGGCGGTGGCGTAGCGCTTCTCGACCACCGTCTCGCTGGCGACGTCGCGCGAGCTGCCCTGCGCGGTGGGCGCATCGGGCAACAGCGCCGTGAAGAGCGCGCCCAGGGCCGACGGCGGCGCGGCCTCTACGTCGACGCGCCGCTGGAAGTCCTCGTCACCGATGCGCCCCTGCAGGGTGGCCTCGAGGTCCGCGGGCGCGAAGCGCAGCGTGATGGGTGCGGGGCGGGCCGCGCGCTCCACGGCGCCGCTCGCGAGATCGACGAACACCGCCTGCTCGGCGCCCCCGCTGGGCGGGGACCGCACGAAAAGACAGAAGCTCGGGGCCGCCGTTTTGCGGACCGCGAGCTTCTTGAACATCTGCTCGACGAAGGCGACGTCGAACTTGACGACGTCGCCAACCGAGAGGACGGTGGCCATCCGATCAGAAGTCGCCGTACGGCCGCGGCGAGGCCTCGTACTCGCTCGGGTTCGGGTGCGCGCGCTCCCAGTCCTCGGCCGCCTTGCGCGCCTTGCCGACGTCGAACTGGTGCTTGTCGCCCATGTTCACGTTGTAGCGGCGGCCCTCGACGTAGCCGCCGACGCCGGCGCTGCCCGTGGGCCACGCCTCGATGCGCGCCACGCCCTCCTGCCACGGGAACTCGATCGGGATCTTGGTGGCGTACTCCGAGCTGCCCGGGTTGTTGCGCGGGATGTTGTTCATCCGGATCTGCTTGCCGTCGGGCATGGTGATGCAGACGTTGTACGAGTTGCTCTTGGCGTATTGCGCCGCGCGCTCGGCGCCGTCGTGGCCCGAGACGTTGATGACGATGGTGCCGCGCACCATGCCGTCGGCGGGCTTCTGCGCCAGGTTCATCTCCTTGGCCTTGCCCGTGTGGTACGAGAACGCATACGCCTCGAAGCGCACGCCTTGCGCCGGCAGGAACGTCGTCGACGAGGCGCCGCCACGCTTGGCGCGCGAGGCGAGGTCGTTGAGCGTGCTCGCCACGCGGCTGTTCTCTTGGAACGAGATGCCGCCGACGCTGCCGGTGGCCTGGGTGCGGTTGACTTGGGTGACGGGCACGGTCGCTCCTGGGACGGGGTTCTCTGGCAGGCACTCTAGCCGGATCCCGGGGGATTTGGCCTAGCAATTGGCGGGGGCGCCACTGCGAACGACGGCGCCACGGCGAGCGGGACCCTGACCCGCCGCTCGCCGTGGCGCACCTCACAACTGGCGCTCGGCTCGCCTCAGGGACGGCCGATGGACGCGCCGCCGTAGCGCACCGACAGCGGGTTGTAGGTCGCCTTGCCGTCCTTGCAGCTCGAGCTGTACTCGAGGGCGAAAGGCTTGCCGTCGTTCCCTGCGCCGTCGCGGTACGTGAGGATCAGCGGGTCGCCGTCCTTCATGTCCGACAGACGCAGCGACAGCACCCGCTGGTCGGCGCCGAGGGAGGCGGTGAACACCTGGCCGCTCCTGCTGTTCTGCAAGCGCAGGGTGCAGCCGGGCTCCAGCGCCTTGTTCAGGCGCAGGTACACGTCGCGGTGATCGGGGCCGGTGGACAGGATCTGGTTGAAGTCGGCGTCGCCGATGATGCCGTCCTTGCTCGCGTTGGCCGGGTCGTAGGCCGGGTCGATCTTGTCGAAGATCGCGGCGTTGTTGGCCAGCAGCTTGTCGAGGGTCTCCTTGGCCTTGGGCGTGATGTCGGCCCGCGCCAGCATCGACCTCGCCTCGGCGAGGTTGAAGTGCGTGCGGCCGAGCACCCGGTACACCCAGTTGCGCGTCTCGCCGCGGCCGAGCTGCTCGGCGACGTCGACCTCGTCCTTCGAGTACGTGAAGGTCTGGAGCGAGAGGTTCTTGTCGAGGAGCTTCGGGCCCTCGGTGTCGCGCACGGCGGTGCCGATGACGGTGCGCACCGCGCCGGTGGCGCCGGCGAGGCCCGTCATGCCGTCGCTGAACGCGATGCTCGCGCCCCGCAGCGTCACCTGGTTGCCGGCGTCGTCGGACTGGCGCACCTGCTGGCTAGCCCAGCCGTTCGGGTCGAGGTGCACGAAGATGCCGTCGCTGGCGTTGCCGTTCTTGTCCACCTGGCGCACGACGATGCGCTCGCCGGGCTGGAAGCCCTGGGTGGCCATCTCGGCCGGGTTCAGCACCAGGGTGCCGATGCGGTTGCCCACGTCGTAGCCCGTGAAATCCAGGCGCCGCACGCAGTTGCTCTCGAAGGTCGCCTCGGGGTCGTCGGACAGGCTGATGAACTCGAGGTGCGCGCCGATCTCGACGTTGGACAGCTCGAGCAGCACGGGGTCGCGCGGGCGCTGCGACCACCCGGTGTTGGCCGGCGGCGGCTGGGGCACGATCTGCGCGTCGGCCTTGCCGAGGTCGAAGCACATGGCGCGGCGCAGGCCGGGCGTCGGCGCCGGCGTGGCGTCGGTCGACTTGCAGCACTCGACGGCGGCGCCCTGCTGCACGGCGCGGCTCGGGTCGCGCTGAACGAGGGCGGCCTGCGTGGGGCTGGTGCCTTGGGTCGCGTTCACCGGCATGGGTCTCTCTCCTGCGTGGGCTGCGCTGCAGCCGAATGTGTGGTGTGAGGTGTGTTTCGGTGGTTGGAGGTGGGGGTTCTGTGACCCGCGCACCGGCATGCGGTCGATCACGATTCCCCGGTTCTTCCGGGGGGTTGTGGGGCGGCTCGGGCCGGCGGGGTATCGTGGCCCTATGAGCACGGGCCGCGCCCGCATGGCCGCGATCGTCGGCGCCGTCGCCATGGCGATCGGCGCCGGTTGCGAGCCCTGCAAGCCCGGCCCCGACACCGCGCCCGACTACGCCCGCGACGACGCGTGGCTGTGCCGCCCGGGCATGGCCGGCGACGTGTGCTCGTCGGGCCTCGACGCCACCGAGGTGCTGCCCGACGGCACGCTCGCGCCGGTGGCGCACGTGCCGGCGGCGGCGCCCGCGGCCGCGTGCTTCTGGGTGTACCCCACCGTCGACCTGGCGCTCTCGCCCGGGGTGCACGCGAACCTCGACGACCGCGCGGCGCCCGAGGCCGCGGTGCGCGCGCAGGGCGCCCGCCTCACCGAGGTGTGCAGCGTGCATGCGCCGATGTACCGCCAGGCGACGCTGGGCGTGTACGGCAGCGCCGACCCCGAGGTGCGCGAGCGCTGCTTCGAGGTGGCCATCGGCGACGTGCTGGCCGCGTTCGATCGCTTCCTCGACGACGTCGGCGGCGTGCCTTTCGTGGTGGGCGGCCACTCGCAGGGCGCGCACATGACCACGGAGGTGCTGCGCCGGCGCGTGGAGCCCGACGACGCGCTCGTGGCGCGCCTGGTGGCGGCGCTGCCCATCGGCTGGCCCGTGGGCACGCCCAGCGAGAGCGAGCGCGTGGGCGGCATGTTCACGCGCGTGCCCGTGTGCGCCGAGCCCGACGAGCTCGGCTGCGCGATGGCCTATCGCACCTACGGCGAGGGCAACCCGCTGCCGCGCGACCCCGGCAGCAACAAGCTGGCGGACCTGTTCGCGGGCGAGAGCGTGGCGTGCACCAACCCCGTCGACGACGGCGCGGCGCTGTCACGCACCTACTTCCCCACGAGCAACCCGTTCCTCGAGCTGCCCGCGGCGGTGCGCGACAGCGGCGCGTCGTTCGCGCTCTACCGCGGCACGTACACCGCGCGCTGCGTGCGCGACGGCGCCAACAGCGGCCTCGCCATCGACGTCGTCGACGGGCGTCCGTCGCCCATCGACTTCGCGCGCGCGTCGCTGTCGGGAGACGCGGGCACCCACGTGCTCGACGTGCAGCTCACGCAGGGCGACCTGATCGACCTCGTCGGCCGGAAGATCGCGCGCCTGCCCGCGCGGCCCTGACGTCGGCGGGCACGGCGCGAAACAGGCGCGCCGGGCGCCGGCCGGTGGCGCGCGTCTCGGGCACCACGTCGACGTAGCCGTCTTCGATGAGCCGGCGCAGGCGGCGATCGAAGTTGGCGACGTCGAGCGCGCGGCCGTGGATGGCCTCGTGCACCTCGCGCAGCTCGCGCGCGGTAAATGGCTCGGGCACCAGCGCGAGCGCGGCGCCCGCGCGGTCGACGTCCTGGCGCAGGCGAGCGAGCGCCCCGGCCAGTGCGCGACGACGACGAGCCCGAGGCCGACGCCTTCGTCGCGCTCGAGGCCACGCCGCTCGCAGCGCGGCCCGCGGCCTCAGGGGAAGGCCAGAGGATGAGACGGCGCACCGTGTTCCCTGATGCCTTCTCTCTACAAGCGGGAGGGCACGTGCACGCCAACGACCGGAGCAGCCTCGGCGGGGCCCGGCCGCGGACCCCGCCGCCCTGCCCGATCGCCTGGGCTGCGGCCTCGAGCGCATCTTCGGCACGGGCGTGCTGAATTGTGCGCGTTGCGAGCATCGGCGCACAGTGCCGGCCTTCATCAAGAAGTTCTCGGCCGTCAAGGTGGTCCCCGACCAAGTCGGCCTGCCGTTCGTGCGGGCGCCCCTTTGATATTGGCGCTCACCTCGCGGGGTGCGCCCGCCAGGGTGTAGCCTGGGTTCGGCATGAGTAGAACGAGCGGATCTTCCGAGGCTCGCGCTTTCCAAGCCCATCGATGCGGTTCCCCCGCATCCGTATGCAACAAAACGTGCGGCGCAATTGTGCGCCGACTCGGCGTTTTGTTTTCGGTCTGTCCCTCAGTGTGGCCGTCCACCGAGGATACCGTGCACACTATTCGCCGCGGCACGTCTCGCCGCCGTCCCCCTGCTGAGACATCGTGGGCTCTGTCGGCCCTCTTCGTGGTGGTTGCGGCGACGTTCTCCGGCTGCCCCAGCGCGACTGACACGCAGGGCGTTCCCGACACGGGACCGTCGGCTGGCGAGGGCGAGGGCGAGGGCGAGGGCGAGGGCGAGGGCGAGGGCGAGGGCGAGG
>CAZONM010000334.1:0-6863 GCA_964580865.1 uncultured Myxococcales bacterium | reverse complement strand
GGCGCCGCCCTCGAGCTCGACCTCCACCAGGTTCACCCACGCGTCGAGGCGCAGGGGCGCCGCCTCCACGGCACGCGCGAACGCGTCTTCCGCCTCGGCCAGGTTGCCCTGCGCGCGGTGCACGCGCCCGCGCCCCACCCAGCCCGCCGCGAAGCGCGCGTTCTGCGCGACCGCGCGATCGAAGTAGGGCAGGGCGTCGTCGAGCGCGCCGCGGGTGAGCGCGTCGTCGCCGAGCATGACGTCGGTCTGGGCCACGCGCGCGCCGAGCGCCACGGCGCGGCGCGCGAGCAGGAGCGCGCGCTCGTGGTCGCCCTTGTCGCCCCACATGACCGCCAGCCACGCGAGGCCGCTCGGGTGCTTGGGCTGCTGCGCCAACAGGCGCTCCAGGCGCTTGATGCCCTCGTCGAGGTTGCCGCGTTGGGCCGCGATGCGCGCCCAGGCCACGTGCGCGTTGGCGTCGTCGGGGTTGGACTCGAGCAGGTGGCGCGCCATGGCCTCGGCGGGGTCGAGCCGGCCGGCCTGCAGGTGCTCCTCGAGGACCTGGTACGCGTTGCTCACGAGGTGGCTTGTAGCAGAAACCCGCGCCGTGTTCAGGGTGCGGCGGCACGGCGGTGGTGCGCGCTCAGTGCTTGCCGGCCTCGAGCGCGCTCACGCGGGTCTCGAGCACGTCGATGCGGCGGCGGTCGCTGGCCGTGGCGCCCACGAGCAGGTCACGCACGGCGCGCAGCTCGGCGCCGTCGGCGCGCACCTCGGTGCGGAGGGAGTCGAGCTGTGCGCCGTGCGCGCGCAGCTCGGCGCCCTGCGCACGCAGCTCGAGGCCGTGGGTGTGCAGCTCGGCGCCGTGGGTGTGCAGCTCGGCGCCGTGCGCGCGTACCTCTGCGGTGAGGGCCTCGAGCTGGCTCGTGTGCGACGCGAGCAGCGCGCCGTGGGCCTCGAGCTGCGCGGTGTGGCCGTGCACTTCGGAGGTGAGGGTCTCGAGCTGTGCGGTGTGCGTGCGCACCTCGGTGGTGAGGGTCTGGAGCTGGGCCCCATGGCCATGGACCACGGCGGTCAGGGCGCCGAATTGCGCGCGCATGTCGCCGGAGAGCTGGTCGATGCGGCCGTCGAGGCGCGCACCTTGCGTGCGGACCTCGTCGCGCAGGAGCCGCAGCTCCGTGATGATCACATCGTTTCGCGTGGCGCTGGTTCCACCGGTTGTGGTGTGCCTCTTCGTCGCCATGTCGCGATCCTATGCGTCTGACGTTGGGGCAGCAATCGCGCTGCTCGAGGTAGGTCCGGGTGCGGCCGACGAAGTTGCGCCGCTGGATCAGGGCCTCTCGCCGTCAGTCGTAGGCGCCGATGACGTTCTGGTCGAAGTCGATCACGCTCCCCGTCATCATTGAGCCCGCGCCGGAGAGCAACCACAGGGTGAGCCCGGCGACGTCGTCGACCGACAGGATGCGGCCGAAGGGCTGCTTCGGCGCGGCCAGCTCGAGCCAGTTCTTCGGGTTGCCGTCTTTCGCCTGGATGGCGTGCTCGCCCGGCGTCTCCATCCAGCCGATGCGCAGGCCGTTCACGCGGATGCGATCTCGGCGCAGCGCGTGCGCGTTGTTCTTGGTGAGCGTGGCGAGCGCGCCCTTCGACGTCGAGTAGGCGCATAGGAAGGGCTGCCCGCCGTTGGCCGACATGGACAGGATGTTGACGATGCTGCCGCCCTCGCCCACGCGCTGCATCACGCGCACGGCGCCTTGCGTGAGCAGGAAGGGCGCGCGCACGTTGAGCGCCATGGTGCGGTCCCACAGCTCCACCGACGTGTCGTGCAGGTGGCCGCGGTCGGTGGTGGCGGCGCTGTTGACCAGGCCGTCGATGCGGCCGAAGCGCTCATCGGCCGTGTCGATGATGCGCCGACAGTCGTCGACGCGCTCGAGGTCGGCCGGCACGAAGAGCGCGCGCGCGCCTCTTTCCTCGAGGGCCGAGCACACGCGCGCGCCCTTGTCGGTCGAGCGGCCCGTGACGACGACGCCGAGGGCGCCCGCCTCGGCGCAGCCGAGCGCGATGGCCTCGCCGAGCCCCTGGGTCGAGCCAGTGACGACGACGACCTTGCCCGAAAGCGTGGCGGCGGCGCTCACGGGCGCACCTCCACCAGCTTGCCGGTGCGCAACGACTCGTTGGCGGCGTCGGCGAGCAGAAGCGCGCGCCGGCCGTCGTCGCCCGTGACGACGGGCGCGGCCTTGCCGTGCAGCACGGCGAGGAAGTGCTCGAGCTCGGCCTGGTAGGCGGCGGCGTAGCGCTCGAGGAAGAAGTGGAAGGGCTTGTCGCCGTGGGCGCCAGTCGTCGTCGTCGCGACCACGGCGGTGGGCGTGGGGTTGTGCGCCTGCAGCATGCCGTTGGCGCCGAAGGCCTCGATGCGCTGGTCGTAGCCGTAGGCGGCGCGCCGCGAGTTGTCGATGTGCACGAGGCGGCCGCGAGGGGTCTTCAAGATCACCATGGCGGTGTCGACGTCGCCGGCCGCGCCGATGGCCTGATCGACCAGCACCGAGCCGGTGGCGAAGACCTGCGTCGGCTCCTCGGGCAGGAGGTAGCGCGCCATGTCGAGGTCGTGGATCATCATGTCGCGGAACAGGCCGCCCGAGACCTTGACGTAGGCAGGCGGGGGCGGCAGCGGATCGCGGCTCGTGATCTTGAGGCTCTCGAGCTCGCCGAGCTCGCCGGCCTTGAGCCGGTCGTGCAGCGCCTTGAAGCTCGGATCGAAGCGGCGGTTGAAGCCCATGAGCAGGGGCACGCCGTGCTCGGCCACCTCGGCGAGGCAGGCGTTCACCTTGGCGAGGTCGAGGTCCACGGGCTTCTCGCAGAAGATGGGCTTCTTGGCGCGCGCGGCCTTCGTGATCAGCTCCACGTGCGTGTCGGTGGAGGTGCAGATGAGCACGGCGTCGACGGCGCGGTCGGCGAGCGCAAGGTCGGCGGTGGCGAAGCGCTTGGCGCCGGTGGCGTCGGCGAGCGCGGCGGCGGCGGCGCCGTTGACGTCGACCACGCCGTACAAGCGCGCGTCGGCGCGCGCCACCACGTTCTTCGCATGCACCTGGCCGATGCGGCCGGCGCCCAAGAGGAGCAGGTTCTTCATGGGCGCGATCTGAGCGCGCGCGCCGCGCAACGCAACGCCCCGCCGCGCCGTTTCCTGCGGTGGCCGCGCGTGGACCGCGACGGCGCGCGCGTCCCCTGCGGCTACGACGGCCGGTCGATGCGCAAGGCCGTTGCCGAAGCGCCCCCGGTGCCGCAGAGCAGAGCGCGCGATGAACGACCCGCTGCACGGCGTGACGCTCGAGAAGCTCGTCACCGAGCTGGTGGACGCCTACGGGTTCCCCGAGCTGGCGGCGCGCATCCCCATCCGTTGCTTCGAGCACGAGCCGAGCATCGCCTCGTCGCTGACGTTCCTGCGCCGCACGCCGTGGGCGCGCGCCAAGGTGGAGAGCTTCTACCTGTTTCACCTGCGCGAGCAGAAGCGACGCGCGCGGCGCGCCCATGGCAGCGACGTGCGCGCCGTCGCTGGCCTGGCGGTCACCGCCACGCGCGGCGTCATGGGCGTGGTGGGCGAGATGCAAGCGGCCATGAGCCCGGTGCCGGCGCTCACCGAGCTCTTCACCGCTCTGCAGCGCGGCGTCACGGGGCTCGTGGGCGAGGGCATCGACGCCGCGGTCGCGGCCATCGCACCGCTGCTCGGCGACAGCACGCCCGGCGCGCCGCGCGAGGCGGTGCTGGCGGCGCTCAACGGCGTGGTGGGCGACCGGCTCGAGGACGCGAAGAGCCCGCTCGCCATCCCCATGACGCTGCGCCCGCCCCTCGAGGGGCTGCACCGCGGCGGCACGCTGCTCGTGCTGGTGCACGGCTCGTGCATGAACGACCTGCAGTGGACGCACCAGGGGCACGACCACGGCCGCGCGCTCGCCGAGGAGCTCGGGCACACGCTGGCGTACCTGCACTACAACAGCGGCCGGCACATCTCGCAAAACGGCGCCGAGCTGTCGGCGCTGCTCGAGCGCGAGGCCGCGCCCTTCGACGACGTCATCCTCGTCGGTCACTCCATGGGGGGCTTGGTGGCGCGCGCCGCCATCCACGTGGCCGACACCGTCGGGCATGCGTGGCGCCGTCGCGTGCGCGTGCTGGTGACGCTCGCGAGCCCGCACCACGGCGCGCCCCTCGAGCGCGGCGGCAACGTGGCCGAGCGCTTGCTCGGCGCCACCAAGTACACGGCGCCGCTGCGCGCGCTCGGGCAGATCCGCAGCGCCGGCGTCACCGATCTGCGCTTCGGCAGCATCGCCGAGGACGACTGGCGCGACCGCGATCGGTTCGCGCACGGCCCCGATCCGCGCGCGCCCATGGCGCTGCCCGGGGACGTGCGCTGCTACGCCGTGGCCGCGACCAGCGCCGCGGCGCCCGCGCACGATCCGTCGGCGCTGCCCTCCGATGGCGTGGTCCCCGTCGACAGCGCCCTCGGGCGCCACGCGAACGCGGCGTTCACGCTGCGCTTCACCGAGACGCTCCTGGTGCACGGCTGCAGCCACCTCGACGTGCTCGCGCGCCCCGAGGTTCTCGCGAAGCTGCGCGCGTGGTGCGATCTCTCGGGCGACGCCGCTACTCGCGCGCCTTGACGCGCCAGAGCGTGGCCGCGAGCAGCATCGACGCCACGCTCGCGCCCACCCAGATGGCTACGGGCGTGCTGAAGTCGTACTGCTTGCTGCCGTCGGCGAGCACGGTGGTGCTCTCGTGCAACAGCCACCCCGACAGCTTCTCCTGCGCCGTGGCCCCCACGTACGAGATGAACCCCACGAAGCCCATGGCCATGCCCGCCGCCTTCTTCGACGACACGTCGACGGCCATGAGCCCGCCGAGCACGGCCAGGATGCCCGAGAGCGTGAAGCCGTAGCAGAAGAACGCGGCGGTCAGGACCCACGTCGACGCGGGGCCAAAGAAGATGACCAACAGCGCCGCCACCTCCACCACGCCGAAGATCAGCGTCGCGGGCGGGCGGCGCCCCTTGAAGACCACGTCCGACAGGAAGCCGTAGGCGATGGAGCCCAGGAACCCCGAGAAGGCGTTCACCCCCACGATGCCGTTGGCCTCGAGGAGCGTGTAGCCGCGCGCCTTCTGCAGATAGAGCACGCCCCACGAGTTGATGCCGTAGCGCGTGACGTACATGAGCGCGCTGGCGATGGCGCAGATCCAGATGGCCGGGCTCTTCAGCACCTCGAGCTGCGCCTCGCGCGTGCTCGCCGTGCGGTCGGTGTGCGGCTCGCCCTTCCAGTCGTGCACCTCGGGCAGGCCATAGACCTGCGGGCGGTCCTTCAAGACGAAGAAGGCCGCGATGGCGACGAGCGCGCTGGCCGTGAACGGGCCGATGAAGCCCGCGCGCCACCCCGACGCGGCCACCAGCGCGGCGGTGCCCACGTACGTGAGGAACTCGCCGATGGAGTGCGCGGCGCTCCAGATGCCATAGACGCGCCCGCGCTCGGCGCCCGAGAACCACTGCGTGAGGCTGCGCACGCTGGCGGACGCGCCCACGCCCTGGAAGTAGCCGTTGAAAAGCCACAGCGCGCACGCCACGAGGAAGAGCGAGTTGAGCCCCATCCACAGGTTCATCAGCGCCGAGAGCAAGAGCCCGAGGGGGATGAAGCGCGCCACGTTGACGCGGTCGGCGAGGACGCCGTTGCCGAGCTTGCCGAACGCGTACGCCCCCGTGAGGCAGGCCGAGAGCGTGCCGAGCTCGTCGGCGTTGAAGATGTCGGCGTCGACGAGGGGCTGCTTGAGCACCGAGAGCGGGATGCGCGTGACGTAATAGAACGCGTACACCAGCGTGAGCGCGGCCAGGGTGCGCAGGCGCAGGCTGGTGTAGCGGCGGCGCACGACCGACGGGTCGGTGAGCAGCGGCGCGTCGTTGCCCGGCGTGAGGAAGCCGAAGAGCACGCGGTGGTGTCGCCGTCGCTTCGCGCTGCGTCAATGGCGCGCGTGGTGTTCACGCAACTTTCACCGACGCGCCACGCACTCCGGAGTAGACGGGCGACGCGCGACGTTTCAAGCTCGCGCACCTGATCGGGGAGCCCACATGAAGTTCAGCCCATTGCGTGACCTGGCCGGCGGTCTCATCGGCGCCATTTCCGGCGGCGTCGGTTTGGTCGGCGTCGCCGCCAAGAAATTCCTCGTCGCCGCCGACGACAGCTTCACCAAGAAATTCTTGATCGGCCTCGCGGCCACCGTGCTCACGGGCGGCGCTGCGCTGTTGCCGTACCTCGTCACGGCGCCCGGGCAAGAGACGCGCGCCGAGCTGGCGGCGGCGCGCTCGAGCGTGGTCGCCGATCGCTACAGCGGCGGCGAGTAGCGGGGGCCGCCGGTGGGCACCGTGACCATCGACGCGCGGGTGATCGCCGCGGTACGCGCGTGGGCCGCCGCCGGCGTCGACGGCGCGGCCATGCTCGCCGAGCAGCGGCGCGCGCTCGACCCGCTGTTGTTGCCGGTGCTCGTCGGCGAGGTCGCGGAGATCACGGCCGAGCAATTGCTCGTGGTGCTCGATCGCCCGGCGCCGGCGCCGAAGCGCGACGAGCGGCCGGTGCCCTTCCTCGGCGCGGAGCTCTCGCAAGAGCAGGGGCGGCGCGCGGCCGCGTGGCTCGACGAGCAGGGCGAGCTCGCGCGCGCCCTGTCGCTCTCGCCCGCGTCGTGGTCCGAGCGGCTCGCCGAGGGCATGCGCCGCGTGCTCGAGCGCCTGCGCGGGCGAGCGCTGTCGCCGGCGGCGAGCGCGCTCGCGTCGACAGTGGCGGACGGCGCGCTCACCGATGCGGCGCGCGGCGTTCAGGGCGGCGCGGTACATCAGCCCCGTGTCGCCGACAGCCGCAAAG
>CAZONM010000333.1:0-6877 GCA_964580865.1 uncultured Myxococcales bacterium | reverse complement strand
GCCGCCCTCCACGGTGCCGCCGCCGGTGGTGACGCCGCCCCCCGCCGCGCCCCCCGCGGCGCCGCCCCCCGCCGTGGACCCGCTGACGCCGGAGGCCGCACCCGCGGCGCCGGCTGCCGGCGCGAAACCCAAGCCAAAGCCCGCTCCCGACGAGCCCATCCCGGGCATGGACCCCCTCCCCGTGGCGGCCGTGCAGTCCGCCGCTGGCGTGGGCGCGTGCCTCGGAGGCTGTTGCGTCGCCTTGCCGTTCACCTGCGTCTTGTCGCTGGTGCCGTTCGCGGGGCCGTTCCTCGCGGCGTGCGCGCAGTCGCTCATCATCGGCTCCGGCATCGGCGTCGCCGAGGCGTGGCTCGGCGACTGGCTCGGCAAGAAGCGCGGCGCCATCCTGTGGCCGGTGGTGGTGGCCGTGGTGGCGCTGGCCTCGACCTCGCTCATCAACACCACGATCCTCTTCGTCACCGGCGCGAGCCCGACGTTTCAAAACGGCGCGCTGACGGCGAACCCCGTGGTCACGGGCGTGGTGGGAGGCATCGGGTGCTGCGGGCTCGTCACGGCCATCGTCGGCCCGGCGGCCCTGTATCAGTTGCTGGCGGTCGACAAGGAGCCGGGCGATGCGGGCGGCGGCTTCCCGGGCATCATCGAGCCCGCCGATCCCACGGGCACGCGCGGCAAGGCCCGCGTGGCGTCGTGGCAAGCGCCGCGCCACGCCGTCGCCATGCGGTATTGACCCTCGCCTGTTGATCCCTATGGTCGCCCCGTCATCGGCACATCCTCGCCGACGCAGGAGATCATCATGGCGAAGCGCATCGCGATCAACGGGTTTGGCCGCATCGGCCGCGTCTTCTTCCGCATCCTCCAGGAGCGCGCCAAGAAGGGGCTGCACGATCTCGAGGTGGTGGCCATCAACGACCTCACCGACGCGCCCACGCTCGCGCACCTCCTCAAGTACGACTCCGTGCACCGCCGCTTCGACGGCGAGGTCAAGGCCGAGAAGGACGCCATCGTCGTCAACGGCAAGGCCATCAAGATCTACGCCGAGAAGGACCCCACCAAGCTGCCGTGGAAGACCCACGAGGTCGACGTGGTGTTCGAGTCGTCGGGCGTGTTCACCTCCAACGACGACCTGCACAAGCACGTCGCCGCCGGTGCCAAGAAGGTGCTGCTCTCGGCGCCGTACAAGGGCGCGCCGCCAGACGCCACCATCTGCTACGGCCTGAACCACCACCTGTTCAAGCCCGAGATGAAGACGGTGTCGACGGCGTCGTGCACCACCAACTGCCTGGCGCCCGTGGCCAAGGTGCTGCTCGACAACTTCGGCATCGAGCAGGCCTTCGTCACCACCATCCACAGCTACACCAACGACCAGCGCATCCTCGACCTGCCGCACAAGGATCTGCGCCGCGCGCGCGCCGCCGCGGTCAACATGATCCCCACGTCGACGGGCGCCGCCCAGGCCGTGGCCCTCGTGCTGCCCGAGCTCAAGGGCAAGTTCGACGGCTGTTCGGTGCGCGTGCCCACGCCCGACGTCTCGCTCATCGACCTCACGGCCACCCTCGGCAAGAAGACCACCGCCGAGGAGATCAACGCCAAGCTCAAGGAGGCCGCCAACGGCCCCCTCAAGGGCGTCATGGGCTACACGGACGAGGAGCTCGTCAGCATGGACTTCATGGGCACGGTGGAGTCGAGCTACGTGGACGGCCCGTCCACGTCGGTGCTGAACGGCAACTTCGTGAAGATCCTCTCCTGGTACGACAACGAGTGGGGCTTCACCAACCGCGCCATGGACATCATGCAGATGATGGCCAAGGCGTGCTGACCTTGTGAATCGCTGCGTGCTCACTTCGCTCGCGCAGTGACTCACGTGCGGGGGAAGGGGCCCTCCGGCCCCTTCCCGCCCGCCCGCGCGCTCCCCCCATCCCCGCTGTTGGCCTTGGCGTGGTGCGCCGCGCGCGGCAGCGAGGTCGTCCTCCGCTACGCGTTGCGCGTCTCCTCCTCGGGACGCGGGGCGGCGCGCGCCCTGTGCCGCTCGGGACCGGCGGCGCAGCCGCCGGTTCTCGCCTCGAGGTCTGCTGCTGCGCGGTGGCTGACGCCCTTTCTCGTCGTGCCGATCTGTGGTTGAAGGGCTCGTCGAGGAGACGCCATGGCCATTCGCTGGATCGACGACGGCAGCATCACTTTCCACGGCAAGCGCGTGTTCGTGCGCGTGGACTTCAACGTGCCGCTGGAAGACGGCAAGGTCAGCGACGACGAGCGCGTGCGCGCGGCGTTGCCCACCATCAACCTGCTCCTCGAGAGGGGCGCCAAGCTCGTCTTGGCGTCCCACCTCGGCCGCCCCAAGGGCAGGGACCTCAAGCAGTCGCTCCTCCCCGTGGCCGGCTGCCTGCAGCAGCACCTGGGAAGAGACGTCATCTTCGCCGACGATTGCATCGGCGACGGCGTGAGGAAGATGGCGGCCGACCTGAACCCCGGCCAGGTCTTGCTCCTCGAGAACCTGCGCTTCCATCCGGGAGAAGAGAAGAACGACGAGGGCTTCGCCAAGCAGCTCGCCGCCGTCGCCGACGTGTACGTCAACGACGCCTTCGGCGCCGCGCACCGCGCGCACGCGTCCACCGCGGGCATGGTGCCGCACGTCAAGGAGAGCGCCGGCGGCCTGCTTTTGCGCAAGGAGGCCGAGGTGCTGTACGGCCTCACGCGCGCCCCCAAGAAGCCCTTCGTCGCCATCGTGGGCGGCGCCAAGGTGAGCGACAAGCTCGCGGTGCTCGCCAAGCTCATCACCAAGGTCGATCGCATCGCCATCGGCGGCGCCATGGCGTACACGTTCCTCGCCGCGCAGGGCCACGTGGTGGGCAAGTCGAAGGTCGAGCTCGACCGCATCGAGAACGCCAAGGCCATCCTCGAGAACGCCAGGAAGAACCACGTGGAGGTCATCCTGCCCGTGGATCACGTCGTGGCGGCGACCTTCGAAGAGCGCGCCGAGGCCAAGGTGGTCGACGCCATCCCCGGCGACACCATGGCGCTCGACATTGGCCCGAAGACACGCGCCACCATCGAGGCCGCGCTCGTCGGCGCGGGCACCGTGTTCTGGAACGGGCCCATGGGCGTGTTCGAGTGGGAGCGCTTCGCGGCCGGCACCATGGCGGTGTGCCGCGCGGTGGCGTCGTGCGGCGCCTTCACCGTCGTGGGCGGCGGCGACTCGGTGGCGGCGCTCAACGTGAGCGGCCTCGGCCCCAAGATCTCGCACGTGTCCACGGGCGGTGGCGCGTCGCTCGAGCTGCTTGAGGGCCAGGAGCTGCCGGGGCTCAAGGCGCTCGGGTGGGCGTACTGACCGCGGCGGTCAGGTGCGTCAGCGCAGAGCCGCGGGGAGCTCGATCTCGAGCGCGGCCGCCTCGTCGCGGAGGAGCCGCCGGTCGAGGCGCTCGCCCACGGCCTCGACGATCGCGTCGATGTCGAGGAGGTCACGGGGCCGGCTCGCCAGGACCTTCAGCACCACGATGTCCTCGGGGCAGGCTACGCGCACGCGAGTGCCGAGCGCTTCGATGATGACGCTGCGGTCAAGCACACGCCCGTAGTAGTCGTGGGAGCGCGCGATGACGTCGAGGCGCGTGTCGCCGGTCAGCTCGTCGGGGAGCCGCAAGCGGGTCATCTCCGCGGCGCGCAGCGCCTCGATCTCGTGAGGTACCGTGACCAGGCCGACGTCGGCGGCGCGGGCCGCGATCTCGGCGGCGTCCGCGACGTCGGCGATGACGTCCACGTCCGCCGTCGCGCGCCGCTCGGCGTAGAGGTTGCGCGCGAGGCCGCCGATGACGCAGACCCGGCGCCCCGTGCGCGCCTCGAGCGCCGCCGTCGCGCGCACCAGCCGCGCGAGCGCGTCATCCATGGGGGTCGGCGGAGCGACCGGCGAGCCGCCGCAGGTGCTGGTTGACGCGGGCCCAGGTGTCGGCCTCGTCGTCGTTCGTCGCCCCTGGCGCGCCCGAGGGCGCCGCATCGCGGCGGAGGCGCAGCATGCTGTCGCTCAGCTGTACGCCCCGCTCGAAGCGCGCGCCCGGGGCCAGCGCGAGGTGCGCTGCCGTCGCCTCGCGATGCCCGGCAGCCTTGACCTCGCCGACGCGGCGCAAGTGCTCCTTCAGGCGCGAGGCTTCCGAGGTCACCACACGACGATAGCACGCGCCACGTCGCCGCGACGCCTGCGGCGCGACCGCTCGCTACTTCTTCAAGAACGCCGCCAGCGCCGCCGCGTCCACCTTCTCGGGGCCCGTCGTCGACACCACCAGCGTGCGGCCGGCGCCCACGCTCACCTTGACCTGCTCGCCCAGCGCCAGCGCGGCCTTCAGGTCGGGCCGGAGCTTGAGCGCCTGGAAGTAGGCATCGGAGAACGCCTTGACCTCGAGGGTCTTGTCCGCGGGCTTGCACCGCTCGTCGACGTAGTAGCCGTTCGTGAAGGTGAAGGCGCGGCCGAGCGCCGACTGCATCGTGGTGGCCACGCGCTTGCCGTCCACCGTGGACGAGGTCTTGAGCGCGCCGAGCTCCTTGGCAGCGTTGACGGCGCTCTCGCCCTCGGCGCTCTTCAGGCGCTCGCGCGCGTCCTTCTTGGCCTTCTCGACGTCGGCGGGCTTGATGGGCGCGGGCGGCGGCGGCGGGGCGCCGGTGGCGGGAGCACCGCCGCCGCCGCGACGGCCACCCTTGTCACCGCCGCCGAACAGGCCGTCGAAGATGCCGAAGCCGTCGCGGCTCTCGGCCGGCGCCTCGGCGCGCGGCGCGCCGTCGGGCCGGCGCAGCTCGCCGTCGATGGCGTCCTCGTCGAACTCGAAGGAAGTGCGCCGCGCCGGCGGCGGCACGTTCATGCCCGGCTCCAGCACCAGGTAGCTCGTGTAGGGCGTGACGATGCCGAAGCGCGTGGCGAGCTGGGTCACCTCCGCCACCAGGCCGGGGCTCTCGCCCTTCACGCGGATCTCGTCGAGCAGCATGCCCACCTGCCGCTGCGCCCAGATGCGCGGGATGAACGCGTGCTCGGTGGAGTTGCCCAAGAAGTTGGCGTCGAGCTCGAACACACGGCTGCCCTTGGGCGTGCTGCCCGACAGCTTGATGCGCGCCTTGCCGGGGTTGCGGTAGCGCCCCACCACCACAAGCTGCTGCCCCTTGAACAGATCGCCGAGCGCGCGCGGATGCGCGCCGTACGTCGTCACCCCGGTGATGTCGAGCTTGAGATCGGCCAGCACCGGGTGAGAGATCTTGTCGTAGAAGCTCGCCACCTCGGCCTCGAGCGCCGACGAGCCCTTGAGGTAGAGCGCGCTGCCACCGTTCGTGGTGCTCATCTTGTCGAGCAGTACCGCGTTCAGATCGTCGCCCACGCCCAGCACGAACAAGCGCGCGGCCTTGGCGGTGCGCTCCTTCTCGGCCAGGGCGAGCAGGTGCTGCACGTCGGTGTCGCCCACGGTGGGGCGCCCGTCGGTCATGAACACCACCATGAGCGGCGCCTTGTCGGAGCCGCTCGCCGTGGAGAACGCGAGCCGCAGCGCCTCGTCGATGTTGGTGCCGCCGAGCGCCTCCAGCTTGCGCACGTGCGCGCGCGCGGCCTCGACGTTGCCCTTGCTCGCCGCCACCATCTTCTCCTTCCACGCCTCTGCGTAGCCGCCGAAGGTGACGATGGAGAACAGGTCGTCCTCGCCGAGCTTGGTCAGGCACTGATCGAGCGCGCGCTTGGTGGCGACCATCTTGTCGCCCTCCATGGAGCCCGAGGTGTCGATGACGAACGCCACGCGCTTGCCGATGATCTCGTTGTTGCGAAAGCCGTCCTTGGGGCTCGCCAACAGCATGAAGTAGCCGGGCTCGTCGCCCTCTTGGTAGCTGAGCACCGACACGCCCACGTCGTCGTCGTTGACCTGCCAGTAGAGCGAAAGGTCGTCGGCCAGCGAGAAGCCGCCCTTCTCGATGGAGGCCACCGCGCCCTTGCCGCGGATGCTCGTGGCCATCTTGTGGGTCGGCGAGTAGAAGTTCTTGATCTCGGCCTTGCTCTCGATGCGCACCGTGAGCGTGAAGTCCTCCAGCGTCTGCGTGGCGCGCTGGTCGGTCTTCATGGGGTACACGTAGCGGGCCAGGCCGCCCTCGTAGTCGATGACGTGCGAGTACTTGAGCTCGACCTTCTGCTTGCCGCGCGGCGGGATGGGGAAGACGCGCGCCTCGAACATCTCGCTGTCGACGTACTCGATGAGCCCGGGGTCGCGCGCGCGGCGCACGATGCTCTCGTAGATGGCGCGCGCCTGCTGGCGCTCCATCACCTTGCCGGTCTCGCGCTTGCCGTTCATCCACAGCGCGAACTCGTCGATGGCCGCGCCCTTGGGCAGGGGAAACAGGTAGGTGGCCTCGAGCTGACGGTCGGTGTTGTTCTGGAACTCCTGGGTCACCGTGGTGACGGCGCCGCGCTCGACCACCTTGGCCTCGACGCGGTGCGACACGAGCTGCAGCGGCCCCACGCCGGGGTCGGTGGGTACGAGCAAGCCGATGGCGTCGGCGCGTTCGGACGCGGCGAGGACCAGGAGGCCGGCGATCAGGGTGGAGAGGGGAGCGCGACGCATGGTGACACCTCGGCGGCTGGAAACGGGCGAAGCCTACGGCAGATCTGGTCCGCGTGCGCCGGGCGCGCCCACCGCGGTTGCGTGCCGCGCGGCGCGGGTCCACGGTGCCGCGCATGAAGACCCCCATCGTGGCGGCGCTGGTGGTGCTCGCCGGCCTCGTGGGCGCGGCGCTCGGCGGCGCGCTCGCGCCTGGCCAACCGACGAACGACGGCGCTGCGCCCGCGTCCACCTCGCCGGGCACGTCAGCTGCGGGCCCCGCCGGGGGTGCCGATGCGCGCGCGCGTCCGCAGAGGGCACCGTCGGGT
>CAZONM010000332.1:0-6901 GCA_964580865.1 uncultured Myxococcales bacterium | reverse complement strand
CTGGCGCTCTGGATGGCGGCCAGCGCGGCCGCGCGCTCGCTTCGCAGGAACTCGTCGAAGCTCGAGGGCGGCGGCTCGAAGCCAGCCGCGTCGGCCAGGGCGCGGTGGGCGGCGGCCCAGCGCGCGAGCACGGCGCGCGCCGCCTGCTCGTAACCGAGCTGCACGAACGCGATCATCATGATCGGCGCCGCGCGGGCGTAAGCGCGCGCGTGGTCGTCGGCCTGCTGTACGGCGCGCTGCAACGTCGCCACGGCGTCGTCGTTGCGCCCGTAGCGCGCCAAGATGCGGCCGAGGCGCAGGCCGGCCTCGGTGTCGCCCGGATGCAGCTCGAGGTGGCGCTCGAGCAGCACGCCCGCGTCGCGCGCCGCGCCGAGCTCCTCCTGGCACGCGGCCGCGCGGTCGAGCTGGCCGGCGCGCTCGAAGCACGCCGCGGCGCGCAGCAGATCGCCACGCGCCACGTGCACGCGCGCCTCCTCGGCAGCGCGCCCGGCCTTCTGCAGCGCGACCAACAGGGCGTCGCCCTGCCCGCTCGCGATCGCCACGGTGACGAGGCGATCGATGGCGCCCGCGTCGTGCAGCTCGATGGCCATGCGCACCGCGCCCATCAGGTCACCGCCCGCCTCGTACGCCACCAGCGCCGCGCGGTGCTCGAAGATCTGCTCGTGGATGACCCCGGCGCGACGGTAGTGGCCGGCCGCCGACAGCGCCGCCGCCGCCGCCGCGTGCTCGCCGCGCTTGAGCAGCGTCCGCACCTGCTCCTCGATGGCCTCGGGCAGCGCGGGCTCAGTCACGGCGTCCCCTCGGCGACCGTCACGGTCGCCACCGGCACGCCATCGGCGTGGAGCACCACGTCGGGCGACCGGTCGCCCCACTCGTTCCACACGTCGAGCCATTGTTGCTTGAACTCACCCTGCGGTTGCACCGAGGCCACCTGGGCGCCGCGCACCGTGCCCGACCAGCCGACGTCGGCGCGCAACAGCCCGTCGCGTTGGTACATGCGCCAGCTGTCGTGGTTGGTGTCGCCGAAGTGGATGCGGCCGTTCTTCGGCGCGCGCTCGTTCACCAGCGGCAGGGCGGCGCGTGGCTCATAGCCCCAGAACGTCCGCTGCATGCCCACGTTGGCGGCGCCGCGCGCGAAGCCGATGAGCTCGTTGTAGCTGCCGAGCCCGTAGGGCCAGGCGCGCGCGCTGATCCAGCAGCCGGGCACCACCACGAGGACCGCCAACAGCGCGAAGGCCGCGCGCGCGCCGCGCACCTCGGCGGCGCGCAAGCGGCGGCACGCCTCGTCGAGCGCCCACGCCGCCAGCACGCACAGAAACGGCAGACCGTTCATCCAGTGCTTGGTGCCGCCGAAGATGGGCGTCGACGGCAGCGCGATGAGCACGAACGGCGCGAGCGCGTTCATGAGCAGCAAGAGCGCGTGATCGCCCGACGACGCGCCGCCGTCGGCGGCGAGCGACACCAGCGTCACCTCGGCGTTGGCGGCGTCAGCCGCCGCCCCGCGCCGCCGAGCGCGCATGCGCGCGGCCACGGCCGCCAGCGCGAGGATCACGCCGAGCACCATCAGCACCAGGGCCGCCGTGGGCACGGTCACCGCCGACATCACGAACGGGAACTCGACGGGGAACGGCGGGTGCGTCCAGAGCTTGCCGAAGTAGAGGATGGGGTAGTGCTCGTGGCGCAGGTGGAAGGCGAGGTACTGGCCCACGCGCACGAGCGGGCTTGGCCACAGCCACGGCCAGCTCAGGAAAAACACCAGCGGCCCTACCAGCGCCATCGACCAAAACACGAGGGGGATCCGCGGCAGGCGCCAACCGGCGGCCTCGCGGCGCACGGGCTCGGCGTCGGTGGCGAGCCAGTGCAGCGCCAGGAGCGCGGGCACCACCAGCACGTTGTGCTTCACCGCGGCTGCCGCGCCGAACAGCACGCCCACGAGGAGCGCGCCGCGCGGCGTGTGGCGCCAGCGCAGGTAGGCGAGCACCAGCCACACGTGCGCGGCGCTGACGCCGACGTCGAAGCAGGCCACGTGCATGTGCCAGAACGGGTGCGGCAACGACAACCACAGGAGCGCGGCGAACAGCGCCGCGCGCCGCGACAGTAACGTGCGCGCGAGCACGAACGTCAGCGCCACCGACAGCCCTGCGAAGCACCACGCCGGGAAGCGCAGGGCGTCGTGCACGTGCACGGCGCCGTCCTTGCCCGAGAGCCCGAGCACCTCGGCCGCGCCGAAGCTCCACGCGAACAGCGCCTTCATCAGCGGTGGGTGCTCGTGGTTGTAGCCCCAGCCACGATCGATGCCCGCCTGCGACAGCGCCTCGACCGGCTGGCGCGCCACGTCGGCGAACCAGCGCCAATACTGCTCGCCGGCCTTGAAGTAGTAGCCCTCGTCGCGCGTGAAGCCGAGCTCCTGCGCCGTGGCGCCCACCAGCACCATGGTGGCAACGGCCAGCGCCACGGCCACCCAGCGATCGGCGCGCGCGAGCGGCGGCGCGTTCATGGCGCGCCCCCCACCGCCAGCGCGTCCCAGGCGAAGCGCGCGCCGTTGTTGTCGTCGGTGTCGATGACGAAGCGTACGCGCGCTTGGCGCCCGGCGAACGCGCGCGTGTCGAGGCGCGCGACCGAGAACGCGAACGCGGGCGCGCGCACCACGGCGCCAAGCTCGACGTCGTCGGCGAAGACGCGCAGCCGCACGGGCGCGCGCGCCTGGTCCGCGCCCTCGCGCGTGAAGCCCGCGCGCACGACGAGCGTGTCGCCGAGCGGAACGGCGTCCCACGCGAGCTCGAGCACCTCGCCGCGCGGGGGCGGGTGCGACCACACGGCGTCGTCGGCGTTCTCGCTCACCAACAGCCACTCGCGCGTCACGCGGCGCCAGGGCTCGCCGCCACACGCGACGCCGCCGCGCACGGCGCGCTCGCAGCGCGCGCCGCTCATGGTGACGGTGGCCACCCCGACCTGGGCGCGGAAGTCGAAGCGCACCGAGGGCGCGGGCAGGTCCCAGCGCGCCAGGGTCACGCGCCCGTGGCGCTCGGTGGCGGCGGGCTCACCGTGACGTCGGCGCACCGCGGTGAACGCGTCGTCGCCGTCGGGCTCGAGCACCACGAACAGGCGCGCGTAGCGCTCGAGCGGCTGATCGGCGAGCGCGTCACCCGAGATGGGATCGAGGTCGCCGAGCACCGTGAGCGGCCGCAGCGACCAGGGCGGCAGCACGGCCAGCGCGTCGCGACCGCGCACGAAACCCTGCACGTCGAGCGCGCGCCGCACATCCGCGTAGTCGCCGTCGTCGGGCACGTGACAGCCGGCGCCCGCCAGGCGCAACCACGAGAACACCAGCGCGGCCACGAGCGGCGCTACCAGCGCGGTCGCGACGGCGCGATCGGTCACAGCAGCTCGACGGCGATGCCGAGCTTCCACAGCACCGGCAGGCGCGTGCCGAGGAATTCGTCATCGGGGGACAGCACCAGGCCCGGCCGTCCGAAGGTGTCGATCTGCTGCCACGCGCCCTCGGCGAACAGGAAGGTGTGATCGAAGGTGCCGTTGGCGCGCGCGCGGCGCGTGGTGTCGGGGACGAACGGGTCGATGGCGTCGAGGAAGTCGAGCGCCACCATCAGGCCGGCCGCCGCCTCCCAGCCGAAGCGCACGCCCACGGGCTCCACCGCGCCCTGCTCGAAGGCGCCCTCCTTGGTGAAGGCGAACGCGGTGGCCACCAGGCCCAAGCGCCCGTACGGCACCAGCGGCACGCTCAGGAGATCGAGGAGCTGATCGGCGCGATAGGTGATGCCCGGCCGCAGCTTGAGCAGCGACAGCTCCACGTCGGTGTCGGTGGCCGCCTGGCACTCGCCGACAGTGCGGGTGCTGGTGGGCTGCGCCTTGCCGCGCGCCTGCGCGAGGTTCACGCCGACCGAGAGCTGCAGGCTGCCAAAATCATCGAGCAGGTGCGTGTCGGCGTCGCCGCCGATCTCGACGAGCGTGGCTCCTTGGAACAGGCACGAGTAGATCGGGAAGATGCGGTCGAACCCGGCGACGTACTCGGTGTCGATGGCGGGCTTGTACGGCGAGATCGCGAGCGACAACGTCTGCTGCCCGAAGCCCGCCGATGCGGGCGCCGCCGCCACGATGGTCGTGAGCACGAGCAGCGCTGCGGCGAGCGCGCCGCCGCGGCGCAGCGCGCGCCGGGTGAGCCTGCGCCCGCGCCGCGACACCGCGAGCACGAACGCGCCGAGGAAGCCCACGTTGGCCGCCGAAGTGCCCGCGGCGCCGGTGCCGCACGAGGGCGTGCACGACAGATCGCCACCGTTCCCATCGTAGAGGTCGAGCGTGCCCAACGTGGGCACGGGCTCGAGCAGCACGAGATCGCTCCAGTCGCCCTGGTTGCCGAAGTCGTCCTGCAGCGCCACGCGCGCCTCGATCGTGACGCCGTTGTCGAGCCCCTCGAGCGTGACGGTGTCGCTCTCGTCGACCTCGGCGTTGGTGAACGAGCCGTTGGCGCCGCACAGGCTCGACGCGTCGGCGGTACCCGCGTCGGCGGCGCCGTCGGTGGGGCAGGCGCGGTACTGCACCTGCACCTGATAGGTCTCTTCGTCGTCGGGGATGCCGCCGAGGGTCAGGGTGGCGCTGCCGTCGCCCAGCGCGACGCTCTCGATGGTGATGGCCGGCGGCACCGTGGTGTCGAAGTCGATGGCGATGCCGTGGACGAGGACCGCGGTGACGTCGGTCTCGTTGCGCGTGAGCTGCAGGCACAGCGAGCCGCCGGTGAAGCGCACGCCGTCGTCGCCGCAGGCGGCGGCGCCCATGAGGTCGGCGGGCGTCACGCTCCTGTCGAGCTCGAGCACGCCCGAGATCGCGTCGAGCGCCTCGGCGGCGATGACCTCCTCGAGCGCTTGCTCCTGCAGATCGGTCGGGCACGGCCCGCCGGTCACGCCCGCCGGCGCCAGCACGAAGCGCGCGTAGTAGCGCGTCTCGGGCACCGACACGCGCATGCGCAACAACATGGTGTCGGTGGCCGTGCACTCGGCGCGGCTGTACCCCTCGGTGAGCGAGGTCTTGCCGTCGATGGTCAGCTCGGTGACGGACTGCGCGGCGGCGGCGCCGGCCTGCAAGACCACCACGAACGTCAGAGCCAGTCCGCGCACAGCGCCTCCGCGATGCGCACCGCGTTGAGAGCGGCGCCGGTGCGCAGGTTGTCGCTCACCACCCAATAGGCCAGTCCCTTGCCGTCGGGCACGCTGGCGTCGACGCGCACGCGGCCCACCAGCGTCTTGTCCTCGCCGCTGGCGTCCTCGGCGGTGGGGTAGAGGCCGCGCACCGGGTCGTCGATCACGAGGAGGTTCGGCTCGGCCGCGAACAGGACGCGCGCCTCGTCGGGCGACAGCGGCGCGCCCAGCTCGACGTGCACGGCCTCGGAGTGGCTGTTGAACACGGGCACGCGCACGCACGTGACGCCGACGCGCAGGGCTGGCGCCTCGAGGATCTTGCGCGTCTCGTCGATCATCTTGCGCTCCTCGCCGGTGGTGCCGTCGGCGGGGATGGGGTCCTTGGCCGGGATGCGCGGCAGCACGTTGAACGCGATGCGCTGATCGAAGGTGTCGATCTTGGGCTCGCGCAGGTTGAACAGATCGCGCACCTGGCGCTCGAGCTCGTCGACGCCGCCGCGGCCGGCGCCGCTCACCGCTTGATACGTGCACACCACCACGCGCTCGACGCCGACCTTGCGGTGCAAGGGCGCCAAGGTCTGCACCATCTGGATGGTCGAGCAGTTGGGCGTGGCGACGACGCGCTTCTTGGCGAAGCCCGCGAGCGCGTGGCCGTTCACCTCGGGCACCACCAGCGGCACGTCGGGGTCCATGCGGAACGAGCTCGACTTGTCGATGGAGACGCCGCCGGCCTCGGCCACGCGCGGCGCCCACACCTTCGAGACGCCGCCGCCCGCGGCGAAGAACACCACGTCGACGCCCTTGAAGCTCTCGGGGCGCACCGCCTCGACCACCAGCTCGTCGTCGCCGAAGGCGACCCGCTCGCCCTGGCTGCGCTCCGACGCCAGCGCCTTGAGGCTGGCGAGCGGGAACGCGCGCTCCTTGAGGATCGACAGCGTCTCGCGCCCCACCACGCCGGTGGCGCCCACGATGGCGACGTGCATGGGGCGCTTGGGTTGCTTGGTCGGCCGGTCCTTGACCTGCACACCGAGGGTCTCGAGCTTTTGGTCGAGCGTCCCGCTGTTCGACGGCACGGGCATGGCTACTTCAGCTCCATGGTGAACGAGTACCGCTTGGCGCCGCCCGTGATGGTGGCGCGGCGCAGGTTGGCGACCACGCTGGCGGCCACGGCGGCGTCGCCCACGCTGTCGCTGACGATCTCGACCGAGTCGACGGTGCCCGCGGCCGACACCACCACGGCGACGTCGAGGGCGCCGGCCAGCCCCTTCTTCTTCTTGAGACGCTCGAGGAAGAGCTGCTGCACGGCGCCTTGCACCTGCCGCACCACGGTCTCGGGCTTGCCCTTGGCGCCGGCGGCGACGTGCAGCTCGCCGAGCAGCGCGGCGTGCTCCTTCTTCGCCGCCGCGAGGTCGTTGCCCTCGGTCCCCGCCACGCGGCCGGCGCCGATGGCGCGCGCCGCCAGGTCATAGCGCACCACGGCGTCGACCAGGTCGCCCGTGGCGCGCGCGCGGCGCGCCAGCACCAGGAGCGCCGGCACGTCCTCGTCGACCAGGCGCAGCACCTCGCGCGCGGCGCCCACGGCGCGATCGGGGTCGCCCAGGGCGGCGTCGTTGCGCCGCAGCGCCAGCGCCAACACCAGGCGCCACGCGTCGATCTCGTTCTTCTGCACCGCCGCCGCGCGCTCGGCGAACGCGAGGCCCGAGACCACGTCACCGGCGGCCGCGGCGAGCTGCGCGGCGCCGAGCAGGGTC
>CAZONM010000331.1:0-6908 GCA_964580865.1 uncultured Myxococcales bacterium | reverse complement strand
CGCCGTCGCCGAGCACGCGGTCGGCGCCGCGCTCGGCGACGGCGGCCCGGGCCCGGCCGGGCACGCGCGCGGCGTCGAGCGCGAGCCAGGGGAGCAGGTCGTCGTCGAGGCTGCACATGTCCCATGTCCGAGCATCACGGGGGCCTTTTGCGCGGCGTGATCGACCGCTACGGGTGCGCATGGATCGCGTGCGGGTCATCGGCGGCGGCCTCGCGGGCTGCGAGGCGGCGTGGCAGCTCGCCGCGCGCGGCCTCCGCGTCGAGCTGTGCGAGCAGAAGCCCGCGCGCCGCACCCCGGCGCAGACCACGGATCACCTGGCCGAGCTCGTGTGCAGCAACTCGCTGCGCAGCGCGAACCCCGAGAACGCCGTGGGCCTGCTCAAGGAGGAGCTGTCGCGTTGCGGCTCGCTGCTGCTCGCGTGCGCCGAGGAGACGCGCGTGCCCGCAGGCGACGCCCTGGCCGTCGATCGCGAGCGCTTCGCCGCCGCGGTAGAGCGCCGGCTCCTCGCGCTCCCCGGCGTCACGCTCGCGCGCGGCGAGGTGACGGCGCTCCCCGTCGACGACGTGCCCACCATCGTGGCCACCGGGCCGCTCACGTCCGACGCCCTCGCAGCCGACGTGGCGCGCGTGTGCGGCCGCGAGCGCTTGGCGTTCTTCGACGCCATCGCGCCCATCGTGGAAGCGGACAGCGTCCTCGTGGCCGACGGCCCCGACGCGCCGCCCGGGGCCGCGTTCTTCCTGTCGCGCTGGGGCAAGGGCGAGGGCACGGACTACCTCAACTGCCCCATGGACCGCGCCCAGTACCAGGTGTTCCTCGAGGCGCTGCGCGCGGCCGACCGCGCCGCCGGCTCCCACGTCGACGGCGCGCACTACTTCGAGGGCTGCCTGCCCATCGAGGTCATGGCCGAGCGCGGCGACGACACCTTGCGCTTCGGCCCGCTCAAGCCCGTGGGCCTCGACGATCCGCGCACCGGGCGGTGGCCGCACGCGGTGCTCCAGCTGCGCAAGGAGGACGTGCATGGCACCGCCTACAACCTCGTGGGCTGCCAGACGCGCCTGAAGCAGCCGGCCCAGCGCGCCGTGTTCGGCCTGGTGCCGGCGCTGGTTGAGGCGCGCTTCCTGCGCTACGGCGCCATCCACCGCAACACCTACCTCGACGCCCCCGTGGTGCTCGACGAGAAGAACGCCCTGCGCGGTCGCCCCACGCTCTCCTTCGCGGGGCAGATCACGGGGGTCGAGGGCTACGTCGAGTCCATCGCGTCGGGGCTGACGACGGCGCTGGTGGTGGCCGACGCCCTGGCGGGCCGGCCCCTCGACGTCCCACCCGCCACCACCGCGCTCGGTGGGCTCTGGCGCCACGTGCGCGGCTCGCTGCGCGCCCACGGGGTCACGGCGTACGTGCCGTCCAACGTGACCTGGGCGATGATCCCGCCGGTCGACGAGGAGCCGCCGGCACCGGGGAAGCGGCGCGCGAAGCTCGGCAAGGGCGAGAAGCGCGCGCGGCTCGTGGCGCGCGCGCGCCGGGATCTCGATGCGTGGTGGCGGGCGCGCTACCCTGCGCCCACGTGACCGCCGCGCCTACCCTCGACGACGCCATTGCGGCGTGGCTCGCTCACCTCGAGCACGTGGAGCGCAAGAGCGCGCACACGCTGCGCAACTACGCCAACGACGCCGCGCAGCTCAGGGCGTTCCTGGTCGAGAAGAAGCACCCGGGCGTCGCCAACCTGGCGAAGCTCGACGTCATCGCGCTGCGCGGCTTCTTGGCGGCGCGCCACCACAGCGACTCCACCACGTCGGTGCTGCGCAAGCTGTCGGCGCTGCGCGGGCTGTTTGCCCACGCCAAGAAGAGCAAGCTCATCGGCGCCTCGCCGGCGGCGCTCCTCGATAGCCCCAAGCGGCCCAAGGCGCTGCCGCGCACGGTCAGCGTGGAGGAGGCGTTCGCGCTGTGTACCGCCCCGGCGCTCGGCGCCGACGACGAGGAGCGCGAGGTGCCGCTGCGCGATCGCGCCGTGGTGGAGCTCTTGTACGGCTCGGGGCTGCGCGTGAGCGAGCTGTGCGGCCTCGATCGCGCCGATGTGGACCTGGCGGGGCGATGGCTGCGCGTGCTCGGCAAGGGCAAGAAGGAGCGCATGGTGCCGTTCCACGAGGCGTGCGCGCACGCGCTGCGCGCCTGGCTCGACGACGGGCGGCCTGCCCTCGCCACCGACGACAGCGGCGACGCCCTGCTGCTCGGCGCCCGCGGCGGGCGGCTGGCGGATCGCGAGGTGCGGCGCTTCCTGGCGCGCTACGGCGTCCAGGTGGGCGCGCGTGGTCGCGTCCACCCGCACAAGCTGCGCCACGCCTTCGCCACGCACCTGCTCGAGGGCGGGGCCGATCTGCGCGCCATCCAGGAGCTGCTCGGCCACGCCAGCCTGTCGACGACGCAGCGGTACACCCACGTGGACGTCGCGCGCCTGACGCGCGTGTACGACGCGGCGCACCCGCGCGCGAAGGGCTGACGCGCCGCTCGTGCCGCGGCGTGGGCGTCGCTTCCCCCCTTCCCGAGGCGCCGCGCTCCCGCTACCACCACCACCTCTTTCGGAGGGGTCCTCATGCGTCATCTCGCCGTCGTCATCCCGTTCGCCGTCGCGCTCGCCGCCGGTTGCGCGACCACCCACCAGGCCAACTGGGCCGACAAGCCCGCGGCCGTCGCCGCCGCGCCCGAGGCGGCCAGCGCCGCCGCCACCGCGGCCACCGCGGGCGACGAGCTGTGGAAGGAGCGCGCCGACAAGGCGAAGCTCGCGGCCGCGCTCGCCAAGTGGGAGGAGGCCGCCAAGGCGGCGCCCTCGGCCGAGCTGGCGGCCAAGCTGGCGCGCGGCCACTACCTGATGGGCGACGGCTTCCTCAGCCTCGAGGACGACGCCGCCGGCCGCGACGCCGAGTACCAAAAGGGCCTCGACTGGGCCACCGCCGCGCTCAAGCTCGCGGCCCCCGAGTTCGCCGCGGCCATGGCGGCGAACGGCAAGCACGCCGAGGTCATCAAGCTGGCACCCAAGGAGGCGGTGCCGGCCATGTACTGGTACGCCGCCAACCTCGGAAAGTGGGCAGCGGCCAAGGGTTTCGCCACGAAGCTCAAGTACAAGGACGACCTCAAGGCCACCATGGAGCACGTCAAGTCGCTGTCGCCCGACTTCTTCTACGCCGCGGCCTTCCGCTACTTCGGCGGCTACGAGGCGGCCACCGCGGGCATCGCCGGCGGCAGCCTCGACAAGTCGAAGGAGAACTTCGAGAAGGCCATCCAGCTCGCGCCCAACTACTTCGGCACCAAGGTGCTCTACGCAGACTTCCTGTGCACCAAGCTGCAGAAGGACACCGACGGCGACGGCGTCAGCGACGGCAAGAAGAAGTTCAAGGAGCTGCTCGAGAGCGTGATCAACGGCGACCCCAACGTCGATCCCGACATCGCCGCCGAGAACACCATCGAGCAGGCCAAGGCCAAGAAGCTGCTCGCGCAGATCGATCAGCTGTTCGCGAGCTGACGCGCGGCCGCCGGGCCCTGTCCCTGGCGCCTGACACGAGCCCCGTGAGCAGCGCGCCGCCGGGAGCGCTGGTAGAGTGGCCCGCATGTCCGTGCGGGCCACTCTCGTCTTCGGCGCCATCGCCTGCGCCGCGCTCGCCACGGCGCCGTCCGCGGCCACCACCATGCCCGACCGCGGGCCTGCCGAGGTCGCCGCCGCCAGCGAGCTGATCGTCGAGGGCACCGTGCTCGACGCGCGCGTGCAGGTGGCGGGCGGACGCATCGTCACCGTGCGCACCGTGCGCGTGGAGCGGCTCGTGCGTCCAGCACCGTCGGCGCCAACGCTGCGCCCGGGATCGACCGTGACCGTGGTGTTGCCGGGCGGCGAGCTCGCCGGCCTCGGCCAGCGCGTCGCGGGCACGCCCGACCTGGCGATCGGTGAGCGCTACGTGCTGTGCCTGAGCGCGCCCGTGGTGCTCGGCGCGCGCACCATCGTGGGGCTGTGGCAGGGCGTTTGGCGCGTGACCGCGGGCGGCGCGCTCGAGCCGTTCACGCACGCGGGGCCCGCGCCCACCGCCCTCGACCGTGCCGCCCTGGTATCGGCGCTTGGGAGCGGGCCGTGATCGGCGCCCTGCTGCTGGCAGGAAGCCTCGCCGGCTACGTGTGCACGCGCGCGGGCGACGACGGCCCAAGCATCGCGTGGGACGAGCGCGAGGTAGTCATCCGTCGCAGCGGCGCCTCCGCCGACCTCGCCGCCGACGCCATCGAGGCGGTGCTCGAACGCTCGGTGGCCACGTGGGCGTTGGCGGGCGGCTGCACCGACGTGGAGCCGCGCGTGGGGCCGCCCACCGACGGCGTCCTGGTGGGCTTCGACTGGGGCGCCGGCAGCGGCTCGCCCGAGAACGAGAACATCGTGGTGTTCCGAAACGACACCCAGGGCGACGAGCTCGACGCGTGGGTGCACGCGCTCGGCGCCCTGGCCATCACCACCGTCACGTGGGAGAGCCACAGCGGGCGCCTGCTCGACGCCGACATCGAGGTCAACGACGCGCGCTTTCACTTCACCGCGTGCGACCCGGGGGAGTGCACGGTGGACTTCGACCTCGAGAACACCATGACGCACGAGCTGGGGCACGTGCTCGGGCTCGACCACAGCGCGGCCGCCGATGCCACCATGTATGCCTCCGCGCCGCGCGCCGACCTCACCAAGCGCGACCTCGCCCCCGACGACGTCGACGGCATCTGCGCCGTGTACCCGGCCGACGGCCCCACCGGCGAGTGCTACGGCGTCGAGCGCGAGGAGCCACCGGATGTGAGTTTTGCTCCGACACTGTGCGCGGGCGTGTCGCCGTCGGGCACGACGGCGCTCGCGCTCCTCGGCGTCTTGCTGCGGCAGGGAAGGCGACGACGTGCGCCGCGATCCGCTAGATTGAGCGGCGCGGATGTCGGTGCTGCAGATTTACCGGGGTGACGACTTCCTGGACGAAGTGGTCCTGAGCCGGGCTGTCTACGGTTTGGGCCGGCACCCCCAAAACGACATCGTGCTCGACGATCGGTCGCTGTCGCGCTTCCATGCGCGCGTGGAGCGTCGCGGCGAGCGCTTCGTGGTCGTCGACTGCGGCGCGCAGAACGGCGTGCACCTGAACGGTCAGCGCATCGTGGGCGAGAGCGACCTGGCGCCCGACGACCGCATCACGCTCGGGCGCTACGTGGCGGTGTTCCGCTCGAAGAGCGCGGCGGCCCGCGGCCCCACGCCACCGCAGAACGAGCTCAAGGCGCCGCCGAAGCCCGCCAAGAAGAACGGCAAGCCCAAGGCCGAGCCGCCGCGCGAGCCCGAGCCCGAGCCCGACATCGACGTCGAGGTGTCGCTCGAGGGCGACGAGCCGCCGGAGCGCGAGGACCGCACCAGGAAGGCGCGGCCCCAGAAGGGCGAGCCCACGCTGGTGCTCCTGTACAACGGCATGGAGGTGAGCCGGCACCCCGTGGGCGGCGCCAAGCTCACGGTGGGGCGCAGCAAGCAGTGCGACGTGGTCATCGGCTTGCTCGGCCTGTCGCGCAAGCACGCGCAGATCGAGCGGCGCGGCAAAGAGGTGTTCGTCGAGGATCTCGGCAGCCAGAACGGCACGTGGGTCAACAACCAGCGCATCGGCGCGAACCGCAAGCTCAAGCACGGCGACCTGCTCAATTTCTACGACTACGCGGTGCTCTATCTCGAGGACGGCAACGTGGAGGTGGGGTTCCAGGGCGCCACGTTCACGCCGCCCTCCGACGAGCACAACCTCGACGAGCTGTCGCACAAAGAGACCGGCCGCGGCGACCCCGCGTCGAGCAAGGGGGCCGCGCGCCACGTCAGCGTGCGCGGGCCGGCGCCCATGGCCGACAGCGTCGCCTCGGGCAAGCCGTCGCCCGAGTCGCAGTCGGAGCTGGTGGACCTCGGCGAGGGCTCATTCCTCGGCGACGAGTTCGAGGCCGACGACCCGCGCGCGCGGTCGTCGTCGCTGTTGGACGAAGCGGCGGAAGACGACGACGCCAAGGCCCCAGGGAACACCACCGACCTCATCGCGCAGCTCGAGATCGGCGACTCCGCCGCCGACCTCGACGCAGAGGCGGATCGCGCGTTCCGCGAGGCCGAGGAGTTCGCCGCCGACCTCGGCACCGAGGGCGAGCTCGGGCGTCAGTCGGATCGCACCAGCACGGCCGCGGGCACGGGCGCTCAGCTCTGGGCGCGCGACGCCGACCTGCTCAAGGCGCTGTCCAACGCGCCCGACGCGTCCATCGTCACCGTCGAGGTCACGCTGGCGGGCAAGCCCTACACGCAGCTGCCGCTGTCGCAGACGGTCACGCGCGTGGGCGCCGACGCGCGCTGCGAGCTGTCGCTGCCGAAGTCGGCCGGGCTCATGCCCTGGCACCTCACGCTCTTGCACCTGGGCGGCGCCGTGGTGCTCTACCGCGCGGCCCGCACCGCGAGCATCGCCATCGGCGGCAACGACGTCGACATGGCCGTGCTGAGAAACGGCGAGGTCGTCGACCTGGGCAAGGTCAAGCTCAAGGTTCGGCAGACCTGACAGCGGAGGCGCCGCTCGCTACCGGTGCGACAAGCGGGTCCACAGCTCTTCGCGCGTGAACACGCCGCGCTGGATGCACAGCTCCACCAGCACGCGCAGCAGCTCGTTGGCCTGCGCGAGCTGCTCCTCCGCGCTGCTCGGGGCCACGACCGCGCCCGCCGGGGGGGCGAGCATCGAGCCGCCGGCGATGCCGGCCGTGCGGGCGCCCGGGGGACCCGCCACCATGCGCGCCGCCGCGAGCTCGGCGATGGGCGTGTTGGGCACCGGCGAGTGCGTGTGGGGCAGGGACGCGATCTGCGGCCGCGGGCTCGGGAAGCGCGGCGGCTCCGACGGCGCGAACGCTGGGTG
>CAZONM010000330.1:4677-6923 GCA_964580865.1 uncultured Myxococcales bacterium | reverse complement strand
ACGCCGTGCCCGCGCCGACCGCGCTCTCGACACCGATGTGCCCGCCGTGGGCCTCCACCAAGCCCTTCGCGATCTGCAGCCCGAGCCCCGCGCCTCGGCGCTCGTGGCTGCGGCCTTGCCAGAAGCGGTCGAACACATGGGGCAGGTCCTCGGGGGCGATGCCCGCGCCGGTATCCGAAACGGTAAATGCCACGTCGCCGGCGCGGCGCGCGACCGTCAGCGCGACGCAGCCCCCGTTGCCGGTGAACTTGATCGCATTGCCGATGAGGTTCTCGAGGATCTGCAGCAGGCGATCGCGATCGGCGAGCACCTCGGGCACGTCGTCGTCGACGCGCGTGGACAGCTCGATGCCAACGGCGGCGGCCAGGGGCCGTTGGACCTCCACCACCTCGGCGACCAGCGCGGCGGGCGCGACCCGTCCTCGGTCGATGACGAGGCGGCCGGCGTCGAGGCGCGTGGCATCGAGCAGGTCCTCGATCATGCGGTTCATGCGCACCACGCCGCGTCGGATTGACTCCAGCGACGCGCGCGCGCGCTGGTCCGCCGAGTCCAAGCGCGGCGCCAGCAGCTGCGCTTGCATCAACACGGCGCTGAGCGGGTTGCGCAGGTCGTGGGCCACGATGCCCATGACCTCGTCGCGCGCGTGCAGCGCGCGCTGCGCCACGCGGTAGAGCAGCGCGTTGTCGATGGCCTGCGCGGCCAAGCGCGACAGCGCTTCGGCCACGGCGCGTTCGCTGTCGTCGACGGCGCGGGCGTCGCCCGTGGCCAACAGCGCGATGGCGCCGACCACCTGCTCGCGTGCCACCAAGGGCACCACCACCGCGCTGCGTAGGCCCAGCGCTCGCAGCGCGCGCAGCCGCTCGTCGCTCTGGGCCACGCGTGCCAGTAGGTCGTCGTCGACGACCGCGTGGACCACGGTGCGGCGCGACGCCACGGCCTCGGCCACGAGGTGCGGGCGCGCGCGATCGATCTGCGTGCGGGTGAGCAGGTCGCACGCCCACGCCAGGGAAGGATCGCGCGCGGTCACGCGCAGGCGGCGCAGGCGCCCATCGTCGTCGATGACGTCGACGATGCACACGTCGGTCAGCTCGCGCGTCGCCAGGTGTGCCACCTGCGTCAGCGTCGCCTCGTAGTCGAGCGTCGACGACAGCAAGGCGCCGGCCTCGGCCAGGAATCGCTGCTGGCGCGCCGCTCGTCGCGGCGCGCTCACGTCTCGGAGGGTCGCCGTGAACGTGCGGGCGCCGCCCACGTCGACCTTGGAGATCGCGACGTCGACCTCGACCTCGGTGCCGTCCTTGCGCCTGCCGAGCACGGGCCGACCGAGCTCGCCCATGCGGCGCGAGGACACCGCGCCGGCCTCGAAGCGCGCCACGCCCGCGTGGTGACCCGCGCGCAGGCGCTCGGGGATGAGCAGGTCGAGGGGCCGCCCGAGGACCTCGTCGCGGGCGTAGCCGAACAGGCGCTCGGCGCCGGTGTTGAACATCGTGATGCGGTGGGACGCGTCCATCGACACGATGGCGTCCGCCGAGATGTCGACGATGCTCGCGAACTGCGCCTCGGACGCACGCAGGCGCGCCTCGAGCGACGCGGGCGCCGCGTTGGTGATGGCCTTCGGGTTCGACGGCTCGCTCACCGGACCCTCGTACCGCTGCACGGGCTGGTCGTCAGGAGCCGGAGCGAACAGGAAATCGAGCGCCCGAACGGGACCGATCCCTGACCGATGCGGTAAGTGTGTGTTCTGCGCTGCGTCACACAACGTCCGGGCGCGGATCTCGATAACGGAGATGTCTGGAGCGCACCTACTTGTCGTGCGGTGGCGCATGTCGCGCAGCCCGGGTGCTCGGTCTGGAGGGAGGCTGTCATGCAGGTCAAGATCAAGGCGCGTCCGTTCTACTCGCAGTTCATGGAGTCCACGTCGGGGGCCACCGAGCAGGCACCGGTGCACACCACCAAGAAGGCAGGGCGCAAGGGCAACGACGTCGACGGCGACGGCGACACGCAGCTGCGCCCGATGCCGCCCCCCCGCCAGAACCCCATCGTGAACCCACCCGGTCCGCCCATGGTGACCATGAAGGCGGGGCTCAAGGGCAACGACATCGACAGCGACGGCGACGTTGGCGTGTCGCCGGGCCCCATCACCACCATGAAGGCGGGGCTCAAGGGCAACGACATCGACAGCGACGGCGACGTCGGCGTGTCGCCGGGCCCCATCACCACCATGAAGGCGGGGCTCAAGGGCAACGACA
>CAZONM010000330.1:0-4577 GCA_964580865.1 uncultured Myxococcales bacterium | reverse complement strand
TCGACAGCGACGGCGACGTCGGCGTGTCGCCGCCGGTCTTCACCACCCGCAAGGCAGGCCGCAAGGGCAACGACGTCGACAACGACGCCGACGTCCGGATCTGAGCGCGGAGGCCGCGATCGGGAAAGGGCGCGCCCCCGGCGGGCGCGCCCTGCCGTCGCCGGCGCGCCGCCAGCGCTCGTTCACGCAGCTGCGCGGTGGAGGTCCCGGCCGGAATCGAACCGGCGTACGCGGTTTTGCAGACCGCTCCCTAGCCACTCGGGCACGGGACCGTTGCCCACCTCGTAACCCAGCCCCGCCGTCGATGCAAGGCGACCCGCCTTCTGCTACGCGCCCGCGTCGTGGAGGCGACATGGCGCTGAAGATCGCGGTGGTGGCAGGTGACGGCATCGGGCCCGAGGTCATCGCCGAGGGGTGCGCGCTCTTGCGTGACCTCGACCGCGCGCTCGAGCTCGCTTTGGTCTTCGATCACAAGGACTGGGGCGCCGATCGCTGGCTCAAGGACGGCGTTGGCATGCCCACGGGCGCGCTCGACGAGCTCGCGCGCGACCACGCCGCCATCTACTTCGGCGCGCTCGGCGATCCGCGCATCCCCGACATGGCCCACGGGCGCGAGATCCTGCTCGGCATGCGCCAGGGCCTCGACCTGTACGCGAACTTCCGCCCGTGCAAGTGCCTGCACGAGCGCCTGTCGCCGCTCAAGGGCAAGGGGCCCGCCGAGATCGACATGCTGGTGTTCCGCGAGAACACCGAGGACCTCTACGTGGCGCTCGGCGGCACCTTCAAGCAGGGCACCGCCGACGAGGTGGCGCAAGACGTGAGCATCAACACGAGGAAGGGCGTCGAGCGCATCCTGCGGCACGGCTTCGACACCGCGCGCGCGCGCCCGCGCCACGACGGCATGAAGAAGCTGACCATGACCGACAAGCACAACGCCGTGCGCTTCGGCGGCGGCTTGTGGAAGCGCACCTTCGATCAGGTGAAGGGCGACTACCCCGACGTCGTGGCCGAGCACCTCTACGTCGACGTGCTGGCCATGGAGATGGTGCGCAAGCCCGAGCGCTTTCACGTGGTGGTGGCCAACAACCTGTTCGGTGACATCCTCACCGACCTGGGCGCCGCGCTCATGGGCGGCCTGGGCCTGGCGGCGAGCGGCAACGTGCATCCGGGAAAGATCGGCATGTTCGAGCCCGTGCACGGCTCAGCCCCCGACATCGCGGGCAAGGGCGTGGCCAACCCGCTGGCGGCGTTTTGGACCGCGTCGCTCATGCTCGACTTCCTGGCCACCAAGGACGCCGCCGCCGCGCCGCGCCTTCTGCGCGGCGCCCGCGCCATCGACGCCGCCGTGACGGCGTGCGTGGACGCGGGCCCGCGCACGCCCGATCTGGGCGGCGTCGCGCGCACCGCCGACGTTGGCGCGTTCGTGCGCGAGCACGTGGGCCGCGCGCTGGCGTGAGGGGCACGGCCGCCCTTGGCGCGGGCCGCACGAGTTGTCACCATCGGGGAGCCCATGATCGAGAGCCTGATCCTGAACCTGGCCACCACGCTGGTGCCGCTCATCCTGGCCATCGCGGTGCACGAGTGGGCACACGTGGCCGCGGCGCGCTGGCTCGGCGACCGCACCGGTGAGGAGCAGGGGCGGCTCACGCTCAACCCGCTGGCGCACATCGACCCCGTGTGGACCGTGGGCCTGCCCGCGTTCCTCGTGGTCTCGTCGACGCTGGGGGGCGCGGCCGCCGCCGTCATCCCGTTCTTCGCGGCCGGCAAGCCCGCGCCCTACAACCCCGTGCGGTTCTCGCGCCAGCTTGGCGGCAAGCGCGTCACCATGCGCACCGGTGAGCTCCTGGTGGCCGCGGCGGGCCCCGCGTCGAACATCGTGCTGGCCGTCGCCGCCACGGCGGTGCTCTTCGTGCTGGTGAAGAGCGGCGCGTCGCTGGCTGACCCGCGCTCCATCACGCAGCTGGTGTTCGGCTTCGTCCTCCTGAACGTGGGCCTGGCGGCGTTCAACCTGCTGCCCGTGCCGCCCCTCGACGGGTCCAAGGTGCTGATGAGCCTGCTGCCGCGCCCGGCCGCGGCCAAGTACGAGGCCGTGGCGTCGCAGCTCTCGTGGATCCTGCTGCTCCTCCTGGTGTTCGGCGGCGCGCGCTTCGTGCTCGGCCCCATTCAGCGGGCGGCCGTGGACCTGGTGCTGCGCGTCGTCGGCTGATCCGCGGCGGCAGCGGTGATCGCCGGCATTCCCGCTTCCCGTTGGCCATCGAGGCGGCTATCCGGCCGGGGTGGCAGAGATCCCCGGCCGTGAGGCCCGGAGCCCTATGACGGCCGAAGAGGCCGAGCCCGCGTCGGCGCCCCCCGTGGCCCACGACGCGGTCGATGCGCCGGTGCATCGGGCCACGGCTGATGCAGCCGCCGCGGACGTTGGCGCGCCGGTCGAAGCCGGGGCCGAGCGTCCGACGATCCGCGCGGGCAACGACGACCTCTTCGTCGAGGCCCGCGGCGACTTCGGCGAGCGCGACGTGGCCGGCTACGTGCCGAGCCCCGAGTCCGACGCCCTGCGCGTGGAGGTGGCGCCCTTCGAAGGCCCCCTCGATCTGCTGCTCCACCTCATCGAGAAGCACGCGCTCGACGTCTTCGACATCCCCATCAAGGTCATCGTCGCCGCCTACATGAAGGCGCTCGACGACATGCGCGAGCTCAACCTCGACGTCGCCGGCGAGTTCCTGGTGATGGCGGCGCAGCTGGCGCACATCAAGTCGAAGATGCTCTTGCCCAAGGAGGAGCGGCCCCGGGAGCCGGCGCCCGAGATCGACCCGCGCGCCGACCTGGTGCGGCGCCTGCTCGAGTACCAGCGCTTCAAGGACGCGGCCCTGCGGCTCGACGCCTTCCCGCAGCTCGGGCGCGATGTGTTCACGCGCCCCGCAGCACCACCGGCGTACGACGGCCCCGTCGACCTGCCGGGCGACGACGTGAAGACGGCGCTCAACCTCGAAGACCTCGACGTGTTCGAGCTCATCCGCGCCCTCGATCTGATGCTGAAGAAGCAGCAGAAGCAGGTGATCCACGAGGTGATGGTCGAGCGCCTGTCGGTGGGCGCGCGCATCAACGAGCTGGTCGACCACCTGCAACAGGTCGGCGCGCAGGGCGCGAGCTTCGCCTCGCTGGTGGATCACTTCGGCGGCCGCACGCGCCGCAACATCATCGTCACCTTCCTGTCGGTGCTGGAGATGACGCGCCTGAAGCTGCTGCGCATCGCCCAGCACGACGATGGCACCCTCGACGTGCACCCCATCCTCGAGAACCTCCGCGCCGACGACGGCGAGGCGCTCGGGCGGACCCTGGCCGGCGTGGACGAGTTCGAGGCCCCGGCGCCGGGCGCCGACCAAGGCGGCGACGCACCACCGAGCGGAAGCGAGGCGATGACATGATCGACGACGACGTCACCGCGGCAGACGACGCCCAGACCGATGGCGAGGACGCCGCCTCCGGCGGGGACGACGCCCCCTCCGGCGGGGACGACGCGGCGCCCTCCTGCTCCCCCGATATCGGGGGAGCCCCCGCTGAGACTCTCGCGGCCTCGCCCGGTTTCGGGGGAGGGGACTCGCAACCGTTCGCGCCCGAGGGGGAGGGGGCCGGCGCGCCCGAGGGGGAGGGGGCCGACGCGCCCGAGGCGGGCGCGGTCAACGCATCCGCGCCCGGCGACGAGCGCGCCTCGGACGAGGCCGCCCCCTCGGGCTTCGAGGTCGAGGACTGGGTGCTCTCGGCCCTCGAGGCGCTGGTGTTCGCCTCCACCGAGCCGCTGCAACCCGCGCGCGCGCGCGAGGTCATCGCCGCCGAGCTCGAGACCATGGACGGCCTGGAGGGGCGCCCGCCGCCCACCACCGCGGACATGCAGCGCGCCTTCGCCACGCTGCTCGAGCGCTGGGGCGATCCGCTGCGCCCCATGGGCCGCGGCTTTCGCCTGGTGGAGGTCGACGGCGGCCTCAGCTTCCGCACCGTGGCCGCCAACGCGCGCTTCCAGCGCCGGATGCTGGTAGGACGTCCGCAGCGCCTGAGCCGCGCCGCCCTCGAGACGTTGGCGGTGGTCAGCTACCGCCAACCGGTGACCAAGCCGCAGATCGAGGAGATCCGTGGCGTCGACAGCTCCGGCGCGGTCAAGGCGCTGCTCGACAAGAAGCTCATCCGCGTGCTCGGCAAGGCCGAGGAGATCGGACGCCCGCTGCTCTATGGCACGACGCGCACGTTCCTCGAGTTCTTCGGCATGGCGAGCCTGAACGATCTGCCCACGCTCAAGGAGCTGCACGAGCTCGAGCACGGCGTGGTCGAGGCGCCGGCGGAGGATGACGAGCGCCCGGCGGTCATCATGGATCTGTTCAACCCCGACACCGCCAGCGCCGTGTCGGTGGCCACCGAGGCCGAGAGCAACGAGGCGCTCGACGCGCTCGAGCGCGCCCTCGGCGAGGCCAAGGACGTCGCCAAGCGCGCCAGCGCGCTGGTGTTCGGGCTCAAGGTCGAGGACGAGGACGGCGAGGCGCCGCGCCCGGCCGAGGCCGCCGCGGCTCCGGCGCCGCTCGAGCCCGCGG
>CAZONM010000329.1:0-6923 GCA_964580865.1 uncultured Myxococcales bacterium | reverse complement strand
CGAGATATCACGTTGTGACTGGAGTTCAGACGTGTGCTCTTCCGATCTGCCTCGAAGCAGCTCGGCGTGTCGCCCGAGCTGTCGCGCTGGCTGGACACCACGCTCGCCGCCGCGGGCTTCTCGCCCACGAAGGCCATGGGCGGCGCTGGCGCCTTCGCGGCCAACCTCGCGGCGGCCGTGGGCACCGACGCGCGCTTCTTCTCGGCCGAGCAGATCCCCGAGGCCATCGCCGAGCGCTTCGCGCCCGGCGTCACGCTCGTCGACACGAAGGGCGCGCGCCACGACCCCACGGCCTTCGCCGACGACACGCCCGCGCGCGTCAACCTGAGCCTCGAGTACGGCGCGGGCCAGGCGCTCGAGCTGCTCGGCACCAGCACCGTGCGTGTCGACGGCGTCGATCGCCCCTTGGTGCCGGGCGGCAACAGCCGCGTCATCGTGGGCGCGCTCGCCAAAGACGTGCGCCCCGGCCTCGCCGGCGTCGACGACGCCACGCTCAAGAAGCTCGCCAACGACACCGACCTGTTCTTCTTCGTGGGCGCCCACTACCTCACGCAGGCGCCGAGCGCGGAGGCGGCAGCCGCCGAGGCCGCGACGCTGGCGGCCGCGCTCAGGACCATGAAGGAGGCGAACCCCGCGCTCGTGATCCACGCGCAGTATGTGGTGCCGAAGGCCTTCGAGCACGAGCCCGCCGTGTGGGGCGCCCTCAAGGGCGCGCTCGACTCGCTGGCGCTCAACGTGGTGGAGGTGGCCCCCTTCGTCGACGCGCTGGTCGACGGCGGTCTCGGCACGGGCGCGCGCGGCGCCGGCAAGGTGCCGACAGAGGTGCCGCGCGAGGCGGCCGAGGACCCGGCGCACATGCTCGAGGGCGCGCTGGCCATCGTTGAGGGCCTGGCGCTGCCGCGCGTGCACCTGCACGGGCTCGAGGGCGACCTAGTGGTGTCGGCCAGGGGCACGCCGGGCGCGAGCGACCCCGAGCGCCAGACGCTGGCGCTCGTCAAGGCGCGACAGCTCGCGGCCAACAAGGCGGCCAACGACACGGGCGAGATCAAGACCGCCGCCGACGTGTGGCCGGTGGTGCCGTCGGTGCGCGGCACCGGGCTCGCGGCGCTGCACCGCTTCGCCGACGCCGTCCAGGCGCGCTTTGGGCTGTCGGATCGCGAGCGCGACCTCGTGGTGGAGCGCTGGTGGTGGCAGAACCCGGCCGACGGCACCGTCATCCACTTCGTGCCCTCGCGCGGCATCCACGATCGCACGGGGGGCACCGTGAGCCTGGGCGACACCATCGACGCCTCGGCGCTGATGTTCGCGCTCGAGGGGCGCGCGCCCAAGCTCAAGCACGGCTCGAGCTTTCGCTGACCGTTGCCTCGGCGTCGGCGTCAGCGCCGCAGGCCGTGCAGCAGCGCCACGCACGCGCCGAGCACCAGCACGCCGTTCGCCTGGTGCAGCGTGGCTGCCACGACGTCGACGTGGGCCAGCACCACCCACGCGCCGAGGCCCACCTGCAGCACGAGCGCGAGCACCAGGAGCACGGCGGCGCGGCGCGCGCGCTCGGGCGCCGCGCTCGTGAGCGTGACCCACGCCGTCAAGAGCGCGCCCGCGGCGGTGCAGTAGGCCAGCGTGCGGTGCGTGAAGTGCACGACCAGCGGCGCGTTCACGAGGTCGCCGAGCGAGTGTACCGCCATGCCCGACGGGATGACCTCGCCATTCATGCTCGGGAACGTCGGCGCCACGTGGCCCGCGTGCAGGCCCGCCATGAACGCGCCCCATGTGAGCGTGAGCGCGGCCAAGGCGAGCGTGGTGAGCGCGAACGGGCGCGACAGCGCGCCCCGCGGCCGCGGCGCCAGAGAGGCCGTGCGCACGCCGTGGATCTCGTCGAGCGCGGCCCACAGCAGGAGCGCGAAGATCAGGAGCGCGAGGTCGAGGTGCAGGGCCAGGCGCAGGTGGCTGACGTGGGGCTTGTCGACGAGCCCGCTGGCCACCATGAACCAGCCGGCCATCCCTTGCAGCCCGCCGAGCACGAAGATGCCGGCGACGCGCAGCGCCCGCGCGCCGCGCAGCGCGCCCGAGACGAGGAACCACACGAAGGGCACGAGCACCACCACGCCCGTGACGCGCCCGAGCAGCCGGTGCGCCCACTCGACGAAGAAGATGCGCTGAAAGCCCGCGAGGTCCATGCCCGCGTTCACGAGCCGCCCCTCGGGCGATGCTTGGTAGCGCGCGAATTCGGCGAGCCACGCCTCGTGCGACAGCGGCGGTAGCACGCCGGAGATGGGCTTCCACTCGACGATCGAGAGGCCCGAGCGCGTGAGCCGCGTGACGCCGCCCACGACCACCATGGCCAGCACGAAGCCGGCGCACACGAAGAGCCAGGTGGCGACAGACCGTCGTCCCGTGGTGGCGCTCATGGCTTGCAGGCTAACGACCCTGCGGACGTCGTGGAAGGGCCATTGGGCCGTGGTGCGGCGCTGGGGATATCGGCACAGGCCGCTGCGCGATCGTGCCCTGCCGCGGCATGCGTCGCGGCGTACGGGCTGCGCGCGCACGCGCTCGCTCGGCGAGCGGCCGTGGAAGCCGAGGGACCGTTCGTTGCATCGTGCCCACGGCGCGCCCCCTCGGGGGGCCGCGGGAGGCAGCGCATGTCCACCGAACCATTGGTGCTGTGGTTTCACGACGAGCGCGCGACCAAGGTGGCCACGGTGGGCGGCAAGAACGCCTCGCTCTCGGAGATGACGCGCACGCTCACGAGCGCGGGCGTGCGGGTGCCGCCGGGCTTCGCCGTCACCGCGCCGGCGTACCGGCTCTTCCTGGCGCACAACCGCTTGGAGGCGCCCATCGCGGCCGCGCTGGCGGCCCTCGCCGCCGGCACGGCCACGCTGCAGCAGACGGGCGCCGTCATCAGGAGAAAGCTCGGGGCGGGCGAGGTACCGCCGGCCATCCGCGACGCGCTCGTGGAGGCCTACGGCCAGCTGTCGCGCGACGTCGGCGAGGAGCACGCCAGCGTGGCCGTGCGCTCGAGCGCCACCGCCGAGGATCTGCCGGAGGCGAGCTTCGCGGGCCAACAGGAGACGTTCTTGAACGTCGTGGGCGACGTGGAGGTGGTGGCCGCGTGGCGCGCGTGCGTGGCCTCGCTGTTCACCGATCGCGCCATCGCGTACCGCGACGAGCAGGGCTTCCCTCACGACAAGGTCGCGCTCTCGGTGGGCGTGCAGAAGCTCGTGCGCAGCGACCTCGCCAGCGCCGGCGTGGCGTTCACCCTCGACACCGAGAGCGGCTTTCCCGACGTGGTCATGGTGACGGGCTCGTGGGGCCTCGGCGAGAACGTGGTGAAGGGCACCGTGTCGCCCGACGAGATCTTGCTCTTCAAGCGCGCCCTCGCCGATCCGAGCAAGCGGCCGATCCTGCGCGCGCGCGTGGGCGAGAAGGAGCGCACCATGGTGCTGGCGCGCGGCGGCAGCGCCACCACCAGGAACATCGACACGCCGGTGGAGAAGCGCCGCCGCCTGTGCGTGAGCGATGACGACGCCATCGCCATCGGCCGCTGGGCCGTGCAGATCGAGCGCCACATGAGCGAGCGCGCCGGCCGCCCCATGCCCATGGACATCGAGTGGGCGAAAGACGGCGTCACCGGCGAGCTCTTCATCGTGCAGGCGCGACCGGAGACCGTGCAGTCGCGCGCGAGCACGGTCGGGCTCGTGAGCTGGCGCCTCGACGAGCCCGGCGCGGAGCTAGTACGCGGCCGCGCCGTGGGCTCGGCCATCGCCGCCGCGCCCGCCTGTGTCATTCGGAGCGTGGCCGACCTCGAGCGCTTCCGGCCCGGCTCCATCCTCGTTGCCGAGGCCACCGACCCCGACTGGGTGCCGGCCATGCGCGTGGCCGCGGGCATCGTCACCGAGCACGGCGGGCGTACGTGCCATGCGGCCATCGTCTCGCGCGAGCTCGGCATCCCCGCGGTGGTGGGCGCGCCCGACGCCACGCGCGTCATCGCCGACCAGGCGCCCATCACGCTGTCGTGCGCCGGCGGCGACGAGGGCGTGGTCTTTCGGGGCGCGCTCAAGTTTACGCGCGAGGAGACCGCGCTCACCGAGCTGCCGAGCACCACCACGCGCATCATGATCAACCTCGCCGACCCCGCGTCGGCGCTCAAGTACTGGCGCCTCCCCACCGACGGCGTGGGCCTCTTGCGGATGGAGTTCGTCGTCACCGACGACATCCGCGTGCACCCCATGGCCTTGGCGCACCCCGAGCGCGTGCGCGGCGACAAGGACAAGGCCGTCATCGAGGAGCTGACGCGCGGCTACGCCGACAAGGGCGCGTACTTCGTGGAGCGCCTGGCGCGCGGCATCTCGCTCATCGCGGCTTCGCAGTACCCGAAGCCCGTCATCGTGCGCATGAGCGACTTCAAGACCAACGAGTACAAGAACCTCGTGGGCGGCGCCGCGTTCGAGCCCGACGAAGAGAACCCGATGATCGGCTTCCGCGGCGCCTCGCGCTACAGCGACCCGCGCTACCAAGACGGCTTCCTGCTCGAGTGCCGCGCCATCCGCATGGCGCGCGAGCAGATCGGCGCCGACAACCTCATCGTCATGATCCCGTTCTGCCGCACGCCCGACGAGGCCGACCGCGTGCTCGCGGTGATGACGCAGGCGGGTCTCGAGCGGGGGAGGGCCGGGCTCAAGGTGTACGTGATGTGCGAGATCCCGTCGAACGTCATCCTCGCCGAGGAGTTCGCCGCGCGTTTCGACGGCTTCTCCATCGGCAGCAACGACCTCACGCAGCTCATCTTGGGCGTCGACCGCGACTCCGAGCTGCTCGCCGACCTGTTCGACGAGCGAAACCCCGCGGTGACGCGCATGATCACCGACGTCATCGCGCGCGTGCACAAGGCCGGGCGCCCCATCGGGATCTGCGGGCAGGGGCCGAGCGATCACCCCGACTTCGCCGAGCTGCTCGTGGAGGCCGGCATCGACTCGCTGTCGCTCAACCCCGACAGCTTCGTGGCGGTGAAGCGGCGCATCGCCGCGCTCGAGGCGCGGCGCGCCAAGGGCTGACTTCCGCGCTCAACCGGCGCCGCGCGCCACCGCGCGCGTGAGCGGCAGCACCTCGTCGAGCACGCGGCGGTCGCCGGCGATCAACATCTGGCCGCCGCTGGTGCCGATGGGCGCGCCGCTCCAGTCGACCACCAGGCCGCCCGCGCCCTCGATGACGGGCACGGCGGCGTCGATGTCCCACGGCTTGAGCCCGCTCTCGGCCACCAGGTCGATGAAGCCGGCGGCGAGCATGGCGTAGGCGTAGGCGTCGCAGCCGTAGCGGGCGAAGCGCGCGCCGTCCTGCACGCGCTGCCACACGGCCAGCTCGCGCGCGTCGAGGAGCTTGAAGGGATCGGTGGTGGCGAGCACGGCGCAGTTGAGGCCCGCGCACGGGCGCACGCGCAGCGGGCGCGCGCCGCGCGCGTCGACGCAGCGGGAGCCGCGCGCGTCGCCGATGAAGACCTCGCCGAGCACGGGCTGCCCGATGGAGCCGAGCACCGGGCGGCCCTGAAAGCGGAGGCCGATGAGCGTGGTCCACACCGGAAGCCCGGCCACGAAGGCGCGCGTACCGTCGACAGGATCGATGACCCACACCCACTCGGCGTCGACGCGATCGGCGCCGTACTCCTCGCCGAGCACGCCGTGGCTCGGGTAGCGCGAGGCCACGAGCTTGCGGATGGCCGCCTCGGCGCCGCGATCGGCGGCGGTGACGGGGTCGAAGGCGCCCGCCGCGCCTTTGTCTTCCATGGCGAGCTGCGCGGCGTCGCGGAAGAGCGGGAGGATGACGCCGGCGGCGGCGCGGTTCAGCTCGAGGAGGAAGGCGTCGAGCTCGTCGAGGAGGGCGGGGGCGGGGCGCATGGCGCCGTGGTAGCGCGGGCGCCCGCGGCGAGGAAGGCGGGCGCGCGCTCGGGCCGTCGCGGGCGCGTGTGACGGGCGCCGCACGTGCGCGCGGCGACGAAATCACCGAGCCGCCCGGCGGGTTGCACCCTCACCATGCTGCCCCTCGCCGCCCTGTTGACCCACGTGGCGCTCGCCGGGCCGAGCGTCACGCCCTCTGAGCTGCGCGCCGGCGATCTCGTCCTGCACACGAGCCGCTCCGCGCAGTCGCAGGCCATCGCCGTCGCCACGCGGAGCCCCTTCACGCACGTGGGCGTGGTCGTCGAAGAGCAGGGCGAGCTCTGGGTGGTGGAGGCGCAGGCGCGCGCGACCAGGACCCGCTTGGCGGAGTTCGTGCGCCGCGGGCGCTCGGCCACGTGGGCGCTGCGTGACGCCCGCCTCGACGACGAAGCCGCGCGCGACCGCGTGCAGCGCGCGGCGCTGGCGCTGCTCGGCACGCCGTACGATCCGGCGTTCGCCGAGGGCACCGACGCGCTGTACTGCAGCGAGCTCATCGCGGTGGCCTGGGCCGCCGCCGGGCTCGACATCGGCGAGGTCGAGCGCATGGGCGCCCTCGACGTCGACGCGCCCGCCGTTCGTGCCTTGTTCGCGAAGCGGTGGCGGCGCCTGCCCGCATGTCGTGGCGTGTCCGACGTTCGCGCCTGTCGCGACCTGGTGATGCAGCAGCGCGTCGTCACGCCAGCGGGCGTGGCGCGGGACAGCAACCTGCGCCGCCTTGGCACCGTCGCCGTCGAGTGAGGTAGTGTGAGCACATCCTCACTCGTGTGCTCGCCCTCGCTCTCCTCGCGATCCTGCTGATCGCGGCTGCCGCGGCCGCGGCCGGATGCCACCTCGTGGGGGCAGCGCTGCCGTGCGCCGCCATGTCCCACTGCCCGCGCGGCGCCGCGTGCGTCGAGGGCGTCTGTCGCGCCGCCATCGTCGACGGGGGCGAAGGCGAGGGCGAAGGCGAGGGCGAAGGCGAGGGCGAGGGCGAGGGCGAGGGCGAGGGCGAGGGCGAGG
>CAZONM010000328.1:0-6956 GCA_964580865.1 uncultured Myxococcales bacterium | reverse complement strand
GCCGTGACCCCGCCGCCAGCGACGACGCCGACGGCACCGGCGGCACCGCCGGCCGAAGCGCCCGAGGAGCTCTCGCCCCTAGCGCTCGGCGGCGTGGCCGCGCTCGGCGTGGGCGTGCTGGCCGCTGTCGCGGGCGGCGCAGTGGTGGCGGCGCAATTCGGCGTGCTCAACGACCCGCGCTCGCTGCGCGAGGAGAAGGAGCAGGCCGCGCTCGTCTGGATCCCCGCGCTCGGCGCCGTCTCCCTGGCGGGCGTGGCGGTGGCCAGTGCAGGCGGCGCCATGCTGTGGCTCGGGCTCGACGAGGGCTAGGAGATGCTGCGTCAGACCACGCGCGGAGCAGTGACGTCGCGTCCAACGAGGAGCGCCCGTGCCCGTTGAGACCATCCTCCTCACCGCCACGCTGGTGGCCGTGCTGGTCGTCGTGGTGGCGGTGCTGCTGGTGCGGCGGGTGCGGCTCTCGAGCGCCGGACAGGAGGCGCTGGCGCTGGCGAGGGCGAACAGCCAAGACATCCCGCCATCGCTCCACCCCGTCATCGACCCCGACCTGTGCATCGGCAGCTTCTCGTGCATCAAGGCGTGCCCCGAGGGCGACATCATCGGCGTGGTCAACGGCGTGGCCACGCTCATCGAGGCGGCGCACTGCATCGGGCACGGCCGCTGCGAGGTCGACTGCCCCGTGGGCGCCATCAAGCTCGTGTTCGGCACCGCCGAGCGCGGCATGGACCTGCCCCAGACTGACGACGTCTTCGAGTCGAGCAAGCCTGGCGTGTTCATCATCGGCGAGCTCGGCGGCATGGGGCTCATCAAGAACGCGCTGCGCCAGGGCATCGACGTGGGCAAGACCCTCAAGCGGCGACTGCAGAAGAGCGAGGCGCAGGGCAGTCTGGTCGACGTCGTCATCGTAGGCGGCGGCCCCGCCGGCATCGCGGCGGCCATGAGCTGCAAGGAGCAAGGGCTGGTGGCGCGCGTGCTCGAGCAAGAGACGCTTGGCGGCGCCGTCGCGCACTACCCGCGCGGCAAGGTGGTGATGACCGAGCAGGTGCTCCTGCCCGGCGTGGGCCGGTTCGGGCGCCCGCTCTTGTCCAAGGAGGAGCTGCTGCACGACCTGCGCGCCGCCATGGCCACGGCCAAGGTGCGCGTGGAGGAGGGCCACAAGGTGGTGCGCATCGAGGGGCAGCAGCCGATGTTCGCCGTCCACACCGCGGCCGGCGCCACGCTCCATGGGCGCGCGGTGGTGTTGGCCATCGGCTTGCGCGGCTCGCCGCGCAAGATCGGCTGCCCCGGCGAGGACAAGGCGAAGGTGACCTACCGCCTCGTCGACCCCGAGCAGTACCACGGCAAGCGCGTTCTGGTTGTTGGCGGCGGCGACTCGGCGGTGGAGGCCGCCATCCAGCTCGCCGAGGAGAGCTCGGCCAAGGTCAGCATCTCGTATCGCCAGGACTCGTTCAGCCGCGCCAAGCAGCGCAACCGCGACAAGATCGCGGCGCTCATCGCCGAGGGGCGCGTGCGTCCGCTGCTGTCGAGCGAGGTGGTCGGCATCGAGGACGGCGTGGTGCGCCTCAGCACCAAGGACGGCGAGGGCCGCCTCAAGAACGACCACGTGATCGTGGCCATCGGCGGCGAGCTGCCCACCGAGTTCCTCAAGGCCTGCGGCGTCGACATCAAGAAGTATCGCGGCGAGGAGAAGGTGGCGGTGGCGAAGGCGCCGGGCACGCTCACCAAGCACGAGCGCGAGGCGCGCACGCGGCGCCGCCTGGCCATCGCGCTGTCGGCCGTGGGCGCCGGCATGCTGCTCGGGTTGTTCTTGGTGGGCGAGGAGTACTACTTCCTGCCGCTCGACGAGCGCGTGACGGCGCCGCTGCACGAGTACCTCAAGCCCGCGGGCCTGTGGGGCCACGGCGTGGGCGTGGCCGCGACCACGTTCATGCTGGCGAACTTCCTGTACGCGCTGCGCAAGCGCTGGGGCGCGCTCAAGGGGCGCTCGTCCATCCGCACGTGGCTCACGTTCCACCAATTCGTCGGCATCATGAGCCCGCTGGTCATCGCCTTCCACGCGGCCTTCCTCGCCACCAACCTGCTGGCGCTGTGGACCTGGGGCGCGCTGGCGGTGGTGGTGGGGACCGGCGTGTTCGGGCGCTTCCTGTTCGGCTTCGTGCCCGCGCACGCCGGGCGCGTGCTGGCCATCTCCGAGATTCGCCAGCGCCTGCAAGAGCTCGAGCGCAAGCTCGAGCCGCACCTGGCGGAGGCCACCAACGCCGACGCGGTGCGCGCGCTCTTCGACCACGCCAACCGCCCCCCCGCCAAGCGCTCGTTCGTCGGCGCCATCGTGACCGAGCGCGGGGAGCGGCGGCGGCTCTCCAAGGCCATTCACGGCGTGGCGCGCTACTTCCCCGATCGCGCCCACTGGGAGATCTTCCGCGACTGCTTGCTGCAGCTCGCGCGCGGTCGCCTGCAGCTCGCCTTCTACGCCACCATGAAGCGCGTGTTCGCCGCGTGGCTGGTGGTGCACGTGGTGCTGGCGTTGTTCATGGTGGTGCTCATCGCCGGCCACGTCGCGGTCACGGTGTACCTCGGCTACGGCTGGATCTTCACGGACCAGGGATGACGGCGCGCGCGTTGCTCCTGTGCTCGATGGCGCTGGCGGCGATGCCCGCGGCGGCGCAGTTCGCGCCCGGCACCTTCTCCAAGGCCCACGCCGACATCGGCGGACTGACCGCGTGCACCAAGTGTCACCAGGAGGGCAGCAAGCACGACAACAGCAAGTGCCTCGAGTGCCACAAGGAGATCGCGAGCCGCGTGACTCAGGGTCGCGGCTATCACGCGCACGTCGGCACCCAGCAGTGCGCGAGCTGCCACCGCGAGCACCGCGGCGCCGGCTCCTCGCTCATCGAGTGGGTGCCCTCGAAGCGGGCCTTCGGCCACTCGCTCACGGGCTGGCCGCTCCAAGGCAAGCACCGCGGCGCCGACTGCGGCGCGTGCCACGAGGCGCGCCGCATCGTCGACGCCGACGTGGCCGCGCTGGCCAAGAAGACCGGCCGCGACACCTTCCTCGGCCTGTCGTCGACGTGCGTGCGCTGTCACTTCGACGAGCACCGCGGACAGCTCGGCGAGCGCTGCGAGAAGTGCCACGACGCCGCCACGTTCGACAAGGCACCGCTGTTCAGCCACGCCAAGGACGCGCGCTTCCCGCTGCTCGGGCGCCACAAGAGGGCCGCGTGCGACAAGTGCCACGTCACCCTCACCGACGAGGACTTCGACGCGCGCGCCTTCCCGCCCGCGCGCACCGCGAGCTACCGGCAGTTCAAGGACGTGGCGCACGGCAGCTGCGCCGCCTGCCACGACGACGCCCACGGCGGCCAGTTCGGCAAAGCATGCGCGCGCTGCCACTCGCCGGAGAGCTGGAAGGCCATCAAGCAGACGTCCGGCGACATCGCTTTTCACGACAAGACCGACTTCCCGCTGCGCGGCGAGCACACCGCGGTGGCGTGCAAGGCGTGCCATGGGCCGTCGCCGGGGCGGCGCGCGGTGTTCAAGGGGCTCAAGCACGGCGCGTGCACCGACTGCCACCTCGACGCGCACGGCGGGCAACTGGAGGGCGCCAAGGGCGGCGCCGCGTGCGACCGCTGCCATCAGGTGACCGGCTTCGTGCCCGTGCGCTTCGACGTGGCGCGCCACCAGGAGACGCGCTGGCCGCTCGAGGGAGCGCACGGCGCGGTCGCGTGCAGCCGCTGCCACACCAACGACCCCAAGCTGGCCAAGCGCGCGGCCGCGGCGATCAAGAAGGACGCCGAGGCCGTGGGGCGCCGCGCGCTCGCGAGCGGCGTGCGCCTCGACCTGCCCGACGCCGGCGAGCGCTGCGAGGCCTGCCATAAGGACCCGCACGCCGGGCAGTTCGGCGCCGAGGCGCGCGGCGCGCAGCGGCCGCCCATCGCCGCCAAGGTCGTCGAGCGCGGGTGTCGCGCCTGCCATCAACCGAGCGCGTTCGCCGACGTCTCGTTTACGCACGACGACAGCGCCTTCCCCCTCACGGGCAAACATCAAGGCGCCGCGTGCGAGCGTTGCCACGGACCCGCGGCCAACGCGCCGCCGCTCCTGCGCGGCGTGGTGGTCTATCGCCCCGTGGCAACGGCATGCGCCGGTTGCCACGCCGACGAGCACCTCGGGCAGCTGGCGCGCGCGGGCGTCACCGATTGCGCGCGCTGCCACGAGCCCACGGGCTTCACGCCGGCGCGCTTCGACCACGACGATCCCGCGCAGACCCGCTTCGCGCTCGCGGGCAAACACCGCGACGCGCGCTGCGTCGCCTGCCACGTCGCGGTCGACGTGGGCGACGGCGACACGGCCACCCGCTACCGGCCGCTCTCCACCGCGTGCGCCGGCTGCCACGAGGACGAGCACCAGGGCGCGTTCGATCGCTTCGTTCCCGACGCGCGCACCAGCACCGCGGGCGCCGCGGCGTGCGACGCGTGCCACACGCCCGCGGGGTTCGCGCCCGCTGCGTTCGATCATGCGCGCACCGGCTTCGCGCTGCGCGGCCGTCACCGCGGCGCGGCGTGCGACACGTGCCACGCCGGCGACTTCGCGCGGCCCGTGGCGCAGAGCTGCGGCGGCTGCCATCAAGATCCGCACGCGCAGGAGTTCGGACTGCAGTGCGCGTCGTGCCACACGGAGGACGGCTTCAACGCGCCGCTCTTCGCCGTCGACGCGCACCGCCGCACGCGCTTCCCGCTCACGGGCCGCCACGGCGCGCTGCCGTGTCAGGAGTGCCACCTCGATCGGCGCGACCGCGGCTTCGCGCGCGCCACCACCGACTGCAACGCGTGCCACGCGGGCGACGCGGTGCGCGCCACCGCGGTCACGGTCAACCACCAGCGCGCACCCTTCACCGATTCGTGCCGCCGCTGTCACGAGCCGGTGGCGTTCGCGCCCGCGCGACTGCCCGAGCACGACGCGTGCTTCCCGGTGAACCGCGGCGCGCACGCCGGCGTGCGCTGCACCGAGTGCCACGTCAGCCTGAGCGGCGCGGTCTTCTCGGGAACGTGCGCCACGCGCGACGTGCGCTGCACCGAGTGCCACGTGCACACGGCCGAGGCCGAGGCGGCCAACCACGTGGACGTGCGCGGCTACGTGTACCTGAGCGCGCGCTGCGCGTCGTGCCATCGCGCGGAGCAGTGACGGACCGCGCGCGTCAGCTGCCGCTGTCGTCGTCGAGATCGCCGGCCCGCTCGGCGACGAGCTTACGCAGGTCGTGCTTGTCGAGCCAGCGATAGACCTGCTTGCGCGACCGACCGGTGGCGCGCGCCACGTCGGCGATGACGTACGCGTGCTGCTTCAGCAGCGCCATCAGCTCGGCCTTGTCGGGGATGTGCTCCCGCGCCGATGGGTGCCGCTCCGCCGCCTCGCCGACGGGCGACGGCGCGGGCGCAGGCATGCGGCGCAAGCGGTCGCCCACGAGGTCGAGGGTCAGGAGCGGGCGGCCGGCGCCGCGCACGCCGAGCTCGGTGGCGACCTTCATGACCTCGCGCGCGCCAAAGGGCCAGTCGTAGGCCAACAGCGCCGCCACCAGCGCGGGCTCGAGCGGCGCGTGGCCCTTGGGGAGCGCCGCCTCGAGCAGCGGCAGCACGTCCTCGCGACGCGCCGTCATCGACGGCAGCGTCACCGTGATCTCGGCGAGCCGCGCGTACAAGTCGGCGCGCAGCCGCCCCGCGCGCACCGCGGCCGCGAGGTCGGCGCCGCTCGCGGCGATGACGCGCGCGTCGACGGCGTAGCCCGTGGTGCCGCCCACCGCCAGCGCGCGGCGCTCGTCGAGCACGCGCACGAGCTTGGGCTGCACGGCAGGCGGCAGCTCGGCGATCTCGTCGAGGAAGATGGTGCCGCCCGCGGCCCCGCGCAGGGCCCCGTCGACGTCGCTCCCGCTGCGGCCGAACAGCTCGACCTCGGCGACCTCGGCCGGCAACCCCGTGCACGCCAGAGCGACGAAGGCGCCGCGGCGGCCGCTCTGGCCGTGCAGCGCGCGCGCCATCACCTCCTTGCCGGTGCCGGTGGCGCCCACGAGCAGCACCGGTGACATGGTGGGGCCCACGAGCCGCGCCGTGGCGCGCAGGCGCACGGCCTCCGGCGACACGCCGATGACGCCGGGCACCGCGGCGTCCACGACGTCGACGGGCAGGCGGCGGAACAACAGGAACGACTCGCCCACCTCGATGAGGTCGCCGTCGGCGAGCACGGCGGCCTCGACGCGCTGGCCGTTCTTGAGCGTGCCGTAGCTGCTGTCGTTGACCAGGCGCGCCACGTCGCCGTCGAGCTCGACGCGCGCGTGCTGACGGGACAGGCGCGGGTCGCCGTCGAGCCGGACGCCGGCCACGGAGTCGACGCCGCGGCCGATGGGCGTGACCCCCGGGCGCAGGGCATAGACCTCCGAGCGCGCGGCGCCGGCGGAGAACAGCACGCGCAGGATGGGACGCGGCGCTGCGCCCGCGCGCAGCGCCGACGGCCCCATGGTGGTGTCGTCCGGCTCGGTCACGGCGCCGTTATAGCGGAGTCCGCATTCGGATAGGCTGCCCCCATGGTGACGGCCTTCGCCCTCCTGGTGATCGGTGCGCTCGCCGGAGACGACGCGTTCGACCAGGGCGTGCTGTTGTACAGGGGCCTCGAGTACGAGCAGGCCGCGGCCCGCTTCGCTGAGATCTCGTCGCGGCCGGCGCTCCCCCCGGCGGACCGCGCCGAGGCGCTGGTGTGGCTCGGGCTGTGCCTGGCCGGCACCGGCGACGTCGAGGGCTCGCGCCGTACCTTCACGAACGCCGTGCTCACCGATCCCGCCGCGCACCTGCCCACGGCCATCACGCTCTCGCCGCGCGTGCAGGCCCTGTTCGACGAGGTGGTAGCCGAGCACCGCGCCGCCGCGCCGCCGCCGCCGCCGCCGCCGCCGCCGCCGGTCGTTCCCGCGGCGCCGGTGC
>CAZONM010000327.1:0-6992 GCA_964580865.1 uncultured Myxococcales bacterium | reverse complement strand
GTCGAGGGCAGCCAGCGCCGCGCGCGCCGTGGGGAAGCGACGATCGCGCGGCGCCACGCAGCGCGCGAGGAAGGCACGCAGCGCGGGCGATGCCGACAGCGTGGCGGGGAGCGCGTCGTCACGCAGGGTCTCCCACGGCGGACGGCGCGTCAGCACGTGCACGAGTGTCGCGCCGAGCGCGTACACGTCGGTGCTCTCGTCGACCACACCGGAGAGCTGCTCCACGGGCATGTAGCCGAAGGTGCCGACCAGCGTGCCGCCCGTGGTCTTGGCCACGTCGCGCGCCGAGCCGAAGTCCACCAGACACAGGGCGCCGTCGGGTCCGCGCACCAGGTTCGCCGGCTTGACGTCGCGGTGAATGACCGGCGGCGAGAGCGCCTGCAGGTCGACCAGGATCCCAAGCACCTCGCGCGCCATGGCGCGCACCTCGTCATCGGTGAAGCGGCGCACCGCGAGCTCCTCGGAGAGCGCCGGGCCGTCGACGTAGCGCTGCGCGAGGTAGAGGCGCAGGTGCACGCCCTCGCCCTCGCTGAAGCTGGCGAGGTAGCGCGGGATGCGCTCGTGCCGCAGCTGCTGCAGCAGGCGCGCCTCGCGCTCGAAGCGCTCGAGCGACTCCACGTCGGGGACGCGCGCGAACACGATCTCCTTGAGCGCCACCAGCCCGTCGGCGCCGCGGGCGAGGTAGAGGCGCCCGTGATCGCTCTCCGACAGCACCTCCTCGACGCTGAAGCCACCGGGCGCGAAGGCGACGCCGCAGAACGCGCACCGCGCGGGTCCGGGCGGCGCGTCGTCGTGCGTGTGCGGTCGATCGCAGCCGGGGCAGAAGGCGATGCGCGCGGCGAGCTCGTTCGCTGCCTCGTCGAGCGACGCCTCGTGGGCCAAGGCCGCCGTGCACGCCTGGCACTCGCGCAGGTGGGCGCGCAGGGCCCGGACCTCATCGGCCTCGGCGCGGTCGAGGGCCGTAACGTCGGCGCCGGCGGCCTCGAGGAGGTGCGCGAGCTCGTCCTGCGTCACGTGGCGAAGGGTATGGGCGGCGGTCATCGCTGCTCCCGTGCGCCGAGGGCGCTCTTGAGGTCACTGGTGTCATCGCGGCGGTCATCGAGCGCGCGGCGCAAGCGCGCGCGCGTCTCGCACACGATCTGTCGCACGCGCTGCTCCGACAGGCCCACGGAGAGCGCGATCTGCGCATGCGTGGGCGGAGGCTCACCGAGGAGCAGGCGGAAGACGCGCAGCGCCGAAGGCGGCGCGCGCTCGAGCTCCGCGAGCGCGCGCGTGACGCGATCGCGCGCCAGCACGCGACGCTCGGCGTCGGCGCCCTGCTCGTCGACGAGCAGCTCGAGGGTCGCGGGGTCCGCGTCGGTCACCGCGCGCCCGTGAGCCCGCTCGCGGTGCAAGGATGCGGCAAGGAATCGTGCCTGCGCGAGCGCCAAGCCCGGCATCTCGATGCGCGCCAGGCGCCCGGCCTGGTCGAGCGCGATGAGCCGGGCCCAGGTGCGCTGGGCTACGTCGTCGGCGTCGTCGTGGGACAGGCCGCGCGCCAGCAGGTGGACGACGACCCGTCGGTTCCACGCACGCGCCGCGCTGGCCCAGTCGTAGCCGCCCGCGCGATCGGGGGTGGCTGCGGATCCCTCGCTGGCGGGCAGCAGGGCGGCAGCGCCGCCCGCGGGCGGGTCCACGAGCGGTGGGGCTGAGGTGTGCATAGCTGCATGCATATGTCACCCAAACGCCGCGACAGCGCGGCTCGTATCGAAACCACGGGAGATCTGTCCCGCGACTGCTGTGCTCCTAGTGCCTGCGCGCAGCTCGGGGCGTCTGCGCGACCCATGGGTCGGACGCCGACGAGCCGGCGCGAGCCCTGTGGCAGGCGCACGCCCGGCGACCTCGTCACGCGAGACCGCCGCGGTATGCTCGTGCCGTGCCCCCCGTCGCCCCCAAGCTGCCCCACGGAACAGGCCGCCCCCCGCCGCTCACGGGCCGCGCGGCGGAGCACCAGGGAGAGGGCGCGAAGACCACGACGCCGCCTTCGGCCTCCACCAATGGCAGCGCGGCCCATGACCTCGACGCCATCGCCAAGGCGGTGGCGCTGGTGAACGGCGGCAAGACGCCCGCGCAGGTGGAGGCCGTGCGCAAGCCCGCCGTGCGCGATCCCGGCACGGCCCTGGCGCCGCCCTTCAAGGGCTACCGCTGGGACCCCGAGGTCTTGGCCAAGGTGATGCGCCAGACCGGCGTCGCCGACGCCACCGCCGTCATCGAGACCGCCATCGCGCTCGACCAAGGCCAGCGCTACCTCGACGCCGATCGCCTGCTCGAGGCCGCCCGCCGCGGCGTCGTTCACGTCACCAAGGGCTTCTCGTGGTCGCCGACGGCCCTGGCCGACATCATGCGCCAGACCGGCGTGGCCGAAGAGACCGCCATCTTGCGCATGGCCAAGCGCCTCGACGACGGCGACCACGTGCTCACCGAGGCCGAGCTGCTGCGCGCGGCGCAGATCGTGAGCCGCGTGATCGAGGCGCATGACTTCGTGGCCGTGACCACCGCGATGAACGCGCTGCGCGATCGCAGCGACGTCGCCGTGGAGACGCTGGCGGTCGCCCAGGGCGGCCTCCCCATCGACGTCGCGCGCTTCCCATCGGCGACACAGCCGCCGGCCTTGCGCGTCGTGGTGACGGGCGGCGTGCACGGCGACGAGCCGTGCGGCGCGGCGGCCGCGCTCCTGCTCATCGAGCAGCTCGCCGCCAACCCGGCCATGCGCCACGACATCGAGTGGGTGGTGGTGCCCGTGGTGAACCCGCGCGCGCTCGTCACCGGCGCGCGCGAGACACCCGAGGGCATCGACATCAACCGCGAGGCGGAAGAGGACCCGAGCGACCCGCTCGAGATCGACGCCATGCAGGCCCTGCATCGCCGCGCGGGACCGTTTGGGTTGGCGCTCGACCTCCACAGCGGCAAGTCCGATCGCAACGGCTTCTGGGTCATCCAGCAGTCGCGCGACGCGGGCGACGACATCACGCCCGCCGCCGTGCGCCGCTTCGCCACCGAGTGGCCGGTGCTGCACGGCGACGCGCGCCCCTACACCATGAGCGAGCCAGGCGTGACCACCAGCTCCAATCCGGGCACGCTCAAGAGCCTCGCCGTCGAGCACGGGGCGCGCTGGTCGGCCACCGTCGAGGCGCCCGGCTCCATCGCCTACCGCGAGCAGGTGCTCGGCGAGAACGACGTGGTGCACCAGATGGTGCTCGAGGCTCGCCGGCGAATCGGGTGACACCCGGCAGGTGTGCGCGGCACGAGCCCGGGCGCGGCCGCCGCAGGTCGCCACCCTGCGCGAGCGACGGCGTTTCGATCTGAGCCAGTGGCCGCTCGTATCGCGTGCGGGAGGGGCGCCGCGGCTACCCTGCCCTTCCGCCGCCCATCGACCAGCGGCGCCGAGGAGGGCTCGATGACGCGCGCGATGACCTTGGGGCTCGTGGTGACGGCGACGCTCGCTAGCGGCTGCTCGCTCGGCGATCTGTTGGCCTTGGCGGGCGCGCCGGCGCGCGAGTGCCCCGATCCAGGCTCCCGCGGGACGTTGACGGCCAAGATCGACGGCGACGACTTCGAGTCGTGCAACACGTCGCTGAGCGGGGGCCCCAACAGCACCTACGTCATCCACGGCATCTCGGGCGAGGCCGTGCCGACCGAGATCCTCATCACGGTGGTCGCGGCCGACGGCGCTGCCACCTACGCCTTCGGCGGGCCCGACGGGAACGGCGACACCAACGCGGTGTTCATCGACGCCAGCGACGCGCTCTCGGGCAACGAGGCCGAGGGCAGCTACGCCACGCTAGACGACGAGGAGTCCGGCACGATCACGTTCACGGAGCTGGACGCGACCCACGCCGTGGGCACGTTCTCGTTCACCGGCACGCGGCAGAGCGACGGCAGCACCACACACGAGGTGACCGACGGCGCGTTCGACGTGGAGCTGTAGGGTCGCGACGCCAACCGCGAGCAGCGCGTGGGCCGTCGCCGCGCCCGGCGTCACCGTCGCCGCGGCGGGGAGGTGACGCCATCGCGCGAGCGCGGTGCGCGACGAGCCGAGCGCGCCGTCGATGCGCGCGACGCCGCTACCGCCGCTCCTTGAGGGCGTGCGCGATGACCGGCGCGCCGACGCCCTTGAGGGCCTCGACGATCGCGGCCTGGCTGGTGTCTTTCACCAGGCCCGCCACCACCAACGCCGATAGCCCGTGCGTGTAGGTCCACATGTGCTGCAAGAGCTCCTCGCGTTGCTCACGCGCAAGGTCGGTGAACCGAGGATCGCGCCGCATGTGCTCGGTCAGCTCGTCGAGGAAGCCGCGCACGAGCTCCCGAAAGGCGTCACTCTCGAGGAAGAGCGCGCGGTAGAGGCGCGGGTGCTCGCGCGCGAACAGCACCACGCCCAGGCCCACGTCGAGGAACACGACGCCGGTATAGCGCTCGCGACACGAGGCGAGCAGCTGTTCCCGCGCGGCGACCATGACCGCGCCGGCCAGCTCGTCGAGCGACGCGAAGTGGCGGTACACGGGCGCCGTTGACGCGCGCATGCGCTTGGCGACCGCGCGCGCGGTGAGCGCGCTCATGCCCTCCTGCTCGACCAGGGTGAGCGCGGCCCAGACGATCCCATCGCGGTCGAAGGTTGGCGTGCGCGACATCGATCCCTCGTATGCCCGGCGACCGGTCTCGGCAATCCTCGTCGCAGTCAGGCGTTATCGCAAACGGGAAGGCGTATTCTATTTATCGGGCGGATCCGCGTACTTACGACGAGCCGCGCAAATTTCCGGCGCCTGTCATAAAATAACATCTGACAGCTAAGGAGGCTCACATGAAGACACGACCCGCCCTCGTTCCGATCGTCCTCGCCACCCTGGTCGCGCAGTCCGCGTGCTCACTCGAGCAAGAGGCAGACAACCTCTTGTCTGGCGAGGTGGACTGGAAGCCCGTGCCCGGGGCGACCATGGCGCTGGCCAGCCCCGGCAACGACCGCTATGTCACGGCGGCCGGGCAGCGAGGCCCCTCCGACAGCACGCCCATGGACGCCGACGGCGTCTTCATCATCGGCAGCGCCAGCAAGATGGTCACGGCGCACCTCGTGCTGCAGCTGGTCGACGACGGCAAGCTCACGCTCGACGAGACCATCGACCGCTGGTTCGCCGACGTGCCGCGCGCCGATCGGATCACGGTGCGTCACCTGCTGCGCCATCAGAGCGGCATCCCCGACTACCAGCACCTCGATGCCATCGAGTCCGACCCGCTCGCCCCGCGAACGCCCGAGGAGCTGGTCGCGCTCGCGGTCGCAGAGCCCTACACCAACGACGCACCTGGCACTGAGCGGGCCGACTACTCCAACACCAACTACGTGCTGCTGGCACGCATCGTCGAGATGGAGGGCGGCGTGCCGTGGGCACAGGCGGTGCATGAGCGCGTCGCCGCGCCGCTCGGGCTGACGAGCCTCGCGAGCGTCAGTGAGCGCGGCGTGGGCGATCGGCTGGTGCGCGGCCTCATCACGACCCCCGGCTACGAGGCGTCGACGGAGGGCTTCGCGCTCGACCCGAGCCTGGGCTTTGGCGCCGGCGGCCTGGTGTCGAACGCCGCCGACCTCTTGGAGCTGACGCGCGCCGTGCGCGACGGCGACCTCGTGTCGAGCGAGCTGCATGAGCAGCTGTTCGATGGCGTGCCCTTCACCATCGGCGAGGTCGCCGGAACCTACGGCCTCGGGGTCATGGAGGTACCGCTGCCGCCGAACATGGGCGGTATGCGCGTGCGGGGCCACAACGGCGGGTTGCCCGGCTACTCGTCCATGCCCGTGTGGGATGCCGACAGCGAGGCCATGGTCGCGCTGCTCGCCAACGCGAGCCAAGGCCCCGACGTCGACGCCGTGGGCACGGCGGTGCGCGCGCTGCGCATCGCCGTCAAGCACGCGCAGTGACGACGGCGACCGTGGCGCGCGCCGCCCGAGGGCGCGCGCCAACGCTCACGCCGCCGCCGCCAGCTCCATAGCCTCGCGCGCGACCACGCGCGCTCGGCTGAGCCGAGTCTTGACGGCGGCGACGCTGAGGCCCACGAGCTCGGCGGTCTCCTCCGTCGAGCGCTCGTCGAGGAAGCGGAGCTTGAACAGCGTGCGGTCGAGGGGCTTGAGCGCACCTACGCCGTGGTGCAGGGCGCTGCCGGCCTGCGCGCGCTCGAGCCCGGCGTCCGGCGACGGCGTGTCGCTCGGGCGCTCGACCTTCACGTCGTCGAGCGCCTCGGTGGGACGGCGGCGCCGAGTGCGCAGGTGCATGAGGGCGGCGTTCACGGTGGCGCGGTAGAGCCAGGTCGACGGGTGGGCCTGACCCCGGAACTGCTCGCGCGAGCGCAACGTCGAGACGAACGCGTCCTGCACCACGTCCTCGGCGTCATCGCGGGACACGAAGCGGCTCGCGAGCGTCACGAGCTTCGCGCGGTCGCGGCGAAACAGCTCGGCCCAGGCCTCGGGCGAGCCGCGGCGGATCTGGTCACTGAGCTCGTTGGCGGTGCGGTGCATGCGTCCTCCTTTGGCCGGGCTGCGCCTCGCAGTCGGTCACAATCTGGACATAAGATGCACAGCAGGTCGTGCGGTTCAGGTTTTGTCCATTATTTCTCGAAATCGTGAGCTCAGTCACATTGGCGCGTGGTCGGGCGCGTCCGGACGCGGGTGGCTAGGGCGGATCCCGGAGGTCCACACGCCGAAGGCCCCCTCCCGGTGAAACCATGGAGTTACCAGGCGCCCCCCCCCCCGACATCGGGTGAGCGATTTGACGACGTCACGCTCAGACCCGTGGGGGCCTACCTGAGCTCAGGGACGTGCCCTACACGCTTGCGCTCGCGACGACCGCCGGGATCGACGGCGCGACCGTGGCCGGGCGGCCGAGGCGAGCGGCGAAGTCGGCCGCCGCCCGGCCGCCGAGCACCACCGGCAGCGAGCGGAGCGGCTCGTCCTCGAGCGCGCGCGCCAGCTCGTC
>CAZONM010000326.1:0-7014 GCA_964580865.1 uncultured Myxococcales bacterium | reverse complement strand
CAGCTCGAGCCAGGCGGCGCGGCGCGCGCGCGCGCCGTCCCACACCAGGCGCATGACGTCGCGCCCGGCGCGCGTGCGGCGCTCCACCAGCACCGCGCGGCCCGCGCGCTCGGCGTCCTCGAGCTCTCCCACCAGCGCACGCAAGCGGCGATAGAGCGCGTAGGCGCGCTTGGTCTGCGGATCGTGGAAGGCCGCGAAGTGCTTGTTGCGCGACACCGGCGGCTCGGTGGCGAGCAAGCTGGCGGCGAGCTGTTCGGGCGTGGCGGCCATAGCGCGAGCCTACCGACTCGGTCGCGCGCGCGTCACTTCGGCGCGATGTCCATGGCGCCGTCGAGCTCGGCGGCCACCTGCTCCTTGGTCATCATGAGCACGCGTGGCTCGCCCTTCGACCAGAGCGGGTACTGGTCCTCGAGGTGGCGGTGGCCGAAGTGGCCGCTCTGGCCCGAGTCGTTGATCATGCGCACCACGGGCGGGTCGCTCATCTCGGCGATGAGGCGCAGGCCGGCGCCGTTGGTGACGCGGAAGTGCTTGTTGGGATCGCCGCGCTCGGCGCGCGGCGTGTTGCTCTGCCCCGCCTCCTCGCGCGCGGCGGTCTCGAACAAGAAGCCGATCACGGGCGCCGACGACAGCGCGCCGCGCAGCGACATCGTGTGGCCCCGGCCCCAGCGCCAGTCGGCCTTGCCGCCGCCAAAGTCCTGCACCACCGCGTCGAGCGCGGGCTTGAGCGCGCGCGTGACGAAGACGTCGAGGCCGTCGTGCTCGGGCGTGGTCGGGTCGTCGAACAGCGCCGTGTCGCCGCTGGCGTGCTCGCGCTGCACGAGCGTGAACATGGCGCCCTGCACGAAGCTCTCGCCGGCGAGGTCCGCGGCCGTGAACGCGTCGACGTGCGCACCCAACACGGTGAGGAACAGGTCGTGGCGCAGGCGCGCGTAGGGCGCCGCGATGGCGTCGGCGGCGAACACGCCGTCGAAGCTGCCCACGGCGTCGCAGAAGTCGCGCACGCGCGCCTCGTCGTGGCCCTCCACGGGCCGCGTGCCGCAGTGCGCGGCCAGGATGGGCGCGAGGGTGGGCACCTCGAGGAAGGTGGCGTCTTGCTGGATCGAGAAGATCTCCTCGGTGGTGGGCTTGCCGGCCTCGAGCATCGCGCGCAGGCGCGCGTCGACCTGCAGGGCGCGCCAGGGTGGCGCGCCCTCGAAGCCTACGAACTGCTGCGAGGCCACGCCGTTCTCCACGATGCGCTGGTTGGTGGCGTTGATGAAGCCCTTCTGCGGGTTGGTCGCCTGCGGCTTCTGCTCGTCTTGCATGCGGCCCGCCCACCGCGACGACGCGCGGCCGCCGTCTCGCGGGAAGTCGACGCGCTGCTCGTCGCGCACGGGGATGACGCCGCTCAAGCGGTAGGCGATGGTGCCGTCGGTGAAGGCCATGTTGAGGTTCATGGCCGGCGCGGCGAACTCCTGCGCGGCCACGAAGGCGTCGTCGACGTCGTGGGCCTCGGCCAGGTCCCAGAAGGCCGAGACCAGGCTGCCCATCTCTTCGGGCAGCTGCGCGGCCGTCCACTGCACGGCCAGCTTCTCGCCCGACAAGGGCGGCGGCGTCTCGTCGTCGCTGCCCCAGTCGGGCAAGAGCACGGGCCCGAAGATGCTGGTCTGGATGGTGCGCGTCACCACCTCGGCGTCGGCGCCCTTGCCGAGCTTGAAGTGCTCGACGCGCTCGCCGAACCCGTAGCTGACGCCGTCGACCGTGTAGATGTCCTCGGTGCCCTCGGGCGTGCGCAGCGCCACCACGTCGACGGTGTCGGCGTAGGCGTTGGTGATGCCCCACGCCATGTGCCGCCCGTGGCCGATGAGCACGCCGGGGATGCCTATGAAGGAGCCGCCCACCACCGAGAAGTCGGGGCCCTCGAGGTGCACCATGTAGAAGATGCCCGGGGCGCCGTGGCGCAGGTGCGGATCGTTGGCCAGCACGGGCACGCCGGCGGCCGTGTGCTCACCCGACACCGACCACGAGTTCGACGCGCCCTGCGCGCGCCGCGGCATCCACGCCTTGAGCTCCTGGCCGAGCGCGGCGCGCAGCCCGCTGGCGCGCGTCGAGGCCACCGTAGGTGCGGGCGTCATCTGCCCCACCGGCATGTGCAGCGACGGGTCAGGCAAGGGGCCCGAGAACGCCGCGCCGTCGTGCTCGTCGGCGGCGACGATGGGTACGCCGCCCGAGGGCGTGTCTTGCATCAGCTCGGTGACGACGGGGGACGAGGCGCCGAGCGCCTTGACCAGGCGCCAGCGGGCCATCTCCTCCCAGAAGCCCACGCTCTGGTCCCACTGCTGGAAGCGCGTCACCGCCAAGACGTCTCGGGGCGCGATGGGCTCCCACGTGAGGCCCAAGATGGCCATCTCGGCGCTCGGGCCCACCATGGTGGCGCCGCGGTTGGCGCCGGCGCAGTAGGCCTCCACGAGCTCGCGGTCGCGCGCCGACGCGGCGGCGAGCTGCTCCTCGATGCCGTGGCCGAGGATGGTGCGGTTGTCGCGGTCGATGGCCAGGAAGTCGGCGCCGAAGATCTCCGCCAGGCGCCCCTCGCCGGCGTGGATCAAGATCATCATCTGGAACATGCGATCGCGCGCGTGCATGACGCCGAGCGCGTAGGCGAGATCGGCCTCGCTCTCGCCGTACATGTGCGGGATGCCGAGGGCGTCGAGGCGAACCTCGACGGTGGCCTTGGGCCAGTCCTCGGCCGACTGCAGCACGAGCGGCGTGTCCTTGGGCAAGTCGGCGGGGTGCCAGCACGCGAGCGGGTGGCACGCGGCCAGGAGGGAGGCCATGGCGAGGAGGGTGAGGGAGCGCATGAGCCTCTGTTAGCGCGCCGCCGGCTTCGGGCAATCGGGCGGCGATGGATCACGTTGACGTCGAGCGCGCGCTGCCTACGCTCGAGCGTATGCGCACGCTCTTGAACCTGCTGTGGGCCGTCATTGGGGGCGGGCTCGTCACCGCCATCGAGTACGCCGTGGGCGGCCTGGTGCTGTGCATGACCGTCGTTGGCATCCCGTTCGGCGTGCAGTGCTTCAAGCTCGCCGGATTGGCGCTCTTCCCCTTCGGCAAGGACGTGGTGGAAGACCCAAGCCTCGCGGGCAGCGGCGTGCTCGGCTTGGTGATGAACGTCCTGTGGTTCTTGGTGGCCGGTGTATGGACGTGCATTACCCACCTAGGCCTGGCGCTGGGCCTGGCGGTTACCGTCATCGGCATCCCGTTCGCGCTGCAGCACCTCAAGCTCGCGGTGCTGGCGCTGTTCCCGTTCGGGCGCCGCGTGGTCGAGCGCGCCTGAGAGCGGTCCTCGGGCATGGCAGCACAGACGTGCGGGTTGTGATCCCGATCGTAAGACGAGGGTGTGTCAGCGGTGGATCGACCTGGTGAATCGACCGTACCGTGGAGCTTCGGGGGACGCATGGGGACCGCGCTGCGAGTGATGGTGGTGGAGGACGACGAGGATCAGCGCCGGCTGATCACCTCCATGCTCGCGCGCGCCGGCCACAGCATCGCCCTGTCGTGCGGCCGCGGCGACGATCCTGCCGTCACCGAGACCGACGCCGACGTGGCCGTGGTGGACCTGAGCCTGCCAGGGCGCTCGGGGGTCGAGCTGATCCACGCGCTGCTCGACAAGCGCCCCGCGCTGCCGGTCTTGGTGGTGTCGGCCTCGAGCCACAGCGCCGCCATCACCGAGGCGCTCTTGGCGGGCGCGCTCGGCTACGTGGTCAAGGGCGCCAAGCTGCACGAGGTCGTCGACGCTGTGGAGCTGATCGCGCGGCGCACGCCGGCCTTCTCGCCCGAGGCGCAGACCGTGCTCGCGCAGAAGGGCGACGCCACCGTCGACAAGGCCCTGGCCCGCTTGCGCAAGTTCCTTTAGACCCGCAGCGTGCCCGTCACGCCCGAGGAGCTCGAGATCGCGCTGCGTGTGCTCGGCGCCGTCGCCGCCGATCGCGGCGTGCTGGCCGGCGCCAGCCGCGACGAGCGCGAGCGCCTGCAACGCCTGGCCGGCGAGGTGGCGCGCCCCGATCTGCGCCAGCGCAAGCGCCTGCAGAAGGCGCTGGCGCGCGAGGAGCGGCGCGCCACCCGCGCCCACGACGACGAGCTGAGAAAGACCACGGGCATCCAGCGCCTGCGCAGCCAGCCGGTGTTCCTCCCGCCGCCCCCCGCGCTGGCCGCGTCGAGCGCTCCCGCGCACGACGAGGCGCCGCGCTTCGCCGACGAGCGCAAGTGCTACGTGTGCAAGCGGCCCTACGCCGAGCGCCACCACTTCTACGACCAGCTGTGCCCGGCGTGCGGCGAGCTCAACTTCACCAAGCGCGCGGCCAGCGCCGACCTGCGCGGGCGCGCGGCGCTCGTCACCGGCGCGCGCGTCAAGATCGGGTACCAGGCGGCGCTCCTGCTCCTGCGCGCGGGCTGCACGGTGGTGGCATGCACGCGCTTCCCGCGCGACGCCGCGCGACGCTACGCCGGCGAGCCCGACTTCGCCGCGTGGCGCGAGCGCCTGCACGTGTACGGCGTCGACCTGCGGCACACACCGAGCGTGGAGCTCGTGGCCACGCACCTCGAGCGCGCGCTGCCGCGCCTCGACGTGCAGCTCCACAACGCCTGCCAGACCGTGCGCCGCCCGCCCGGCTTCTATCGCCACCTCGTGGACCTCGAGCAGAGCCCCCTTCACGACGTGGCGCAGGAGCAGCGCGCGCTGTTGGCCGGCTACGAGGAGCTGCGCGCCGACGCGCACAAGGCCGCGGGCGTCGCCCAGCCGGCGCTCTTGTCACAGGCCGCGAGCGACGCCGACCTGCTGCCGCTTTCGGCGCTGCCGGCGGCGTCGAGCGCTGTGGAGCTGTTCCCCCGCGGCGTGCTCGACGCGGACCTGCAGCAGGTCGATCTGCGCCGCCACAACTCGTGGCGGCTGGCGCTCGGTGAGGTGCCCACCCTCGAGCTCCTCGAGGTGCTGTTGGTGAACGCTACGGCGCCCTTCGTGCTGACGCAGCGGCTATTGCCGCTGATGACGAAGAGCGCGAGCCCGCCGCCGGGCACCGCCACCTCCCACGACGGCGCGCGGCACATCGTGATGGTGTCGGCCATGGAGGGGCAGTTCTATCGGGCACACAAGACCGACAAGCACCCGCACACGAACATGGCCAAGGCGGCGCTCAACATGCTGGTGCGCACCTCGGCGGCGCCCTTGGCCGCGCGCGGCATCTACCTGAACGCCGTCGACACGGGCTGGGTCACCGACGAAGACCCGGCGCACCTCGCGGCCAAGAAGGTGGAGGAGCACCGCTTCTCGCCGCCCCTCGACATCGTCGACGGCGCCGCGCGCATCGTGGACCCGGTGTTCGCGGGCTTCGCCAGCGGCAACCACGCGCACGGCGTGTTCTTCAAGGACTACGCGCCCGCGCCGTGGTGAGCTACGGCCGCGGCACGTCGCGGCCGAGCACGGTCTTCCGGCCGTCGGCCCGGGCGTGGTCCACCGCCTGGCCGCCCAGGCGCCGCAGCTCCGCCGTCAAGACCGGGATGACCTCGTCGGAGCAGCGCAGGTCGCCCTGCGCCGCCACGTACGCCTTGAAGCGCGACACCACCACCAGCGCGGGCACGTCGCCCTCGGCGGCGGGCCGCGGCACGTCGCGATCGAGCATGGTCTTGCGCCCGGCGCGCCGCGCGGCCTCGGCGCCCTCGCGCGCCAGCCGGCGCAGGTGCTCGCTCAAGGTGGCGAAGACGTCGTCGGAGCAGCGCATGGCGTGGGTCTCGGCCAGGAACTCCTTGAAGCGGGACGCCACCACCAAGATCTCCGCCCCGTCGGGGGCCGGCGCGGCCCGCGGCGACGAGGCGCGCGGCGCCGGCGGCGACGACGCGCGCGCCGGCGCGGTGGCGGGCGCGGGCTCGGCCGTGGCGGGCGCCTGCTTCTCCACCGCCCAACCGTCGCGGTGGTTCTCGATCTCGTTGTGCACGGCCCAGCAGTCGGGCTTGCAGAACTGGATGGGCGCGCGCACGCGCTGGCACGTCGTCACGCTGCAGATCCAGTAGCGGGCGCCGAGCGCGATCTCGCCCTTGCAGTTGCTGCAACGCCGCCACATGCCCGCGCCTGTCATGTCGACCTCATCGATGCGCGCCTGCGAGCGCGCGGCCCTTGCGAGGCAGGCACAGTAGCGCAACCGCGGCGGCGTCAGGGACCGCCGGCGAGCGCCGCGCGCTTGTGGGCGGCCCAGGTGCGGGCGCGCGCCGCACGCTCGGGGTCGTGGGGCTCCATCATGCGCGCGGCGGTCTCGGCCACGAACGCCAGGTCCTCCTCCACCACCGCGCTCGTCTCGGCCACGGCGAGTGCCGTGCTCACGGCCCGGTCCCACGCCGCCAGGTCGCCGCGCGCGGCCGCGGCCACGGCGCAGATCCACCAGGCCGGCGCCATCACCATGGGCTCGGCCGAGGCCTTGGGCGAGTGCACCAGCTCCTCCACCAGCGCCATGGCGCCGGTGACATCGCCGCGCGCCAACAGGGTGTGCGCCAGGTTGAGGCGGAAGGTCCAGCGGCGCGACAGCCCGCTCTTGGTGGCCATGCGCAGCGCCGCGCGGTAGTGGGCCTCGGCCGCGTCGAGGTCGCCGGCGCGGCGCTCGAGCTCGCCGAGCGCGTTGGTGGCGTTGGCCTCGCCCAGGCGATCGCGGATGGTGCGGCACAGCGCGCGCTGCTCGAGGAAGAGGGCGCGCGCGGCCGGCAGGTCGCCGCGCTCGAGCTCGACGTAGCCGAGGGACCACAGGCTGGCCGCCACGTCGAGCTGCCGGCCCACGGTCTGAAAGATGCCGTGGGCCTCGCGGTACAGGCGCGCCGCGGGTGCGCGCGCGCCGCGCCAGTACTGCACGTCGCCGAGCGCCCGCAGCGCCTGGGCGAGCCCGAGCCGGTCGCCCTCGGCGGCGCTGGTCGCGCGGGCCTCCTCCAAGAGCGCCGCCGCCTCGTCGAGCTTGCCCGAGGCCGTGGCCGCCTCGGCGGCCACGCGGCGCGCGCTGG
>CAZONM010000325.1:0-7016 GCA_964580865.1 uncultured Myxococcales bacterium | reverse complement strand
TCGCCCTCGCCCTCGCCCTCGCCCTCGCCCTCGCCCTCGCCCTCGCCCTCGCCCGCGTCGATGCCCGCGCAGTACCCCGCGGCGCAGATGGCGCTCTGCGGGCAATCGCCCGAGGAGACGCACGGCAAGGGGGCGCCGAGCAGGTGGCACCCCACGACGCCGGTCGTGAGCGCGCAACAGATCAGGGCGAGCCTTGCGGCGGTCAGGGGCGTTGGAGCACCGAACAGGTTGGCTCCCGTCGCCGGGCGCAGCCTCGTGTCCGATGGCTGCGTCGCGTCCTCGCCGGGTAGCGCTGCTACCCGGCTGCGGGGCTCCTTGCCCTCGGCCACGAGGACAGCGCCTGGCTCGGTCCGCCAACCTGATCGGTGCTCTAGGACGTGGGGCACGACGCGATCCTACCTCGTTGACCACCGCGCGGTCAGCGCCGATACCGCCGGCCGGAGGTTTCGATGCACCGTCGCTTCGCGCTCGCCGCCCTTCTCTCGACGATCGCCGCCGCGCCCACGTTCGCGCAGGGCAAGAAGGGGCTCACGGTCGACGACATGCTGGCGATGCAGCGCGTCTCCGAGCCCGACGTGTCGCCCGACGGGCGCCTGGTCGCCTTCACCGTGCGCGACACCGACCTCGAGGCGAACCGCGGCCGCACCGACGTGTGGCTCGCGAGCACCGACGGCGCGTGGGCGCGCCGCCACACGACCCACCCCGACAGCGACGGCGCGCCGCGCTTCTCGCGCGACGGCAAGAGCGTGCTGTTTCTCTCGACGCGCTCGGGCAGCTCGCAGGTGTGGCGCGTGCCCGTGGGCGGCGGCGAGGCCGAGCAGGTCACCAAGCTCCCCCTCGACGTCAACGGCTTCGTGCCGGTCCCGGGCGGTGATCGCCTGATCCTGGCCATGGACGTGTGGCCCGACGCCAAGTCGCTCGACGACACCGTCAAGCGCGACGAGGAGCAGGCCAAGAGCAAGGTCAAGGCGCGCACCTACGACGGACTGCTGTTCCGCCATTGGGACGGCTGGGAGGACGGCAAGTTCAGCCACCTCTTCGTGTGGAGCCCGAGCGCGCCCCAGACCGCGGTCGACCTGACCCCCGGCCAGCGCACCGACTCGCCCACGCACCCGTGGGGCGGCATGGAGGAGGTTGCGCTCTCGCCCGACGGCAAGAGCATGGTGTTCGTGGCGCGCGCCGGCGGCAAGAAGCCCGACGATCTGCGCGACCTCGCGTGGACCACCAACACCGATCTGTTCCTCGTGTCCACCGACGGCAAGGGCAAGCCCGTGGACCTCACCGTCGACAACAAGGCCTACGAATTTTCGCCGGTGTTCTCGCCCGACGGCAAGCAGGTGGCCTTCACCATGATGGTGCGGCCCGGGTACGAGGCGGATCGCTCGCGCGTCGCGCTGCTCGACGTGGCCACCAAGAAGCGCCGCGTGCTCACCGAGGCGTGGGATCGCTCCGCCGGTGAGCTCGCGTTCAGCAGCGACGGCAAGACCATCTGGACCAGCGCCGACAACCTCGGGCACCACGCCATCTTCGCCATCGACGTCGCCACCGGCAACGTGCGCACGCTGGCCGACAAGGGGACCAACCAGAGCGCCATGGCGGCCGGCGACCGCGTGCTGTTCGTCAAGGACACGCTCACCGCGCCAGCCGAGCTGTGGACCATGCGTGGCGACGGCGGCGACGCGCGCGCCATCACCCGCATCAACGCCGAGCGCACGGCGAGGATCGCGTTCGGCGAGCACGAGCAGTTCCAGTTCAAGGGCGCCAAGGGCGACACCGTGTGGGGCTTCGCCATGAAGCCCGCGGGCTACAAGAGCGGCAAGGCGCCGGTGGCCATGCTCATCCACGGCGGGCCCCAGGGCAGCTTCGGCGACCACTGGCACTACCGCTGGAACCCGCAGGCCTTCGCCGGGCGCGGCTACGCGGTGGTGTTCATCGACTTCCACGGCTCCACCGGCTACGGGCAGGCCTTCACCGACGCCATCAACGGCGATTGGGGCGGCGCGCCGTACGAGGACCTCATGCTCGGCCTCGACGCCGCGCTCGCGAAATTCCCGTGGATGGACGGCGCGCGCGTGGCGGCGGCGGGCGCGTCCTACGGCGGCTTCATGATCAACTGGATCAACGGCCACACCGACCGGTTCAAGGCCTTGGTGTGCCACGACGGCAACATCGACGAGCAGATGGCCTACTTCGACACCGAGGAGCTGTGGTTCCCCGAGTGGGAGCACGGCGGCACCCCGTGGGACAAGCCCGAGGGCTACGCCAAGCACAACCCGGTGGACTTCGTGAAGAACTGGAAGACGCCCACGCTGGTCATCCACGGCGGCAACGACTTCCGCGTGGTCGACACGCAGGGCATGGGCACGTTCACGGCGCTGCAGCGCAAGGGAGTGCCGAGCCGCTTCGTGCACTTCCCCGATGAGAACCACTGGGTGCTCAAGCCGCACAACAGCAGGAAGTGGCACGAGGAGGTGCTCGGCTGGCTCGACCGCCACACCGGCCGCCAGTAGGGCGCGCAGCCGCAGGCGATCGATTTCGCTCGTGAATTCGATCGCCTACGCCCACAGACGGCGTCCTCGGCCGGCCTCGCGCCGGCCGTTTTTTTGCTTTCGTGATCGGGCAAGGCGACAACTGGCTCCACTGGTAGCAGGCCGGTCCACGGTGGAGCCGGTTGGTGACTGGAACACGGAGCCTCTCATGAAGAAGATCGTCATCGCCCTCACCAACGTCGTGTTCGTCGTCGCGCTCGCGCACACGTCGGCGTGCAGCTCGACCAAGGCGGCCACCAAGCCGAGCGCCGAAGACGCCGAGCGCCGCGCCCTGGTGCGCGAGCTCAACGCGCTGGTGGCGCAGGGGCCGCTGCACTTCGAGACCGACACGGACGTGCTCACGGAGCAGTCGCAGGTGCTGCTGCAGCGCGTGGCGGCGCAGATGCACCGGGTGCCCAAGGTGCGCGTGATGGTCGGCGGTCACGCCGACGAGCGCGGTGACAGCGCCTACAACCTGGCGCTGGGCGAGCGTCGGGCCATGGCCGCGCAGGAGTACCTGCTGCGCCTGGGCATCCCGCGCCAGCGCATCCACATCGTGTCGTTGGGCGAGGAGCAGCCGGTGGCCATGGGCCACGCCGAGGACTCGTGGGGACAGAACCGCCGCGACGAGTTCACGTTCCTCTTGCCCGGCGAGAACCGCTCGGTGCTCAACATCGGCGCCATCGACGAGCCGAGCGACCTGATCGCGAGCACCACGTTCTCCGCCGAGTAGCGCGCGCTAGCGCTTGAGCGCCCGCTCGGCGGCCTCGAGCCGCTCGAGCGTGTCGCGCAGCTCCTCCTCGAGGGCCGACTTCAGCGCCGTGACGCGCTGGAGCTCGGCCCTCAGGCGTTGGTTCTCTTCTTCCAGCGTGGCCTTGGCGCGCCCGAGCTCCACGAGCTGCAGCTCGAACGAGCCCGAGCTGTCGTCATCCACCGGGCCCTTCGACGAGCGCGCGGTGGCGCGCGCGCCGCCGAGGGGCGTGGGGAGCTGGAACTCCGACGACGCCACCACCACGGGCGCCGGCGCGCGCGCCGCGGGCGGGAGCGGGAAGGAGCCGGTGGGTTCACCGAGCTCGTCGTCGCCACCGGAGATGATGAACACCGGCACGTGCGCCGGCGGCGCAGACCCGAGCGGGCCCACCGGCAGCGACGACGTGCGCGGCTTCCCGTCGACCAACGCCTGCAGCATCGACCAGCGCGCCGTGTCGAGGCCCACCAGATCGAGCAGCAGCGCGCCCTTCTCGACGCCCGCCACCTGCGCGCCCAGGCGTTCACCGTCGAACCCGCCGCTCAGCACCACCACGGCCACCGCCGTGCCGATGGGCAGCACCACGTCGGTCTCGAGCATCAAGCCCGACGACCACATGCCCCGCACGCGACCCTCGCTGTGTCGCTGGCCGTCGTCGAACACCGCGCGCAGCTGGCCCACGGTCACCTCCGCGCCCGAGGCTACCTCCGAATGCCCCGACGCTGTCACGCGCTGGCGACGCGGAGGGTTCGTGAGATGCGCTCTGGGGGTAGGATGCGTCCCCGTGGTGGCACCGACCGCACCCGCCGCTCCGTGGCACGCGCAGGACGTGCGCGAGGTGGCGCGCGCGCTGCAGACCGACGTCGCCCTGGGGCTCACCGACGACGAGGCCGCGGCGCGCGCGGCGCGCCATGGCGCGAACACGCTGCCGGAGCCACCCCCGCGCACCGCGCTCGCCGTCTTCCTCGGGCAGTTCACAAGCCCGCTCATCTACCTGCTTCTGGTGGCCGCCGCCGTGGCCGGGCTGCTCGGCGAGGTGAGCGACGCCGTCGTGATCGTGATTGTCGTGGTGGTCAACGCGATGATCGGCGCGTTCCAAGAGGGGCGCGCCGAGCGATCGCTGCGGGCGCTCAAGAAGCTCGCGACCGTGCAGGTGCGCGTCGTGCGCGGCGGCGTCGAGCGGCAGGTGCCGGCCGCGGGCTTGGTGCCCGGTGACGTCATGCTGCTTGGCGCCGGCGACGCCGTGGCCGCCGACGGGCGCGTGGTCGAGGCCGCGGCCGTGCAGGTGTCGGAGGCCGCGCTCACCGGCGAGTCGGTGCCCGTCCCCAAGGACACGTCGACGGCGCCCGAGGCAACGCCGCTGGCGGATCGCCACGGCATGGTGTTCAGCGGCACGCTGCTCACCGCCGGGCGTGCGCGCGCGCTCGTGGTGGCGACCGGCAGCACGTCGGAGATCGGCCACATCGCCACGCTCACCAGCGCCACCGCGACCACGCGCACACCGCTCGAGCGACGCATCGACCAGGTGGGGCGCGTGGTCATCGTCGTGGCGGCGCTGTTGTTCGCGCTCGTCATGCTCATCGGCTGGGTGCGCGAGGTGCCGCTGACCGAGATCTTCATGGTCGCCATCAGCCAGATCGTGGGCCTGGTCCCCGAGGGGCTCCCCGTGGCCATGACCATCGCCCTGGCCGTGGGCGTGCAGCGCATGGCCCGCCGCGGCGCGGTGGTGCGGCGCCTGTCGGCCGTGGAGACGCTCGGCAGCACCACGGTCATCTGCACCGACAAGACCGGCACGCTCACGAAGAACGAGATGACCGTGACCGAGGTGGCGCTGCCCGACGGCACTGCCCTCACCGTCGACGGCGTGGGCTACGCCCCCGACGGCGCTGTGCGCAAGGACGGTGCGCCTGCGAGCGTCGACGGCGAGCTGCGCGCGCTGCTCGAGGCGCTGGTGCTGTGCAACGACGCCCGGCTCATCGTGGAGCATGGGGCCGCGCGCCCCCTGGGTGATCCCACCGAGGTGGCGCTCGTGACCCTGGCGCGCAAGGCCGGGCTCGATGACGACGGCGTGCGACACGCCTGGCCGCGCCTGGGCGAGCTGCCCTTCGACGCGGCCAGCAAGATGATGGCCTCGCTGCATCGACGTGACGGCGCGCTGGTCGCGTACGTCAAGGGCGCGCCCGAGCGAGTGCTGGCCTTGGTCGCCGACGACGATGCTCGCGAGCGTCTGCGCGCGCGCGCCGACGCCATGGCGGCGCGCGCGCTGCGCGTCCTCGCCGTCGTCGAGGTGGCCGACGCCCCGGCGGAGCTGCACGGCGGCTACCAGGCGCTGACGGGCAGGGCGCGCGCGCTTGGCCTGGTGGGCCAGCTCGACCCGCCCCGCCCCGAGGTGAGCGCCGCCGTGGCCCGCTGCGCCGCCGCGGGCATTCGCACCGTCATGGTCACGGGCGACCACAAGGTGACGGGCACGGCCATCGCGCGCGCGCTCGGCATCGCGCGCGACGGCGACCAGGCCCTCGACGGGGCGGAGCTCGAGCGCCTGTCGCTGGAGCAGCTGCGCGCGCAGTCGCCGCGGGTGGCCGTGTACGCGCGCGTGCCGCCCAAAGAGAAGCTGCGCATCGTGCAGGCCCTGCAGGAGGAGGGCCACGTCGTTGCCATGACCGGCGACGGCGTCAACGACGCGCCCGCGCTGGTCAAGGCCGACGTGGGCGTGGCCATGGGCATCACCGGTACCGAGGTGGCGAAGGACGCGTCGAAGATCGTGGTCACCGACGACAATTTCGCCACCATCGTGGCGGCCGTGGAGGAGGGCCGCGTCGTCTATCGCAACATCAAGAAGGCGGTGCTGCTCCTGTTCACCACCTCCATCGCGGAGGTCTTGGTGTTGCTGCTCGCGATGATCGCGGGCTTCCCGCCGCCCTTCGCCGCGGTCCAGATCCTCTGGAACAACCTGGTGAGCGAGGGCGTCATCACGGTGAACCTGATCATGGAGCCCGCCGAGGGCGACGAGATGCGCCGCCCGCCCATCTCGCCCACCGAGCCGCTGTTCTCGCGGCCGCTCCTCGTGCGCATGGCCTTCATGGTGCCCACCATCGTGGCCGTCACGTTGGGTTGGCTGTGGTGGCGCACGGCGCAAGGCGTGCCCGCGGCGCAGGTGCAGACCGAGACGTTCACCCTGCTGGTGCTGTGCGAGTGGTTCAACGTGCTCAACTGCCGCTCCGAGACGCGCACGGCCCTGTCGCTCGACCTGCTGCGCAACCCGTGGCTCTTGGGTGGGCTCGTGGTGGGCAACGTCCTGCAGGTCGCGGTGGTGTTCTGGCGTCCGCTCGGGGACATCTTTCACACCGCGCCCTTCTCGATCGTCGAGGTGGTGGCCCTGGGAGCGGCCGCCAGCGTGGTCTTGTGGGTGGAGGAGGCCCGCAAGCTCGTGGCGCGCGCTCGGCGGCGCGCACAGGCGAGTTGACGAGGGGGCGAGGGCTCGCTAGGAGTGCCGCCGAGGGCGCGTAACTCAGCGGTAGAGTATTACCTTCACACGGTAGGAGTCACAGGTTCAAATCCTGTCGCGCCCACCACCTCGATGAAGAAGCCCGGCAACAAGGCCGGGCTTTTTCATGCGGGGGGGAGGTGGCCACGGGCCACCCTCCCCCCTGCGCCCCCCACCCCCTGGAGAGGCGGGGGGCCGCGCGGGGGGCGCGCGGGGCGCGCCCCCCCCGCGCCCCCCCCCCCGGGGGGCGCGCGCG
>CAZONM010000324.1:0-7051 GCA_964580865.1 uncultured Myxococcales bacterium | reverse complement strand
CCGAGCAGGCTGTTCTTCGAGCCGGTGGTGGGCTGCACGCGCACGGCCAGCGACACGAGCGGGCGGCCGTCGACCAGGCTCGTCAGCGCGCGCCAATCGCCGTCGCGCAGCGCGGCCTCGCTCACCACCACCGCGCCCACGCCCTCGACGAAGGCGCGCGCGATGACGGCGCGCACCGGCGGCAGGCGCACGAGCGCCGGCGCGAGCTTCCTGAGGGCGGCGGTGAGCGCCGGGTGCTGGTGGGCGCACGCGGTGGCGTCGGCGGGCAGGTGCGTGTGCGGCACGTAGAGACCCACGCGCCCGCTGTCGACGACGAGCTTGACCTTCTGGCGCGGCGCGCGCGCGGGCTCGACGTCGGCCACGGCGGCCAAAAGCCCGACGTCCGCGAGCGCCAGCTCCACGCGCGCCTTCTTCCACGCCAGCGTGAACGCGGGCTCGACGCCGTGCGTGGGGCAGCCGGCGCACGGGCGCGCGTGTGGGCAGGTGCGCTCGACGTGCAGCGGGCCCTCCTGCACGACCTCGAGCGCGCGCGCCTGCGCCAGACCGTGGGCGCCCCACACGCGCTCCACCTGGCAGCGCACCACGTCGCCGGGCAGGGCGCCGCGCACGGCCAGGTCCACGTCGCCGACGACGGCGCGCCCGCGGCCCTCGTCGTCGACGGCGTCGATGGCGACCTCGAGGATCGCCCCCACGGTCACGGCGCTCATGGGCCGAGCCCGACCCAGGTGACGCCGTCCTCGCCGTGCTCGCGCTTCCAGATGGGCGCGTCTTCCTTGAGGCGCTCGATGACGTGGCGGCAGGCGGCGAAGGCCTCGGCGCGGTGGGGCGCGCTCACGGCGATCACCACCGCGAGGTCGCCGATGGCCAGGGTGCCGCTCCTGTGCTGCACGAAGCCGCGCGCGCCCGGCCACTGCGCCTCGGCCTCGACGACGATGGCGCCGATGACCTTCTCGGCCATCTCGGCGTAGGCCTCGTAGTCGAGCTTGACGACGGCCACGGTGCCGGGCGGCGCGCCGGGCGGGCCCTTCAGCGTGTGGTCGCGCACGCAGCCGATGAACACGACCACGGCGCCGGCGCCGGCGTGCTTCACGGCGTCGATGCACGCGTCCACCGACAGCGGCGTCTCGAGCATGCGGGCGCGCGCGCGGTGCTCCACGTCAGCCTCCGGCCACCGGCGGGATGAGCGCCACCTCGGCGCCGTCGGGGACGGGGGCGTCAGCGGCGACGAACGCCTGGTCGATGGCCACGCGGCAGCGCGGCAGCACGTCGGCGAGCGCGGGGTGGCGCGCCTGCACGGCGGCGAGCACGTCGCGTACGGTAGCGCCGCTCGGCAGCGCCACGCGCTCGGAGGACAGGCCCGCCTTCTCGCGGGCGGCGGCGAAGTACAGCACGGTGACCACGCGCGTTCCATAGCACCGCCGCGGTCGGTTGACCGCCCCTGTCCTCGCGGTTACCTGCGGGCGCTGGAGGTCGCGATGTCGCTGGCGCTGTTGTTCCCGGGGCAGGGCTCCCAAGCGGTCGGCATGGGGAAGACGCTCCTCGAGGTCAGCGAGGCCGCGCGCCGCGTGTTCGCCGAGGCCGACGAGGCCCTGCACGAGAAGCTCTCGCAGGTGATCCTCGAGGGGCCCGCCGACGAGCTCAAGCGCACCAAGAACACCCAGCCCGCGATCCTCACCATGTCGATCGCATGCCAGCGCGCGCTCGAGGAGCGCGGCGCGTTCGCGACGGTCGCGCCCGCCCTCGTCGCCGGCCACTCGCTCGGCGAGTACAGCGCGCTGGTGGCCGCGGGCGCCATGCCCTTCGCCGACGCCGTGCGCGCGGTGCGCGCCCGCGGCGCGTTCATGCAGGAGGCGGTGCCCGAGGGGCAGGGCGCCATGGCCGCGGTGCTCGGCATGGAGGCCGACGCCATCCGCGCCGTCGTCGAGCAGGCCAGCACGCCCGACGCCTACGTGGCGTGCGCCAACTACAACGGCCCCGAGCAGACCGTGATCGCGGGCAGCGCCAAGGGCGTGGAGAACGCCAGCGCCGCGCTCAAGGCCGCGGGCGCCAAGCGCGTGATGCCGCTGCCCGTGAGCGCGCCCTTCCACTGCGCGCTCATGGAGCCCGTCAAGGCGCGCCTCGACGCCGTGCTCGGCGCCATCACGTTCTCCGCGCCGCGCATGCCCGTGGTGACCAACGTCGAGGCCGCGCCCAACGCCGACGCCGCGCGCGTGCGTGCGCTCCTGGTGGCGCAGGTGACGGCGCCCGTGCGCTTCACCGAGATCGCGCGGCACATGCTCGGCGCCGGCGTCACCACCTTCGTCGAGGTGGGGCCAGGCAAGGCGCTCATCGGCATGGTCAAGCGCATGAGCAAGGACGTGAAGCTCTTGAACGTCGAGGATCCGAAGAGCTTGGATGAGGCGTGCGCGGCGCTCGCGGGATAGCGGGCACGGGCATGGTTCCGAAGGAGGAGTCGTGGCGTTGCTGAAGGACAAGATCGCGCTCGTCACCGGCGCTTCTCGCGGCATCGGCCGCGCCATCGCGGTGGAGCTGGCGCGCGAGGGCGCCAAGGTGATCGTCAACTACGCCGGCAACGAGGCGGCGGCCAACGAGACGGCGCGGCTCATCAAGGAGGCCGGTGGCGTCGAGCCGATCCTGATGAAGTTCGACGTCGCGAGCCAAGAGCAGGTGGACGCCGCCTTCGACGAGGTCAAGACCAAGCACGGCGGGCTGCACATCCTGGTCAACAACGCGGGGATCTCGAAAGACGGCCTGCTCCTGCGCTTCAAGCAAGACGACTGGCTGCAAACGCTCGGCACCAACCTGACCGGGTCGTTTCACTGCGCGCGCGCCGGCGCCAAGCTCATGACCAAGCAGCGCTGGGGGCGCATCATCAACATCTCGTCGGTGGTGGGCGAGAGCGGCAACGCGGGCCAGGTGGCCTACGCCGCCGCCAAGGCGGGCCTGCTCGGGCTCACCAAGACGCTGGCGCAGGAGCTGGCGTCTCGCTCGATCACGGTCAACGCCGTCACGCCCGGCTTCATCGACACCGACATGACCGGCGCGCTCACCGACGAGCAGAAGGCGGCGATCAAGGAGCAGATCCCGCTCGGCGACGTGGGCAAGCCCGAGGACGTGGCGCACGCCGTGGTGTTCCTGGCGACCGACCGCGCCCGCTACATCACCGGGCACGTGCTGGCGGTAAACGGCGGCATGTACATGTAGCTGCCCTGTCGCTGCCGTCCGCCCGCCCTGCGGCCGCCCGCCGCACTCTCCCGTTGATGCCGCCGCCAAACCCGGCTAGCCACCTCGCACCGAACCCTGTGGAGACCCGCATGTCCATCGAAGCCCGCGTCAAGGCGATCATTGCCGATCAGCTCGGGATCACCGAAGACGAGATCAAGCCCGAGAGCAAGTTCATCGAGGACCTCGGCGCCGACTCCCTCGACATCGTCGAGCTCATCATGGCGATGGAAGAGGAGTTCCAGACCGAGATCCCCGACGAGGAGGCGGAGAAGATCCGCACTGTCGGCGACGCGACCGAGTACGTGAAGGCGCACACCTGACGACGGGCGCCGCGCGCCGACGACGCGGCGCGGGCCCGGTCACGTGCAGCATCGAGGTGAAGGCATGACCCGCCGCGTGGTGGTGACGGGCGTCGGCATGACGACGCCCCTGGGGGTGACGACGGACGAGTCCTGGCAAGGGCTCGTGGCCGGCAAGAGCGGCATCGTCAGCATCGACGAGTGGAGGTCGCGCGACTTCGGGGGTCACAAGCTGCCGGTCACCATCGGCGGGCGAGTGCCGAATTTCGATCCCGAGGCCTGGGTCGAGCAGAAGAAGGACGTGAAGCGCATGGAGCGCTTCATCCAGCTCGCCTTCGCCGCGTCACACCAAGCGTGGCTGCAGGCGGGCCTGCCGCCCCAGCTCGACGACGCCGAGGGCAACCGCGCCGGCTGCATCGTGGGCGTGGGCCTCGGCGGTCTCGGCGGCATCCTGTCGGCCTACGACAGCCTGCGGGAGAAGGGGCCGCGCCGCGTGAGCGCGTTCTTCATCCCGATGATCGTGTCGAACCTGGCGCCGGGCAACCTGTCGATCCGCTACAACCTGCGCGGCGCCAACTGGGCGCCCGCGTCGGCGTGCGCGTCGGGATCGCACGGCATCGGCGAGGCGTTCCTGCACGTGCGCGAGGGCCGCGCCGACCTGATGCTGGCCGGCGGCGCCGAGAGCACGCTCGATCCGCTCGCCGTGGCGGGCTTCGCGTCGATGCACGCGCTGTGCACCACAGGCAACGACGACCCCGCGCGCGCCAGCCGCCCGTTCGAGAAGAAGCGCAACGGCTTCGTCATGGGCGAGGGCGCGGGCATGGTGGTGCTCGAGGAGCTCGAGCACGCGAAGAAGCGCGGCGCCACCATCCTCGCCGAGGTGGTGGGCTATGGCTCGTCGTCGGACGCGAGCCACATCACCGCGCCCGCCGAGAATGGCGAGGGCGCCCAGCGCGCGTTCCGCGAGGCGCTGGCGCAAGCCAAGCTCAACCCCGAGGCCGTGGGCTACATCAACGCCCACGGCACCTCCACGATGTTCAACGACAAGTCCGAGACCGACGCCATCAAGGCAGTGTTCGGCGCCCACGCCAAGAAGGTGATGGTGTCGTCGACGAAGTCGATGATCGGCCACCTGCTCGGCGGCGCCGGCGGCGTCGAGGCCGTCATCTCGGTCTTGGCGCTGGCGCGCGGCGTCATCCCGCCCACCATCAACTACGACGAGCCCGACCCCGAGTGCGACCTCGACTACGTGCCGAACCACGCGCGCGAGGTGAAGGTCGACGTGGCCCAGTCGAACTCGTTCGGCTTCGGCGGCACCAACGCGGTGCTGATGTTCTCGCGCTTCACGGGCTGAGCGGGGCGGCCAGCGACGGCCTACGCCGGCAACGTCGAGGTCCGCAGCGGACCCCGGCCGGCGGACGGGTGTGGATCCGATCCTGAGCAGCCTGGCGTAGGAAGCCCGGGGCTTTGTCGTTGGAGGACAGGGGCTTTGTCGTTGCGCCGCCACCGTCGATCGCTGCTCTCGCGAGAGCAGGCGGCGGTGCCTTCATGGAGCGGGGCAGGGGCGGCTGTGTGAGGTTCGGGGGCAGGGACGCGGTCCCCCTCCTAGATCCTCCCCCGTAAACGGGGGAGGCCGTGCAGGGTCGACGACGACCACGCGAGGCTCGTTCGCGACGCGCGCGTCGCCGTGCCCGACGTGAAGGCGGCGCTCGAGGTCTGCGTACCTGCAGTCGCTCAACGACGCCCGCATCAATGCCCTGCTTCGAAGGCCCAACGGGATCGAACCAGACCCGCGAGGTGCCACGCCCGCTCACGAACCTCCCCCGCCTCAGCACGACCTCCCCCGTTTACGGGGGAGGATCTAGGAGGGGGACCGCGTCCATCCCTCCGCCGACCTCACGAGCACGCCACAGCCAACCCCTCCATCATGGCGCCGCCGTCTGCTCTCGCGAGAGCAGCGATCATCCCTGACGGCAGTGTGACAAGCCCCAGCTTCTTCGTTCTCCTCGTCATGATCGTCATCATCGTCATCGTCGCCACCGCCGCCACCGCCACCACCGTCATCACCGTCATCATCGCCATCACCGTCGTCATCGCCGCCCCAGGTCAGGAGCGCCGTCATCATCATCCCTATCGACGCCTCCCTCTCCCTGGCAGGGGCACCACCACGGGCCATGACCGAGGCGTCGCGACTCGGTGACGTGACCATGGACCCCGCGCTGCCGTGATCACGATCGGAACGGCACCCCGGCGGACCCTCGGGGGTGCAATCCGGCCGCACCGTTGGGTCATCTCTGGGGAGGGCCCTCCCGCCGGCAGGGAACACGCTATGCTGGCTCCTCGTGGCCGACCCTCTCTCTCGCGTGCTCTATTGCGCCTTTGCCGAGGTGCCCGGCCCCTCGGCCGCGGGGGCGCGCACGGCGCACTGGCTCTCGGTCTTGGGCCACAAGGAGGTCGACGCCCTGTGCCTGAAGGGCAAGAAGGACTCGCACATCCAGCGCTTCGGCGGCGCGCGCATGATGCGGGTGCCAAACACCACCGACAAGCCGTTCCTCGATCGCCTGTCGACGTACCAGCGCGCCTTGCAGCGCCAGCTCAAGGGCGGCGACAACTACGAGCTGGTGTGGTGCGCCGATCTGTTCTCAGCCTCGGCGGCAGCACCGCTCCTGCCGAAGGGCACGTCGCTGGTGGTGGAGATCGCCGAGGTGCCGTCGCTGTTGTCGTCGGCGCGCGCGCTGGTCGGCGATAGCGCCGAGGAGCACTCGGCCAAGTGGCTGCAGCAGGAGCGCGCCGCCATCCGCGCCGCGACTCGCGTGGTGGTGCCCTCGCGCCACGCCGCCAAGCTCCTGTCCGAGCGCGTCGACGCGCGCTTGCTGTGGATGCTGCCGCGCTGCGTCGATCGGGCCGCGTTCTCGCCGCCGAGCGTGGAGGTGTCGCTCGACGACGATCGCCGCGTGGTGGTGTTCGGCGGGCGCGAGGGGCGCTGGCTGCGCGGCGCCGTGTCGTTGGCGCACGCGCTCGTGAGCCGCCTGCCCGACGCGGTGCAGGTGGGCATCTTGGGCGCCCCCGGGGCGCACGACGCCGAGCTGCGCGCGCTGCTTGCCAAGCGCGATCTCACGGGCCGGGTCGAGCTCATCGACGCCGACGCGCCGGCGGCGGTAGCGGGCGCGCTGAGCTTGGCCAAGGTCGTGGTGGTGCCGTCGTCGGCCGAGGACGAGCTCGAGCCCTTCGCCATGCCACACCGGGCGCTCGAGGCCGGCGTCCCCGGCGAGCACTTCGTGGCCGCGCCGGCCCGCGACCCGCTGCGCGTGGCCGACGCCGTGGTGGGCCTCATGGGCGACGACGCGCGGCGCGACGCGCTCGGGCGCGCAGCCGCGCGCCACGTGGAGAAGAGCGCCGACCTCATGGCGCGCGCCGAGGAGGTGCGCGAGCGGCTGCTCGCCGGGCTCAAGGTGCGCCTCAAGGTGCACCGGCCCCGCGTCGACAACCCCGACACCTCGTCGCGCTCGGTGTCGGAGCCCCAAGAG
>CAZONM010000323.1:0-7076 GCA_964580865.1 uncultured Myxococcales bacterium | reverse complement strand
TGCCGTGATCGACCGCGGCGACCACCAGCACCCCGTCGGCCCGCCCAGGCCACCGCGCCGCGGCCTCGAGCAGCGCACGCGAGTCGCCGCCGCCGCTGACGCACAGCACCGCGCCGCGCGCCACGCGGGGGCCCAGGTGGGCCTCGAGCGCCGACCACAGCGGTTGCAGCGCGCGCCGGGCGCTGGTGGCCGGCGGAGGAGACAGCGACGCCATGCGTGACTCTGGATCGGATCGGCGCAGCGCCGCTCCATGGAAGTGCATCAGGGACCGAGCGTGCACCGTAACTAGCTGTTTTCCAGTGGTTTTGCCGCCGGGCACGGCGCTCGCATCTCGAGGTCGCGAAGGCAGGAGGCAGCCGTGATGAAGGTCAAGTTCTACGGGGTTCGTGGTTCCATCGCGACGGCGGGCGACGAGACGCGCCGCTATGGCGGCAACACCTCGTGCGTGGCGGTGCAGGCGGGCGACGAGACGCTCATCTTCGACGCCGGCACGGGCATCCGGCGCCTGGGCGCCGACCTCGGCTTCCAGGGCGTGCGCGCGCACCTCTTCCTGTCGCACCTGCACTGGGACCACATCCAGGGCTTCCCCTTCTTCGGGCCCGCCTTCGGCGCCGGTAACCGGGTCGACGTCTATGGCGTGCACTCGGAGCTCGATCCCGGCGGTCACCCCCAGACCATCGAGCTCCCCGTGGCCACGCTGTCGGACGGCCCCCCCGTGGTCGACGCCAAGGGCGTGCGCGCGGCCATGGCCGCGCAGATGACGGCGCCGAACTTCCCCGTGGGGCTCGACGCCATGCGCGCCGACCTGCGCTTCTTCGACGTGCCCTACGGCGAGCGCATCACCCTGCCCGCCACCCGCGCCCCTATCGTGGTGCGCCACGTGGGCGTCGATCACCCGAACGGCTGCGTGGCCTGGCGCGTGGAGCACGACGGGCACGCGGTGGTGTACGCCACCGACCTCGAGCTCGCCCAGGGCATCGACGGCGAGGTGTTCAGCGGGCTCGTCGAGCTGGCGCGCGGCGCCGACCTGCTCATCTTCGACGCCATGTACACGCCCGAGGAGTACGAGGGCAAAGGCACGTTCTCGCGCCGGGGCTGGGGCCACTCGACCTACGAGATGGGCGCCACGCTCGCCGAGCGCGCCAAGGTGCGTTCGCTGTGCCTCACCCACCACGACCCCGGCCACGACGACGCGTTCATGGATCGTTTGGCCGCGCGGGCGCGGGCGCGCTTCGCCTCCACCACCATCGCCCAAGAAGGCATGGAGTTGTCGCTTTGATGCCTGCGCTACTCGGTGAGCCCGTCGGCGACGACCAGGCCGGTGCCGAGGAGCGCGGCGCCCGCGCCGGCGCCCGCGAGCACCAGGCCCATGGTCTGGTCGCCCTGCCCGCTCGCGAGCGCGTAGCCGCCAATGGCGCCGGCCCCCACGCCCGCGCCCGCCACCACGCCGCCCACCACGCCGAGCATCGACCACGGCGAGGCGGCCACGGCGGTGGGGTGCTTCGTGAGCTTCTTGTCCTTGAGCGCGAGGAACTTCGCGTCGGGCGCGGCGTCGGTGTACGCGTCGACGGCGAAGGCGAGCAGGCTGTCGGCCAGTGTGTCGAGCAGCGTGAGCACGAGCTGCGGCGGCGCGCCCGCCTTGAGGCGCCGCGAGTAACCCGCCTCGGTGACGCCGTCCTTGGTGTTGAAGATCTTCACCTGCACCTCGGTGACCCCGGCCACCTGCGCGATGCGTCCGAACACGATGCGATCGACGGCCACGTACTCGCCGATCTTGGCGAGATCGACGTCGCTGCTGGTGCTGCCGAGCATCTGCGCCATGGCCGCGCGATCGAGGGTGCTCTTCACCTCGGCGAGGCTGCGCACCTCGATCTTGTCCTTCAGGCGCCCGAAGCGGTTGGCGAGCACGTCGCGGGCGGCGTCTTTGTCGACGGCGACGCCCTCGCCCACCACCACCTCGGTGACGAGGAACACGGGCGCGGCGCTCTCGGGCGCGAGCTCCCCCTCCACCAGCTCGTCGCTCATGGCGCGCGCGGGACCGGCGAGCGCGAGCGCGGCGCCCACGATCGCGGCCATGCTCACGAGCAGGCAGGCACGTCGGCGCAGGCGCTCTCCATCTTGCATCGGTTCTCCTGGAAGGCGGCCTCGGGATCTTGCTCCACGAGCGTCTCGCACGTGTTCACGCACGTGGTGTCGGGATCGCCCGTGCACTCGTCGACGCGCGCGCATGCGTCAGGGCAGACGCACAGGGCCACCTCGCTGCAGTCGGCGGCGTCCTCTTCGCAACGGTTGGCGTCGAGCGTGGCCAGGTCATGCGCGTCGCCGCCGGCGTCGACCACCTTGAAGCCGTCCTCGTCGCACAACGACGCGAGGCACGCTGCCGCGCTGCGCAGCCCGCAGCCGTCTTGCTTGGCGCACACCGCCTCGCACGCGTCCCGCTCATCATCGCTCAGGAAATCGAGGCACGCCGCGCCCTGCAGCGGCAGCGCGGCGAGCGCCACCGCGAGCGCGGCCACGACCCGGAAGGAGCCCGAATGACGACGACCCATGCGGCGGGCAAGCTACCACATGTGCGCCTGACCGCCAGCGATGCGGGCCGCTTGGAAGCGGACGCGAGGCCTGCCAAGGTTGGCCGCGTGGACGGCGAGGAAGACACGATCGTCGAGTCGGTGGCGTTGGCCGCCGCGCCCTTCCTCACGCGCGGCGTGGAGCTCACCGAGCTCTTGGGCGCGCTCGTCGACGCGGTGGTGCGCCAGATCGGCGCGGATCGCGGCACGCTCTACCTGGTGGACGGCGCCGCGCGCACGGTGACCTCCATCATCTCGAACGCCCCGGGCAGCATCGTCTTGCAGCTCGGCCAAGGGCTCGCCGGCACCGTGGCGGCGAGCGGCACCGCCGTCCGCGTCGTCGACGCGCAGAGCGACCCGCGCTTCGACCCGCGCACCGACCGCGCCACGGGCTACGTGACGCGCTCGGTGATGGCGCTGCCGGTGTTCGACAGCCACGGCGACGTCATCGGCGTCCTGCAGCTCTTGAACGCGCACAAGGGCCGCTTCCTCGACGAGGACGAGAAGGCGGCCACGGCGCTCGCGAAGCAGGCGGGCTCGGTGCTCGAGCGCACCAGCCTGTACGCCGAGCTGAAGAAGAAGAGCCCGCTGGCCGACGACAAGCGCCCGCGGCTCGCCTTCCGCTACAACCAGATCGTCGGCGAGAGCGAGCCGATGAAGCGCGTGTACGAGCTGGTGGAGAAGGCCGCGCCCACGTCGGCCACCGTGCTCGTGCTCGGCGAGAGCGGCACCGGCAAGGAGCTCATCGCGCGCGCCGTGCACATGAATTCGCCGAGGAAGGGCAAGCCGTTCGTCAAGGTCGACTGCACCACGCTGCCCGAGTCGTTGATGGAGAACGAGCTGTTCGGCCACGAGAAGGGCGCGTTCACCGGCGCCGACCGCACCATGCCGGGCAAGCTCGAGGCGGCCGAGGGCGGCACGTTGTTCATCGACGAGATCGGTGAGCTGCCGCTCAAGCTCCAGGGCAAGCTCCTGCGCGTCTTGCAGGACCGCGAGTTCGAGCGCGTGGGCGGCACCAAGACCCTCGCCGCCGACGTGCGCGTGGTGTGCGCCACCCACCGCGACCTCACGGCCATGGTGGCCGCGGGCACGTTCCGCGAGGACCTCTACTACCGCATCCACGTGGTGGTGCTGCGCATGCCGGCCTTGCGCGATCGCGGCACCGGCGATCTCTTGCGCCTCATCGAGCACTTCGTCGACAAGTACGGCCGCCGCCACGGGCGCCCCAACGTGCGCCTGGCCGACGAGGCCACGCAGCGCCTCTTGCAGCACCCCTACCCGGGCAACATCCGCGAGCTCGAGCACGTCATCGAGAGCGCCGTGGTCTTGTGCGACGGCGGCGTCATCGGCGGGCGGGACCTGTCGCTGCCGCGCCCGCGCACCACGTCGTCGCCGACGATGCCGGGGGCCATCGTGGTGGGCGATCCGAACCTCACGCTCGACGCGCTCGAGCACGAGCACATCCGCCTGGTGCTGAAGGCGCTCGGCAACAACCAGAGCGAGGCGGCGCGCAAGCTCGGCATCGGGCGCAACACGCTGGCGCGCAAGCTGGCGGGGCTGAACACCACCGAGGGCGAGCCCGAGCCAGAGTAGCGCGGTCGGCTACAGCGAGTTGTCGAACGCGACCCAGGTGACGTGCAACCCCGGCGTGGGCCCATCCTCGCAATTGGTGACGCCGATCTCCCGCGAATGCAGGTTGTAGGCGAGGAGCTCCACGCCGCCCACGACGAGCTCGACGGCGCCACCGTTGCCGGCCCCGTGCGCACCGTTGTCGTCGACGAAACGCAGCGCGTGGCTGGTCGTGCTGCCGCAGGAGTCGGGGAACGGCAGCGCGTCGGCGCCCGCGTCCTCGACCCGCAGGGCGCCCTGCTCGCCCTCGAGCTCGGCGTTGTTCTGCAGCGCCAACACGGGTTGGTCACCGTTCCTGAGGAAGACATTGTCCGCGATGCTCCAGCCCCGCCACTGCCGCACCTGCACCTCGCCGCCATCGAGCACGCTCAGGAGGTCGACGGGCAGGAGCTGGGTGCCCCCGAGGATCGCGTCCACCGCGAGCCAGAAGTGCGCGCCGTCCTCGTCCACCAGCTCGCCCGCCACCGCCAGGCCCTGAGCGCAGTCGGTGAAGTCCTCGGGGGGCGCGGCCTCGTCACCCTCCGGCACCAGGCGCACGCCGACGTGCGTGACGTCGACGTCGGCGATGAAGGCGTCCTCGGGAGGGTCTTCTCCAGCCGCCCGGTAGCAGGCCGAGGCGGAGCCGCTCCGCATCGGGTTGGTGCACGCCGTTGCGATGGCGAGCGCTGCGACCGAGAGCGCGGACGTCGCGACGACGCGTGGCAGGTCCATGGGCCCCCCGGCGCGGGATTCTACCCGCCGAACCGCGGGGCGCCAGGCTACTCGAACAGCGACACCTGCTCGCCCCCGGGCGCGCCCTGCGCACCGCTGGGCGCGTCCTCGACCTGCGCCACGGCCCCCCAGGAGGATGCAGGCGCGACCGCCTGGCCGCCCTCGAGCCCGAGCGGCATCTGCAGGGGCAGCCAGAGCTGCACGGGCCCGCGGTGGGCCTTCACGCGCGGCCCGCGGCGACGACGGGGCGCCTGGGCGCGCGCGCGGGCCTTCTTCTTCTGCTTCGTGCGCTTGCCGGTTCGGGCGCGGGCCATGCGAAACAGCCGGTTAGCAGGAACTGCTCAGGTGCAGAATCAGGATCCGAGGGCCCGCGCCGCCTGCACCACCCGCAGCACGGCGAGCGCGCCCTTGACGTCGTGGACGCGGACGAGGTCCGCGCCAGAGAGCGCCGCCAGCGCCACGGCCCCGTGGGTGGCCGCGTCGCGCTCGTCGGACCGCTCGACGCCCGTGACGGCGCCCAGGAAGCGCTTGCGCGACGGCCCCACGAGCACGGGCGCCAGGCCCCGCAGGCGGGCGGCGGCGCAAAGCAGGCGCAGGTTGTCGTCGACCGACTTGCCGAACCCGAGGCCCGGGTCGATGACGAGGCGCTCGCGCGCCACGCCCGCGCTCACGGCGGCGGCCACGCGCTCGGCCAAGGAGCTGTGCACCTCGCCGAGCACGTCCTGGTAGCGCACCGCGTCGCCGCTGTGGCCCGCGCTCATCTCGCGCCGGTGCATCAGCACCACGGCGTCGGCGCGGGCGGCGACCGCGGCCATGCGGGGATCGTCTTGGAGCGCGCTCACGTCGTTCACCCACGAAGCACCCGCCGCCAGGCACGCCTCGGCCACGGCGGCGCGCCGCGTGTCGACGGACAGGCAGCGCACGCCGCGCGCCACCAAGCGCTCGATCACGGGGAGCACCCGCGCGCGCTCCTCGGCGGGGCTCACCTCGGTGGCGCCTGGGCGCGTGCTCTCGCCGCCCACATCGAGCACGTCGGCGCCGTCTTCGAGCAGGCGCAGCGCGTGGGCCACGGCCGCGTCCACGTCGAGGAAGCGCCCGCCGTCCGAGAACGAGTCGGGCGTGACGTTGACGATCCCCACGACGTGGGTGCGCGCGCCGAGCACCAGCTCGCGATGGCCACAGCGCAACGTCGCGGTCACCTCAGGCTCCGAGCGCCGCGTCGACGGCCGCGCACAGGCGCGCGCTCACCGCGGCCATGGCGCCGTCGCCGTCGACGACGCGGGCGTGCACGCGCGGCGCCAGCTCCAGGTAGCGCGCGTGCACGCGCGCTTGCACCTCGCGCGCGTCGAACACCTCGCGCTGCCCGGCACGGCCCGCCACGCGCGCCAGCGCCACGTCGAGCGGCAGGGTCAAGAGCAGCGTGACGTCGGCGGGCGGCGCGTGCTGGTTGAGCGACTCCACCCACGACAGCGGCAGGTCGAGACTCTGGTACACCAGGCTCGAGAGCAGGTAGCGGTCGCTGATGACGTCGACGCCGGCGGCGAGCTTGGGCTCGATCTCGCGCGCCACGTGGTCGAGGCGATCGGCGGCGAACAGGAGCGCGAGCTCCTTGTGGATGGCCTCGCGCGGGCGCTCGCCGCCGAGCATCTGGCGGATGAGCGAGCCCACGGGCCCGCGCGACGGCTCGGCGGTGACGTGGACCGTACGACCCTTGGCGCCGAGGTGGTCGGCCAGCGCCCGGGCCTGCGTGGTGGTGCCGGTGCCGTCGGCTCCCTCGAGGACGATGAAGCGGCCGCGCATGAGCATGGCTTAGCACCTTTCGTGGACTGACGGACGCGGCGCGCTGCCGCGCCCGTGTGTTCCACGCCGCGGCCGGCGTGTCCGGCGGGACACAGCCGGTGCGCCGTGGGGCCGGCGGCCGCGCCCGCCGCGTGGAACGGTTCGTGAAGCACCGCCGTCATGCTGCACCTTGCCCTCGCCGCCGCCCTCGCCGCGCACGCTGCTCCGGGGAGCGCCTTCGTCATCGCCGACGTCGCCAACGTGCGCGCGGGCCCCCGGGCCGACGCCGAGGTGATCGCGCGTCTGCGCATCAACACCGAGGTCATCGCGGACGACGCGGACACGCCTGACACACCCTGGCGGCGCGTGACGCTGCGCTACGCGGACGGC
>CAZONM010000322.1:0-7104 GCA_964580865.1 uncultured Myxococcales bacterium | reverse complement strand
GGCCCCATCGACGAGCACAGCGGCCTGCACGGCGCGCCCGGCGGCCGCGCGGCGCCCCGCCCGCCCGCCCCCGACGACGACGATGAAGACTTCGGCTTCGAGGGGCCCGAGACCAAGGCCGCGCGCCCGAACAGGTCGTCGTCCACGGGTGAGCCGCCGCCGCGCGCCGCGCACGCGCCGCCCCGCTCCGCTCCCGCGCGTACCGCGGCGGTGGCGCCGCCGCCCGCCGAGCTCTCGAGCGGCCCCTCGCGCGACGACTCGCAGCACTCCGACTCGAGCGTGGAGCTGCTCGACTCTGGCCTCGTGATCCGCCCAGCGGCCAAGGGGGTGCCGCTGGCTGCGGCGCTCAAGCACACGCGCCAGCAGGAGTCGTCGAACCCGAAGGCGCGCCCCATGGCCGACCCGCCGTCGGCGAGCGCCCCGCGACCGCCGGCCAGCGCCGACTCGGCCGACGAGCAAGAGGAGACCGTGAACCTCGAGCCCGGGGCCGCGGCGCGCCTGGTGGGCGCGCCGCGCGTGGCGGTGGCGGGGCCACGCGGCGTGGCCGCGATCCCGTCGGGGTTCTCGCAGGTGGTGCCAGCCGAGAGCATGCCGCGCGCAAAGCCCGCCGTGAGCGACGAGGTGCGGCGCAAGGCCGTGAAGCTGATGGACGAGGCCAAGAAGGAGTTCGCCGCGGGCCGCCTGGCGTCGGCGCGCATGAACGCCAAGCTCGCGTCCATCTACGACCCCGACAACGAGGAGATCCGCGCCCTGCAGCGCCAATGGGAGCAGCCCGCGCCGGCGCCGCCCACCGCGGGCCGCGGAGCGCCGGTGACCAAGAACTCCGACGAGGCGCAGGCCGAGGTCAAGGCGCTCTACGATCGGGCGCAGAAGCTCGAGGACGACGACGACATCGACGGCGCCCTCGACGTGCTCGAGGAGGGCGTCGAGCGCTTCCCCAACGAGGCGGCGTTCCACAACCGCATGGGCGTCATCCTCGCGTTGAAGAAGCGCGACTACGAGGGGGCGGTGGCGGCCATCCAGCGCGCCATCGAGATCGCGCCCGACAACCTCCACTACAAGAACAACCTGGGCAAGATCGTGGCGAAGGTGCGCACGCGTCAGCCGGAGGCCTGAGGCGTGGGTGGCAGCGACGACCGCGTGCTCGTGCTGCCGGGGTTCATCAACGCCCACAGCCACGCGTTCCAGCGCGCGCTGCGCGGGCGCGTCGAGACCAGGAGCGCGGACCACGCCGCCGACGACTTCTGGTCGTGGCGCACCACCATGTACCAGGACGCCGCGCGCCTCGGCGTCGACGACGTGGAGGCGCTCGCGGCGTGGGCCTACGCCGACATGGTGCGCGCCGGCTTCGTGGCGGTGGGCGAGTTCCACTACCTGCACCACGACGTGGGCGCGCGCCCCCTGCCCGGCCCGCGCCTGTCGCTGGCGCACGCCGCGGCCGCGCGCCGGGTGGGCATTCGGCTGGTGCTCCTCGAGTGCTGCTACCTGCGCGGCGGCGCCGAGCGCCCGCTGGTCGACGCGCAGCGACGCTTCGCCTTCGAGGACGCCGCCGCGTTCCTGGCGCACGTCGACCGCGTGCGCGCAGCCGTGCCCGCCGGCATACACGTCGGCGTGGCCGTGCACTCGGTGCGCGCCGTACCGCGCGGCGCCATCGAGGACGTGGCCGCCTACGCGCGCCGCGAGGGGCTGGTACTGCACGCCCACGCGGCCGAGCAGGCGCGCGAGGTGGACGAGTGCCGCCGCGAGCACGGCCTGTCGCCGGTGGCGCTCCTCGAGGCGTGCGGCGCGCTCGGCCCGCGCACCACGGTGGTGCATGCCACCTGCGTCGACGCCGACGACGTGCACCGTCTGGCGGCCACGGGCACGAGCGTGTGCGTGACGCCGTCCACCGAGCGCAACCTCGGCGACGGCCTCGGCCCCTTCGGCGAGCTCGCGGCCGCCGGCGTGCCGCTGTGCATCGGCACCGACTCCCACGCCCGCATCGACGTCGCCGACGAGCTGCGCTCGCTGGAGGATCACGAGCGCCTGCGCACGCGCCGACGCACCGTGCTAGTGCGGCCGGGGGGCCGACTGCACGAGGCGGTGCTGCCCCCTGGCACCACCGTGGGCCGCGCCAGCCTCGGCCTTGGCGACGATCCGGGTGACCGCGTGACCGTGCGGCTGCCAATCGAGGGTCGCGCCGACGCCGCGGTCGCGCTCGACGCCTGGATCGTCGGGGGGGCGTCCAGCGACGTCGTCGACGTCGACGTGGGCGGTGTGCCGGTGCTGCGCGGCGGCGAGCTCGTGCGCGCCGCGCGCGCCGACATCGAGGCCGCTGCCGTCGACGTGCTGCGCCGCCTTCAGCGGCCGTGAACCAACACGCGCGGGCCCTCTTCGAACAGCACCTCGATCTTGGTGCCGTCCTTCAACGCGGTGGCGACGCCGAGCCCGAAGGTCGCGTGCTCCACCAGGTCACCCGGCGCGAACGTGTCCTTCGGAGAATAGCGCTTGGCGAGCGCCGGGTTCTTGCCCTTCACGAGCTCGTGGTAGTGCGACGCGCGCGCCTTGCCGGGCTGCGGTCCGCGCGGTCCGCGCTCCTCGCGCTCACGCACCTGCCGCGGGGCTTCGCCGGGCCGATACGCCTTGTAGGAGTGCTGCGACTTGCAGGTGTTGCATTGCACGCGCGCGGGCTCGCCGCCCACCATCGCCTCGATGGTGTGCCCGAGCATCAGCTTGCACTTGCCGCACCACGACTCGACGTACCCGCCGACTTTGGGAGGACCAGCCATGGGCCCGTCGTTAGCAGGGTGCGGGCCGGCTGCAAAACGAACCCTGCTCCGGCCGCCCTTTTTGGTAACCTGCGCCGAGCACCTCCCCATCCCCCGTAGGAGCCTGCGGTGAGCATCTTCAAGCGCTTCAGCGACCTCGTGCGTAGCAACGTCAACTCGGCCCTCGACCAGGCGGAAGACCCGCGCAAGGTGCTCGAGCAGACCATCCTCGACATGGAGGGCGAGCACAAAAAAGCCAAGCAGAAGCTGCTCGAGTCCATGACGCTCCTGAAGACCACCGAGAAGCAGGCCGAGACGCTCAAGAGGTCGGCCGTCGACTGGGAGCAGAAGGCCATCGCGGCGCTCAAGGCCAACAGCGAGGAGCTGGCGCGCCAGGCGCTCGGCGAGAAGCAGAAGGCGGAGGACCTGGCCACGCGCACCGCCAGCGAGGTGGAGGCGCAGAAGGCGTCCACCGAGCAGCTCAAGGTGCAGATCAAGCAGTTCGAGGAGAAGATCGGCGAGGCCAAGCGGCGCAAAGACGAGATGATCGCGCGCCTGAACGCCGCCGACATGCAGAAGAAGCAGGCGGCCATCGCCTCGGGCGCCGCGCCCGGCGCCAGCGCGGTTACGAGCTCCACGGCGTTCGACACCTTCAATCGCATGGTGGAGAAGATCGAGAACTCCGAGGCGGAGGCCGAGGCGAGGAGCGAGCTGCTCGGCGTCAAGGCCCCCGAGGTCGACGCGCAGCTCTCGAAGCTCAGCCAAGCCCAGTCGGCGGACGACGCGCTCAACGCGCTCAAGGCGAAGATGTCGACGAGCACGGCGACCGCGGCGCCCGCCGCCGACGCCAAGCCGGCCGACCCCAAGGCCTCAGCCATCGAGGACGAGCTGGCGGCCCTGCGCGCGAAGCTGGGTGGTTGAAGCACCGCCGAGCTCGATCAGAACACGCCCGACACCACGACACCGGGGACCGCGCCGCCCTCGGGCGTCGGCACCAGCGACACGACCGGCGGCGCGAGCTTGAGGTCGCCCGCGACCAGCGGATCCGCCGCGCGCGGCAGCATGAGCGCTGCGCCGGCGCCGAGCGCGCCGCCCGCGGCGGTACCGGCGAGCGCGCCCCAGCCGGTGGCCTCGCCGAGGGTACCGGACGTCGACAGCGCGCCCAATGCAGCGCCCGCGCCGCCGCCCACGAGCGAGCCCAACGCCCCGCCCACCAAGGGGAAGAGGCCCACGTCGACATCGCGCAGCGCGACGGTCGCGGCGGCCCCCGCGAGGCCGCCGCAGAACAGCCCGGTCCCCGAGCTGGCGGCGATCGGGAGGTTGTAGCTGGCCGCCAGCGCTCCCGTGGCCGTGCCCGCGGCGAGCCCCGTGACCATGCCGGCGCCGAGCGCGCCCAGCGTGGGCGGCGCGCTCTCGACCAGCGCGACGCCGAGCGCGGTGCCCGCCACGGTGCCTACCACCGACAGGTTCGCCGCCGTCACGCCCGACGACGGCGGCACGCCCGAGAGCGCGCCCGCACCGAAGCCCGCCAGCGTGCCAAAGGTGCCGAGCTGCACCACCGTGTGCGCCAGCGGCACGGAGTCGGCGCGCGTGAACGCGTACGTGCCGCCGGCGGCGAAGCCGAGCGCGGCGCCGCCGAGCCCGCCGAGCGCCGCGGCGTTGGCGCCCGCCACACCGCCGTGGGCCGAGAGCAGGAACGCGCCGTGGTACCAGCCGGCCATCCCGCCATACATGCCGAGCCAGGCGGTGCTGGCGGCCATGTCGAGGCCGTGGGCCTGCGTGGCCAGGGCGCCGCCGCCGGGCACCAAGCGGCGGCCCTCGGCGTCGCGCGGGGCTTCGGGTGCCCGCACCTCTTCCTGCAGGCCCAGGCGCGCGGCCATGCGCTCGGCGTAGCCGACGAACAGCTTGGCCACGCGTGGGTCGTCGTGCTTCATGCGCGCGGCGACGTCGCTCACGGCGGACGCGTTGCCCACGTTGGCGAGCGCCCAGCCCACCATGGTGATGACGTCGAGGCTGGGATCGCCGAGCGCGGCCACGAGCGCGGGCGTCTGCGTGCCGCCCATGTCCGCGCCGAGGCGCCCGAGGCACTCGGCGGCGCCTCGGCGCACCAGCGGCGTGGGGTCGATGCGCAGCGCGCGTGCGCAGATGCGCGCGGTGGCGCTGGAGGCGTCGTTGGTCGCCAGCAGGCGGAGCGCCAGCACACGGGTGGGTGCGGACGGCGCGCTGCGAGCAGCACGCCGCAGCATCGGTCGCCCGGCGTTCAGGTCGGTCTGCGCCAGGCGCTCGAGCTCGGCGTCGGAGACGAAGAGCGCCGGCGCGTCGGGCGCGGCGGCGGGGTCGATGACGCGCGGCGTGGGCTCGGCGGACACCGGTCGAGGCTCTTGGGCCGCCACGGGCGCGGCGACGGCGGCCGTCAGGAGCGTCAGCGAGACGGTGCGGGTGCAGGCGCCGACCATGGGCCGCCACGTTAGCACGACCCCGCCGCGGCACACCGCGGCGCCGCCGTCGGTGTACCGTGCGGGCCGTGGCGCCACCCCTCATCGACCTCGGCCTGGTGTCGCGCTTGATCGGGCGCGCGCTCGCGCACGGAGGGGCGTTCGCCGAGGTGTACGTGCAGCGGCGCGCCGCCGTGGCGCTGGAGCTCGAGGGCGGCGAGGTCAAGAGCGCGCAAGCGTCGCACGACTTCGGGGTCGGCATCCGCGTGCTGCGCGACGCCGCCAGCAGCTACGCCTACAGCGACGACACGTCGGAGGGCGCCCTCCTCGAGTGCGCCGACGCGGCGGCGCGCGTGGCCGGCGCCGACGGCGAGGTGGCCACGCTGGCGCGCCCGCTGGCACAGCGCCAGCGCGCCCACCACGCCGACCCGTCGCAGCTGCTGGCGCCCGGTGAGCTGCACGCGCGTACCGCGCTCCTGCTGCGCGCCCACGAAGCGGCGCACGCGGCCGGCGCGCCGCTCGAGCAGGTCATCGGTACCTGGGCCGACGTCGACGACGAGATTCTGCTGGCCACCTCGGAGGGGCTCCTGGTGACCGATCGGCGCGCCCTCGTGCGCCTTGGGCTCGAGGTCATCGTCAAGGACGCGGACGGCACGCGCAAGGTCGGCAGCGCCGGCGGCGGCTCCCGGCGCGGGGTCGACCACTTCACGACGCAGACGCCCGAGTCCATCGGCGCCGAGGCGGTGCGTATGGCGCGCGCGCAGCTCGGCGCGGGCCCGGCGCCGCTCGGCGAGCGCGTGGTCGTGGTGGGTCCTGGCTCGTCGGGGGTCTTGCTGCACGAGGCGGTCGGTCACGGGCTCGAGGCCGACTTCGTGCGCAAGAAGAGCAGCGTGTATGCCGGCCGCGTGGGCCAGCCCGTGGCCAGCGAGCTCGTCACCGTGGTGGACGACGGCACGCTGGCGCAGAGCCGCGGCAGCCTCAACGTCGACGACGAAGGCACGCCCACGGCGCGCAACGTGCTCATCGAGCGCGGCACGCTCACGGGCTACCTCACCGATCGCCACAACGCCGCGCTGCTCGGCGCCGAGCGCACGGGCAACGGACGCCGTCAGAGCTTTCGCCACGCGCCCCTACCGCGCATGACCAACACCTTTCTTCTTCGCGGCAGCGACGACCCCGCCGACATCGTGCGCGGTGTGTCGTCGGGCGTGTACTGCCGGGCCTTCGGCGGCGGCCAGGTCGACATCGCCAACGGCAACTTCGCCTTCGAGGTGCGTGAGGGCTACCTCATCGAGGGCGGCGCCCTCGGCGCGCCCATCAGGGGCGCCACGCTGGTGGGCAACGGCCCCGAGGTGCTGACCAAGATCACGCGGGTGGGCCACGACGGCGCCATGGACCCCGGCGTGTACACCTGCGGCAAGGACGGCCAGAGCGTGCCGGTGGGCGTGGGGCTGCCCACCGTGCGCATCGACGGCATCACCGTGGGAGGGACCGGCACATGATCCCCGCGGTCGAGTGGGCACGAGAGCTCGCCGGCGCCCTCGTCGACGCCGCCCGCAAGGCCGGCGCCGAGGCGGCGGACGCCGGCGTCAGCCTGGGCTCGGCGCTCTCGGCGTCTGCCCAGCACGGCGCCATCGAGGAGGTGACGCGCTCGTCGTGGCGCGCGGCGGGGCTGCGCGTCATCGTCGCCGGGCGCCTGGGCTTCGCGACCTCCGCCGACGCGCCGCTCGACGCACGCTCGATCCGCGCGCTGGCCGAGAGCGCTGTGGGCCTGGCGCGCGTGGCCACGCCCAGCGACGACAACGTGCTGCCGCCCTCGGGCCTCGACGTGGGCGCGGCGGCGCGCGAGGCGGCGCTGCGCACGTGGGACGACGCCACCGCCGACGCCGGGCCCGACTGGGCCATGGCCCACGCGCTGGCCA
>CAZONM010000321.1:0-7127 GCA_964580865.1 uncultured Myxococcales bacterium | reverse complement strand
CCCGCGCGCGCGGCCGCGCAACGCGACACCGAGCACCACCAAGACCGCGCCCACGCCGAGCGGCACCTGCGCCAGCCACGACGACGCGCCGAACAAGAGCACGCCCAGGGTGGCGGCGGTGCCGAACACCACGGCGCCCACGGTGACCAGCACGTGCGCCACCGCGCTCGGCGCCGGCGGCATCGTGGCGGGGCCGCTCATGCGCGCCTCCGTCCGTCGACCAGCGCGGCCGCGCTCCCGGCCAACGCCAGGGTGCCGGTGGTGTAGTACGCGACGTCGCCGAGGGTGAGCACGCCGCGCACGCCGCGCTCCAGGTGCGACGCCGGCGACAGCCACGTGAGCAGCGCGCCGCCCGGCCCCGACACGCCCGCGGCCGCGCCGCCGAGGAACCACAGCGCCACCAAGATCAGCGCCGTCACCAGCGCGGCCGCCGACGGGCTCGCGCTGGCCGCCGACACCGCCAGGCCGAGCGACGCGTACAACAGCCCCGTGGCGAACACGCCTGCCACGCCGAGCAGCGCCTGGCCCCAGTCGACCACGCCGTCGCCCTCGACGACAGCGCGGCCGAGCATCGACAAGAGCGCGGGCTCGACGAGCAAGAGCGCCGACGCCACCGCGAGGAACACGGCCATGGACGCGAGCTTGGCGCCCACGACGACGCCCGTGCGCACGGGCGCCGCCAAGAGCCAGTCGAGGGTGCCGCGCTGGAGCTCCTCGGCGACGAGGCGCATGGTCAACACCGGCACCACGAAGATCAGCAGGACCTGCGCGTGCAGGAGCGTGGAGCCGATCAACAGGTCGTTGAAGTCGAGTAGCGCGAGGATCGCGGGGTCACCGAGGGCCGTGGCGCGCTGCTGCTGCACCTCGAAGGCGAGTAGCTCGAGCCAGAACAGCAGCGCGGTGACGAGCGAGAACGCGCCCAGCGCCACCCAGGCGAGCGGCGTGGCGAAGGTGCTGATGAGCTCGCGGCGCAGGATGCCGGTGAACGCGCGCATCACGCGGCCTCCAGCAGCGTGAGCACCGTGGCCTCGAGCCCCCGTCCCTTGAGCACGTCGACGCGCTCGTCGAGCACCAGGGCGCCGCGGCGCAGCAAGAGCGCGCGGTCGCACAGGGCGCTCACCTCCGACACCACGTGCGTGCTCACGAGCACCGCGTGATCGACGGCCAGCGCGCGCACCAGCGCGCGCACCGAGGCGGCCTGCGCGGGGTCGAGGCCCGCGGTGGGCTCGTCGAGGAGCAAGACCGGCGGGTCGCCCGCCAGCGCCACCGCCAGGCCCACGCGCTGCTTGGTCCCCTTCGACAGCGTGCCCGTGGTGCGTCGGACCAGCTCGCGCAGGCCGCACAGCTCGAGCAGGCGCGGCACCTCGCGCGCCGGGTCACGGCCCTTGACCGCGGCGGCGAACGCGAGCTGCTCGCCGACGGTGAGCTCGGGGTCCAGGGGCGGGGTCTCGGGCAGCCACCCGACCATGCGGCGCGCGGCCAGGCTCGCCGCCGGGCGCCCGTCGACGAGCGCGCGGCCCGCGCTCGGCGCCAGCGCGCCCGAGAGCATGCGCAGCGTCGTGCTCTTGCCGGCGCCGTTGTGGCCAAGGAACCCCACCACCTCGCCGCGCGCGACCGAGAAGCTGACGTCGCTCACCGCCGCCACGTCGGCGAAGCGGCGCGACAAGCCCTCGGCGACGAGCAGCGCCTCAGCCATCGGCCACGCCAGGGAGGCGCCGGCGCAGCAGGCGCACGCGGCGGCGCAGCGCGATGGCGCCCAACAGCGCGGCCGCGGCGAAGGGATCGCACGGATCGGCGCCGCACCCCGACGCGGCGCTGCCCTCGACGACGACGGCGCGGGCCGGCGGGCCGCGCTCGGTCTCTTGGCGCGCGGTGAACAGGTCGAGCGTGCCCACTTCGCCGAGCACCTCGGCGGTGACGGTGGCCGGCCGATCGTCGGGCGGCTCGCCCTCGGCCGGGAACGACACCTGCACCTCGATGGCCAGGCCGCTCGCCGCCGACAGCGCCACGCGCTCGTCGGCGCGCCACGAGAACACCAGCGGGCCCACCACCTCCACGTCGTTGGCGTAGGCGCGGCCCCAGAGCCCGAGGCGCCCGGTGTCGTCGGCGGTGGCGGCCGACACCGCCACCTCGTCGACCTCGGCGGGCTCGAAGGCCTGCACGGGATAGGCGAGCGGATCGAGCCCCGGCGTCTCCAGCACCAGGCCCACGTCGCCAGCGGTGGTGGCCTCGGCCGTGAAGCTCGCGGGCGCGGCGGCGCTCACGGTCACGTCGGCGGTGGTGGTGTCGTCGACGCGCACGGTGGAGGCGTGGAGATCGAGCAGGTCACCGCCGCAGCGATCGACGGCCGACACCAGCAGGCTGAGCTCGCGATCCACCAAGAACCCCCAGCCCTCGGCGGGCAGGCGCGCGTCCAGCACGCTCGACGCCGCCAGCAGGTCGCCGTCGACGAGCGCCGTAGCCCCGGGGACGGCGGCCCGCACCTCGACGGCGTCCACCAGCGTGCCGTCGGGCCCCACCAGCTCGAGGTCGGTGCGGCCAGGGCCCGCCAGCGTGATGGGCGCGGCCCCGTCGGCGTCGGGCTCGCCCACCCTGAGCACGGCGTCGTTGGCGCTGCGCAAGAGCGCGCCCTCGGGCGGCGGCGCTGCCTCGTCGGTGGGGGCCACGGTGACGGTGCTGGTGGAGCCCACCACCAGCGTGGCCGAGAACACCAGATCGGTCTCGGCCACGAAGCGCGCCACGCCCTCGCGGCCCGTCGTGCCCTCGTGCTCGGTGGGCGCCGGGCAAGCGGAGACGCCGCACGCGAGCGCGAGCAGCGCCGGCGTACACCGGGCGCGCACTCAGGGCTCTCCGCCGTCGGACCCGCCGTCACCGTCGACCACCGGGGCGCCGTCGACGGTGCTGAGCCCCGTGGGCTTGTCGGCGCCCTCGGGCTCGGCGATGCGCACCACCGAGATGACGCGCTCGCTCTCCTCGGCGTTCAGGATACGGACGCCCTGCGTGTTGCGCCCGATCTCGCTGACCTCGTCGGTGGAGGTGCGGATCAGGGTGCCTCCGTCGGTGATGATCATGGCCTGATCGCCGGGCTTCACCTGGATGGCCGCGGCCACGCGGCCGTTGCGCTCCGTGGTCTTGATGGTGATGACGCCCTGCCCGGCGCGCCCTTGCCGCGGGTACTCGGCCTCGGCCGTGCGCTTGCCGTAGCCGCGCTCGGTGACGGTGAGGACCTTGGTGCCCGCCTTGAGCACCTCCATCGACACCACCTCGTCCTTGCGGCCCCCGGTCTCCGTGAGCTTGATGCCGATGACGCCCACGGCCGCGCGGCCCATGGGGCGCACCTCGTCCTCGAGGAAGCGGATCGACATGCCATCGGCCGTGGTGAGGAACAGGTCGCTCTTGCCGTCGGTGATCTGCGCAGCGATGAGCTGGTCGCCCGGCTCGATGCCGCAGGCGATGAGGCCCGTGGTGCGCGGGTTGGCGTACTGCGTGAGGTCGGTCTTCTTGACCGTGCCGCTCTTCGTACAGGTGACGACGTAGGCCTCGCCCTCGTTGTCGGGGAACTTGCGCACCGGCAACACCGCGCGCACGGTCTCGCCGTCGTCGAGCTGCACCAGGTTGATGATGGGCCGCCCGCGCGCCTGGCCGCCGGCCTCGGGCACCTGGTGCACCTTGAGCCAGTACACCTTGCCGGCCGACGTGAAGGTGAGCAGGTACGCATGCGTGGACGCCACGAACGCGTCTTGGATGAAGTCCTCGTCCTTGGTCTTGGCCGCGCTGCGCCCCTTGCCGCCGCGGCGCTGCGCGCGATAGGCGGACAGCGGCGAGCGCTTGATGTAGCCCGAGTGCGAGATGGTGACGACCATCTCCTCCTCGACGATCAAGTCCTCGAGGTTGATCTCGTCGACGTCGGCCATGATCTGCGTGCGGCGCGGCTCGGCGAACTTCTCACGCAGCTCCTTGAGCTCGTTCTTGATCACCTGCATGAGCACGCGCAGGTCGCCCAAGATCTCGCGCAGGCGCGCGATCTCGGTGAGCAGGTCTTGCCCCTCCTCGAGGAGCTTGTCGCGCTCCAGGCCCACCAGGCGCGACAGGCGCATCTCGAGGATGGCCGCCGCCTGGATCTCGTCGAGCTGAGCGAAGCCCTGCTTGAGCCAGCCCTCGATCTGCCGCGTGGGCGCCTCGGCGAACAACCCGAGCTTGGCGGCGCCCGCGAACTTCTCGGCCATGAGCTTGGCCTTGGCCTCGTCGGTGTCGCGGGACGAGCGGATGATGGTGATGACGCGATCGATGTCGTCGAGCGCGGTCACCAGGCCGGCCAGCACGTGGAAGCGCTTCTCGCACTCGTCGAGCTCGAAGCGCGTGCGGCGGGTGACCACCTCGCGCCGGAAGTCGACGAAGCTCTGCAGCAGCTCGCGCATGGCGAGCGTCTTCGGCTGCCCGTCGACGATGGCCAGCATGTTGACCGGGTACGTCACCTCGAGCGGCGTGTGCTTGTACAGCTGGTTGAGCACGATGTCGCCGATGGCGTCGCGCTTGAGGTCGATGGCGATGCGCATGCCCTCGCGGTCGCTCTCGTCGCGCAGCTCGGCGATGCCCTCGATCTTCTTCTCGTGCACCAGCTCGGCGATGCGCTCGACGAGCTTGGCCTTGTTCACCTGGAAGGGGATCTCGTCGATGATGATCTGCGTGCGCTTGCTCTTGGCGTTGTCTTCGATGCGCGCCTTGCCGCGCAGCTTGAGCGAGCCCTTGCCCGAGCCGTAGTAGGCCGCCACGCCGCCCTGGCCGCACAGCTGCCCGCCGGTGGGGAAGTCGGGGCCGGGCATGAGCGAGAGCATGCGCGGGCCCGTGAGCTTCTCCTTGCCCTCGTACAGCTCCTCGATGAGCGCCACCAAGCAGTCGATGACCTCGCCCAGGTTGTGCGGCGGGCAGCGCGTGGCCATGGCCACGGCGATGCCCTCGGAGCCGTTCACCAGGAGGTTCGGTACGCGCGCCGGCAACACCGACGGCTCCTCGTGGCCGCCGTCGAAGTTGGGCACGAAGTCGGCGGTGTTCTTCTCGATGTCACGCAGCAGCTCTTCGGCCAGCTTGGTGAGGCGCGACTCGGTGTAGCGGTACGCCGCCGCCGGGTCGCCGTCGACGGAGCCGAAGTTGCCCTGCCCATCGATGAGCGTCATGCCCATGTTCCAGGGCTGCGCCAGGCGCACCAGCGCGTCATACACGGCGGCGTCGCCGTGCGGGTGGTACTTCTTGAGCACCTCGCCGACCACGCCCGCGCACTTGCTGTACTTCTTCGAGGACAACAGGCCCTCGTCGTACATGGCGTAGAGGATGCGCCGGTGCACGGGCTTGAGCCCATCGCGCACGTCGGGCAGCGCGCGCCCGATGATGACGCTCATGGAGTAGTCGCGGTAGCTGTCGCGCATCTCGTCGACGATGCTGCGCATCTCCACGTCGCGCCGGCCGCCGTCGCCGTGGCCGCCGTCGCCGCCGGGCTCCACGCCGTCTGGGTCCTTGGGGGTGCCGCCGCCGCTGCCGGTGTTGTCGGTCATGGCGGCCGGGGTACCGGGATCGGGGGGGTGGGTCAACGCGGGCGGCGACGGATCGGGGCCGCATTGACGTCGTGAATCCGGGGGCTTGCCGAGCGCCGCGGGAGGCCGCGCGGACCCCCCGCGCGGCCGCGCTGCGAGGGCGTGAGCGCCGGCCCGGAGGCGCGCGAGGTCGCTTGGCGGCGGGCGGGCGCGTGATCGACAATCGGCCCATGGGACTCGGCACCGCCCTCGGCTTGGAGCTCATCGCCGCCAAGGGCATCGACTACGCCGGCTCGCGCATCGCGCGGCACCGCGACAGCCCCAACGAGGCCTTCTTCGCCAACATGGCGCGCTTGGGGTTGCAGCACGGCTGGGACGCGACCGGCAAGTCACTGCCGTGGTGGTACGGAGCGCTGTCGGCCGGCATGACCGGCTCCACCGACTTCATCGCGGGGCAAGTGCTCGGCGGCCTGCTGCGCGCACAGGTGGAGGCGGCCCTCGACCGGCACCCCGGCCTCAAGGGTGCGTTCGGCGGCGCGCTGCCGAGCTTCGAGCAGGTGCTCGCGGCGCTGCACGGGAAGGCCGTGCCCGGCATGCCGATGGTGCGCGCCCAGGCCTTCACGACGCTGGTGCAGAGCCTGCTGGCCGAGGGTGACGGCGCCATCCTCAAGAAGCTCCTCGAGGGCGCGCCCGACGTGGAGCTGAAGGCGCCGGTCACGCGCCACCTGAAGCTGGCGCTCACCGACGCGGGCACGAGCGAATTCGCCGGGTTCGTCGAGCGCAACCTGCTGAGCGAGCGGCCGCTCAAGGGTGGCGCCATCGGCGGCACCATCGTGGGGCACGGCGTGGCCGGCGCGGCCACCGGGCTGCTCACGGGGCACCCGGGGCTCGGCGCGATCGTCACCCTGCTCGACTCGCTCACCGAGGGGCTGCTCGCGCACAAGGCGATCACGGGCAAGTATGAGGCGCTCACCACCATCAAGTGCGCCATGCTGCTGCAGGGCATGCGCGACGCCGAGGCGCCGCCCGACTGGCGCGGCAGGCTCAACCGCCGTTTGCTGGGGTTCTACTCGCAGATGGGCGAGGAGGTACGGCTCTTTGGCGAAGACTTGTACCACCTCGCCGAGGCGGCCGACGTGTTGGCGACGACGCAGCTCCCCGCGCTCACCGCCGAGCTGGCCGAGCTCGGCGGCGAGGAGCTCGTGCGTGGCGTCGCCGCTGGCGCGCCGCCGCCCCCTGGCGCCCTCGGCGTCGCGGCGCGCGGCTATGCGGCGCGCGTGATCACCGAGAGCGTCGAACGCCAGGGCGCGTCCATCACCAACGTGATCCGCGCGCAGGTGGCGGCAGCGCGCCACGAGATCGAGCACCACGCAAGCACCAGCATGAGCACGGCGCTGGCGAACGACTTCGCCGCCGAGAAGGCCGCGCTCGAGGCCAGGCTCGCGGCCATGAAGGCCTTCGCCGCGCAGGCGCTCGCCGAGGCGCAGGCCGAGAACCCGGAGCTCGCCGCGTTTCTCCAGCGCAAGCGACCGAACCCCGAGGCGGCGTCGCGCCTGGCCGCGCTCGGGCGCGCCGTGGTGCGCCGCGGCGTGCCGCTGG
>CAZONM010000320.1:0-7143 GCA_964580865.1 uncultured Myxococcales bacterium | reverse complement strand
GTCGACGCGCAGGGCGCCGAGGTGGTGGTGCCGCCGGCCCCGGGGAGCGTCGTGGGCGTCGACGCGTTCGCGCGCGGGGCGCCGCCGAGCGCGGTGGCGGACGGGCAGGGGCGGTGCCGGCCCGCGAGCGACGGGACGTGGCCCGTCGGGCCGTGAGGGGGCGTTGCGGAGGTGGGGCGGGTTGCCTACGGTGGGGAGTGTTGGGGCTGTAGCTCAGTTGGGAGAGCGCGAGCTTTGCAAGCTTGAGGTCGTCGGTTCGATCCCGTCCAGCTCCATTCCTTCCTTTCCCACGAACGGGCCCGCTGTCGCGGGCCCGTTCGCGTGAAAGGAAGCGGCCGTGGCTCTCGTCGCCGGGGGATCGGCAGCCCCAGCGGCGCCGACCACCGCACCACGCTCCTGGTCGCCGTCGACGAGAGCGGGTGAGGAGCCGCTCTCGCGGCTCCTCACGACGGCCGTGGTCCAGTGCTCCCCAAGGGGCTGCGCCCCTTTCGAACCCGCTTCAGGTGCTCCGACCCCTGGCGTCCACCCGGCTCTGACCCCACCTTGTCCGTGACCGGTTGGGGGTCGGCGCGGCTTCACCCCACGCCGCTCACCCGAGGAACACGTGCTCGTGGTGCCACTGGAGGTGCTCGGCGGCGGGAGCGCACGCCCGCTTGGTGGGCAGGTGCAGTCGCTGCCCGTGCATCGCGTAGTACGCCTTGCCGTTCTCATAGTCCTCGCGAAGCCGCCGCGAGACCTCCAGTCGGCAATCATCGGTGATCGTCAGGTAGCCGCGGTCCAGCAACCGGTGCAGGTCCGTGCGCAGCAGCACGCCGTTGCGCACGTCGTGCGGCCCATCGTCGGCGTACGGCCTGATGTGCGCAGCCTCGAGCACGGGCAGCGAGTGCTCGGTGGTCACCGCGCAAGCACGGTCGTAGGCCTCCATGACCTCCAGGCGGAACGCGCCTTGCCCGAGGCGGGGCAGGACGAGCATCGGGTTGCCGAACCGCGCCGCCTCGACGGCGCTGGCCACGAGCGGCAAGGCACCGGCGGCGACGGCCGCCCGCTGCAGGCAGTCGATCCAGACGCGCTTGCCTTCGCCCGCGGCGAGCTCGTAGCCCTTGCCGCTCACGATCGTGTCACGCCAGTCGGCCGGCCGGCGCACCCACTGCTCTTCGGGGAACCACGTGCACTCCTCGAGCACGATGCAGCCGATCTGCGTCGAGTCGATCTCGCCGACGGCGCCGAAGCGCCCGCGGTACTTCTCGATGCGTTGCACGAGCTCGCCATGTGACCGCACGCCGTTCGCGCGGCCGAAGGTCTCCCACGCGAGCCACACGGGCAGCCGCTCGAAGCGCACGAAGATGCCGAACCCACAGATCGCCGACCGCGGCTTCTTCAGCAGGAAGAACAGCGGCTCGCCGCGCTCGAGCGCCTTCATCGGGCCGGCCGACGGCTTCCAGAAGTTGGCCTCGCGCGCGCCGTCGCCGCTCAGCTGCGCATACCAGTCGTCATCGGTGAGCCCGACGTAGCCGCGCATCACACCAACTCTAGCCCGCGCGCCACGCATGCGCGAGCACGGGGCGGGCCGCGGCACCGCCCGCCGTGCGAGGATGCGCCCATGGGCACGTCGCCGTTCCTCGAGCTCGATCCTGCCGAGTGGCTCGCCCACAACGCCCTCGCCTTCGCCGTGCGCGACCGCTTCCCCGTGAGCCCCGGCCACACGCTGGTGGTGCCGAAGCGTCTCGTCGGCTCGTGGTTCGACGCCACGCGCGACGAGCAGCACGCCCTGCTCGACCTCGTCGACGAGGTGAAGCACCTCCTCGACGCCACGCACCATCCCGACGGCTACAACGTCGGCTTCAACGCCGGGGTCGCCGCTGGCCAGACGGTCATGCACCTGCACGTTCATGTCATCCCGCGCTCCCTCGGCGACGTCGTCGATCCGCGCGGCGGCATCCGGTGGGTTCTGCCGAAGCAGGCGGCGTACTGGCGGGACCCGTCGCGATGAACGTGGCGCCCGTCGACCTCGTCGGCTTCGGTGAGCGCCTGCTCGCCGTCCTCGATCGCGGTAGCTACACGTCGACGTACAAGCTCGCCGTGCTGCTCGCTCTGCTCGACCTCGCGCTCGAGAAGACCCAGCAGGACGGCGCCCCGCCCACCAGCGTGACCACGCGCGAGCTCGCCGAGCGCGTGACCGCCCTCTACTGGCCGCACACGCGCGTCTTCCCGGGCAACTCGCGCGTGCTTGGGCAGAACCGCCCGCAGCGCGGCAAGCGCGGCCAGGCCGAGCTCGTGCAGCTCATCGCCGATTTCCGCGGCGCCGACGCCAAGCGCACCACCGCCGAGCGCGTGCGGCAGCGCGAGCCCGAGGCCTGGGCACGCCTCGTGCGCGACGTCGAGTGGAAGCTCGTCGAGATGCCGCTGCCGCGTCTGCAGACCGTCGGGCGCGTGTCGACGCCCTTCCTCTACGTGATCAACTGGGACCACTCGATACGCCAATCCGCGTGGCGCTCCGGCGCGGTGGACAACCTGATCCGCTTCCAGCCCGGGGCGGCCGAGAGCCTCGTGCGGCTCTCGACGCTGTTGCGTCCCCTCATCGAGCGCGAGTGGAGCGCGCTGCTCGCCGAGTTCAACCGCCTGCCCACCGAAGAGCTCGACGCCTTCCTCTTCGGCGCCGACCGCGCCGCGCTCTCGGCGCTGCGCGCCCCGCTGCGAGAATTGCAGCGCGGCCGCTGCTTCTACTGCGCGCGATCGATGAGCGAGCGCGACGCGCAGGTCGACCACTTCGTCCCCTGGGCGCGCCACGCCACCGACGCCATCGAGAACCTGGTGGCGGCCCACGCGCGCTGCAACGCCTCCAAGAGCGACCACCTGGCGGCGGCCGCCCACGTCGAGCACTGGCTCACGCACCTGGCAAACGGCGCGAGCGGGCTGCGCACCATCCGCGAGACGTACGCGTGGCCGTCGAGGCGCGAGGTGTCGGTCGCGGTCGCGCGCGGCCTCTACCTGCGCCTGCCCGAGCAGGCCCTGCTCTGGCGCGCGCCGAGCACCTTCGAGCCGCCGCCGCGCGCGGAGCTACGATCGCTGTTCGCCGGCGCCTGACGGGGAGCGAACCAGGCGCACGCCGAGCGTCGGCTCGAAAAAGACCTCGACGCCGGGCAGTCTCGCCAACAGCGCGCACACGAAGCTCGAGCGCTTGACGTTGAGGCCATCGGTGGCGAGCAGCTCCTTGTTGGTCAGCGCGCCGTGCGCGCGCAGGTAATCCCAGGCGAGCTGGATCATCCAGCCGGGGACGAGCTCGGCGCCGCCGCCGCGCTGGAGTGAGCGCGCGGTCTCCACGTACAGGCCGTGCGGCGTGCGCTCGACGACGTGGTTCACCGCGCCCTTGCCGAGGGTCCGCACGATGGGCGCGCCCGCGAGCGCCCGGTCGATGGCGGCGAATAGCTCGGCGCCGAGCGGCTCGGGCGGCGGTCGCGCGCTGCTGGGCGACCACGGGACGGCGTCGGGGGAGCACCACAGCTCGCGCGACCACGCGAGCAACATCGCGAGCTCGGGCTCTCGCATCTCGCCGCGCATCATGGTGGCCATCTCGACGTTGCTGACGAGGCCACCCGTGAGGTTCGCCGACCCAACCACCACCGAGATCTGATCGTCCCGCCGCGCCAGATACACCTTGGGGTGGAAGGTGCCCGTGCCGGGGTTCATGACGCGGACATCGACACCGACGTCGTAGGCGAGGTGCAGGGCGTCGAGCGTGCTGGTGCCAAACGCGGTGGTCACGAGCAGCATCGCGCCCTGGCGCGCGCGCAACGGCTCGAGCGCGCGCCTGAGCAGGTGCACGCCGGCCGACGACGCGAAGGCCACGCACAGCACCGCCTCGTCCGCGTCGCGCAGCGCCTCGCGGATCCCGCGCAGCAGGTTGTGCTCGCCGTCGAGGTTGGGCGCGAGGGGCTGCACGTGCACGCGCGCACGATAGCAGCCCGGTCACGCCACGACCTCGTAGGACGCGGTCGCGCTCATGGGCGCGGGGACGTCGCGCCGCGCTCACCCATCCGCCCGCACCACCCGCGCCAGCGCCCGCACCGTCAGCTCCAGATCCGTCGGCCGCGCGTCGCGCAGCGCCGTCCCCGACGCGTGGTTCGCGTCGACGTTCACGAAGTTCCCCACGAACGCGCGCCCCGCGGGCACCGAGAGCTGCCGCACGCCGTACATCAGCTGATGGCTCGACGGGATCACGCAGTCATGGCTCATGGCCGCGATGGGCCCGCCCTCGCCACCGGGGATGGCGGTGATGGTCGCGCGGTAGCTGTCGGCGAGCGCGACGTACTCCGGCGCCGGGCTCGGCGGCAGCCGGTCGCGCTCGTCGAACACGCTTTGATACTCCGCGGTGAGCGTGCTCAGCGACAGCCCGGCGAGCGATCCCACGACGCGCGCGACGGCGCCGAGCGCGCCGCCGCCGAACAGCGCCTCCACGCTCGGGTTGCAGCCGGTGATCGCCGCGTGGGGCACCGCGCGATGGCCCGGATCGTTGATCAAGCGCAGCACGCGCTCGACTGCGCCCGCCTTGCAGATGCGCTCGGGGTTCAGGTCGGCGAACGCGAAGCGCAGCCCGCCGCGCTTGGTGCACAGCCCCGAGATCCACTTGCGCGCCGACACGAGCATCGCCACCGTCTCGAGCGACGCCGCCGGTGACGGCGCCTGACCCGTGGCGATGCGTCGGCGAATGTGCACGATGGTCTCCGCGAGCTTCGTGTCGAGGACGTCGATGGTCACGCGGCTCGACCCTTGCTGCGCGTGCTCCTGCTTCGCCTCGGCGAACAACCACGCCGCGAGCGGCGCGAGGTCCGCGGGGATGAGCGGGCGCGCCAGCCACGCGACCTTGTGCAACGCGGGCAGGCGCGCGCGCAGCACGTGCTCGAGCTGTGCGGCGTTCTGGCTGCGCGCCACCGGCGAGCCGTAGTTCGGCGACTGCACCGTGACCACGCCGTGCACCAGCCCGAGGCCGAACACGTGCTCGTCGAGGTACGCCACGAAGCGCCCCACGAGGCCGCCCTGCGAGTAGCCGAGCAGCAGGTGTCGATCACGCTCGTGACCGGGGCGCGCGTTCCAGCGCACCAGCATGCCGTAGTACCCGAGGTACGCGCGGCTATGCATGCGCACCTCGCGCAGCGTGCCATTGGCCGACGCTCCCGCCGTGGGCGCGCCGGTGAAGCCGCGGTCCCAATAGCGCTCGAACGAATGCGGGCGGCCGCTGGTGAAATATTCCGAATACGACGTGAGCAGGCGCCCGAGCGCGATCTGATCGATGGCACCAAAGCGCGGCTTCGCCAACCGCCGCCGCAGCGCGTCCACCTCCGCGCTGAGCGCCGCGGGATCGCCCAGGCACTTCACGGGGATCGGCACGAAGTACTCGTCGAACAGGTGCCCTTCGCGCTTCTTGTCGGCGAGCCGGTCGCGCGTGAGGTGCCCGCCCTCGTGCATGAGCGCGCCGAAGGCCGTGTACTCGGTGCGACCGTCGGTGCCCGGCATCAGCTTGGCGGCCTGATGGTCATTGACGTCGACGCCATGGCTCTGGTTGCCCGGCGCCTCGCGGTCGCCGAGCTCGGCCGTGACGGTGCCCGGCGCCGCCGCGTCGGTGATGGCGCGCAGCAGCGTGGCTTTGTCCCAATCCTGCACGGCGTTGATGAGCCACAGCACGTAGTGGCGCTTGCCGTCAGGCATGGGCACCGCCGTCGTCGTCAGCGCGGCCCTTGCCGCCGCCGACCGGCGCGCTTCGCGGCGGTGGCGGGCCGGCGGCGCGCAGCTGCGCCACGCGCGCCAGCAGGTCGAACCAGAAGGGCGCGCCCGCGGCCGCGGCCAAGATCGCGATGAGCCAGCCGAGCGCGTGCGACGACGCCTGGCGCACGTTGTCGCGCACGCGCGCCAGGGCGCAGGGCACCACACCGCTGTCGTCGTCGCAGCCACCGGTGAGCCCGAGCTCCACGCCGCTGTCGCGCAGCAGCTGCTGCATCGCTGCCACGGTGGCCGCGCTCTCGGCCTGCGCCGTGGTCTGCGCGCGCGCCTCGAGCGCCAAGGTGTCGCGCAGGGCGGCGTTGGTCATCAGCGCGCGGCCGATCTGCAGCGCGTCGATGTTGCACCCGATCACGAGCACGGTGGCGATGACCAGGAGCGCCACCTGGGTCTGCCGGCGATACCAGCCGGCGCAGCGGTCCATGGTGGCGTCGAACCACGCGCCGACCTCGGCGTCGGTGTGCGTGTTGAGGATCTGATACGCGTCCTCGGACAGCCCGCGCGAAAGGTCAGGCGCGAGGCGCCGGGCGGCGGCCACGAACGCCTCGCGCGGCAGGTAGCTCGGCGCGCGCCGCAGCCGAGAGCCGAACCACCCGGTGCCGCGCAGCGCGCGCACTGTGGGGTCTTGCAGCAACAGGTCCACGGCGCCGCTCGGCCGCTTGCGCACCCACGACAGCAGCGTGCCGCCGAGGTCGCGCGCGAGCGCTGCCACGCGGCCCTCGTTGTTCGTCAGCGGATCGGCCGGGCCCTCGAGCATGCCCTGCAGCGCGCGGTACAGGTTGCGCTGGCGCCAACCAAACAGCGACGCGAGCCGCTCCTGGATGAACGACGTCACGGTGGCGAGGCCAAAGAACACGACCATCATGCCCAAGAGCGCGTCGATCATGCGGCGTGCAATAGCGCGGGGCCGCTCGCGCTCACAAGGCGCACGTGCTGCGCCGCTCGAGGGCGAACGCGTCGCCGCTCCCACGCACTGCGGGCCACGATCGGTCGTGCGACCGAGGTCACGCCGCGACCTCGGCGCGCGACGGGCCGTTCACCGCCGCAGGACGTGTCGGTAAGGTCCGCGTCCGAGAGGACGGCCCATGCACACCAAGCAGCTCGCGCCACGCCGCCAGGCACGCATGCAGGCCGCGCGTGCCGTGGACGATCCCGCGCTCGTCGACGGCGTGCTCGTGGCGCTCAAGCGCACGGTGCCCGAGGCGAGGCTCACGGCCGCGGCCCAGGCGCTGGCGCGCGTCGACGCGCGGCTCACGACGAAGGTCGAGCGCATGGCGGGCACGCGCTGGTTCCTCGTGCGCCTGCGCGCGGGCGCCACGCCCGCGGACGCGTTCGCCGTGGCGCGCGCGCTCGAGCGGGCGCGCGCCGTGC
>CAZONM010000319.1:0-7146 GCA_964580865.1 uncultured Myxococcales bacterium | reverse complement strand
GCCGAGGACGCGACAACGCCAGCGGCGATGGATCGGCCGCGAGGGCGAGCAAGTTATCCGTTCGCGGGCCCTTACTGCGCCGCGTGCACGGCCAGCACCACGCAGCTGATGTTGTCGAAGCCGCCGGCGCGGTTGGCCAGCACCACCAGCTCGAAGGCGGCGCGCGCCGGGTCGTCGTACTCGAGCAGCGTCTGCAGCAGCTTGGCGTCGGCGTCGTGCGGCGGCGCGCCGGGCCCGGCGGCGAAGTCGGCGATGCCGTCGCTGCACAACAGCACCCGATCGCCCGGCAGCAGGCGCACGCGGAACATCTCGGGGTCGAAGGGATCGGGGTGCGATTGCCCGTTGTCGTCGATGACCACGCGCCCGACCACGCGCGTGAGCGCCGAGCCCATCTGCACCTGCGCGGCCTCGCGGAAGCTCAGGCCCATGCGCAGCGCGTCGGTGCAGCGATCGTGGTCGATGGACACCTGCTCGATGGTGCCGTCGCGCACGAGGTAGGCGCGGCTGTCGCCCAGGTTGCCGAGCGTTGCCTCGCCGTTGACGATGAACATCGCCACCAACGTGGCGCTCATGACCTGGTTCGGCTCGTTGGTGAGCGGCGTGTACTTGGCGTTGACCTCGGTGCTGATGCGCTTGCCGGCGGAGCGCGTGATCTGCTTGAGGATGTCGCTGCGCTGGGCGTGGTTGAGCTCGAGGGCCGCCGTGCCGCCCTTCTCGAAGCCGCCCCAGCGCTGCAGCGCCGACAGCTCAACTTGCTCGGCGGCGAACGCGCCGTCGCCGTAGCGGCTGCGCGAGACGCCGTCGGAGATGAGGTAGAGGCCGATGCGGCCGTTCTCGTGCGTCACCGAGAGCGCGCGATCTTGTTGGCCCGAGCCGCGGCGCGCCTTGGTGATGCCGATGTGTTGCTCTGCCCACGCCTCCAGCACCACGTCGGCCTGCTGCTCGGCGGCGCGCGCCTCGTCGAGCAGGCGGCGGCGCGCCTTCTCGAGCGCGGCCTTGAGCGCGCGCGCGTGACCGGTGCGTCGGGCCGGGTTGCCCTCGAGCGACGGGCGCAGGTACGGCCAGATGCCGAGCGGGCACTCCGGGCGGAACACGCGCGGCGAGCACAGCATGTGCGGATCGACGTCGACGTCGAGGGGCGCGCGCTTGGACAAGAGCGCGTACAACAACAGCGCCACGGCGAACACGTCGCTGTGGGCGCCCACGCGGTAGCTGAGCCGCCGGCGCAGCTCGGGCGCCGAGAACAGCCCGAGCTGGCCCGTGGGCATGGCGCCCGCGCCGTAGATGCCGCTGACGGCGTAGAAGCGCACGCGGCCGCCGCGCTCGATGACGATCTGGCTCGGGTCGAGGTCGTAGACGAACTGCCCGGCGCCGTGCAGCCCCTCGAGCAGCTCGGCGAGCTCGATGCCGAGCTCGATGGTGGCCATGGCCGGCAGCACGCGGTCGTCGTCGCCGAGGTAGTCGACCACCGTGTTGCCCTTGGGTCGCTCGAACACGCGCACGGCGGCGCGCTCGAGCGACACGCGGCAGCGCGGGCGCACGATGCGTTGGTCCGGCAGGTGCGACCACGGCGGCTCGGGCGTGGAATTGGCCGTCCACACCGCGGTGAACGCCTGCTCCTCGCCCTCGATGCGCGCGCGGAAGAACAGGCTGCCGCTCTGCTCGCCGAGCGGATCGTCGAGCCGCACCACCTCGCCCGTGTCGGCGCGCAGCACCGAGCCCGGCTCGGGCGGGGCGGGGCCGACGTCGGTGCCCGCCTCCTCCACGATGGGCGCGCCCTCCACGGTGGCGCCCTCGTCCTCGGCGGCGCCCAGCTCCGGCGCACGGTCGTCGGAGGTGCCCGGCGGGCGATTCAGATCGAGGTCGGCGGTCTGCTCGGCGAGCGGATCGAGGTCGTCGTCGCTGTAGGCAGGCAGGCTCGCGATGGTGTGCTCGTCGAACGGCGCGCCGGGCCCGCGCCGGTCCGACGGGGGCAGCGTGGCCGCCGCCGCCGCCACCTCGTCGAGGATGGCGCCGGTGACCACGGGGGGCACCTCGTCGGGCGGGTCGAGGGCGGGCGCCTCCACCGGCACCACCTCGGAGGTGGGCGGCTCGAACGGTGCGCCGCTCAGATCGGGCACCGCGTCGGAGGGCAAGGTGGCGCGCGGCAAGGGCCGCTCCACGGTCTCTTCACCATGCGGCTCCACGCTCGCCACCGGCGCCGCTGCCACCGGCGCCAGCTCGGGCAGCTCGGCGGCCTTGGGTGCGCGCGCGCCGTCAGGCGGGGGCCCGCCCGTGCCGCGCGGCGGGCCTCCACGATCCGAAGGAGATCCGGGCGGATTGGTCACGGCTCGGCCGTTGCGACATTGGCACCGTCCGTCCGTCGAGGGCAAGGGCCGGGAACCAACGCGGCGCGTTGGCCGTTGCGCTACCGCGCGGCCGCGCTACCACCGCTGTCGTCGGCGCTCGCTGCAGGAGGCCCCGTGCACCCGGTGCTCATCAAGATCCCGTTCTTCGACATCCCCGCGCTCGGGATCAAGGGGCCACTGCCGTTGCACACCTACGGCGTGCTCATCGTCATCGGCTTCCTGCTCGCCATGTACGTGGCGTGGCGCGAGGCCAAGCGTCAGGGCCAGTACGTCGAGGAGGTGCTCGACTTCGCGTTTTGGGCCTTGCTCGGCGGCATGATCGGCGCGCGCGTGGTCTTCATCCTCGTCAACTGGCAAGACTACGTGGCCCACCCGCTCAAGATCGTGAAGATCTGGGAAGGCGGACTGGTGTTCTACGGCGCCGCGCTCGGCGGCTTCGTCGCGTACCTGTGGTACGCGCACAAGCACAAGATCTGGGGCACCGACATGCTCAAGCTCGCCGACATGATGATCGTCGGCGTGCCGCTGGCCGCGGCCTTCGGTCGCCTCGGCTGCATCGCCGCCGGCTGCTGCTGGGGCGACGCCGCCTACCACCTCGACGCCGCGGGGCAGATCGTGACCGACTTCCCGGTCACCATCCAGTTCCCCGAGGGCGCGCTCGCCTACCAGAGCCTGCTCGGCAGCGAGAGCGCCGAGGTGGTCGCGCGCATGCGCGACATCAAGGCGACCATGCCGCTCATCCCCGTGCAGCTCATCGACTCGTTCCTCGAGGTGGGGCTGTTCCTGACGCTGCTCGTGGTGCGCTCGCGCAAGTGGTTCCACGGGCAGGTGCTCTTGAGCTACGGCATCCTGTACCCCATCGTGCGCAGCACGCTGGAGATGTTCCGCGGCGACGCCGAGCGTGGCTACGTCATCGACGGCGTGTTGTCGACGAGCCAGTTCATCTCGCTGTGCGTGGCGCTGACGTCGCTGGCGGCCGTGATCGTGCTGCGCCGGCGCGGGCTTGCGGCGGCGGCGGCGCCGTCGGCGCCGTAGCGGCGCGCGCCGCTCGGCCCCGTCCAGAGCTCACGCCGCAGCGTCCGCCAGGGCGGGCAGCCCGGCGACCCGGCAGGCCCGCAGATCAGCCGCGTAAAGTCTTGGTCGCGCGAGCCGAACTACCGGGGGGTCCGCCGAACCCGGGGGTGAGCCGTGGCCGTTGATGCAGGCACCGAAGGTATTGCCGCAACGCGTGAGGGCCGAGGGACGCATCGGATGCGGCGCGGCGCGTTCCCGTCCGGCGTGCTCCTCGTCGCCGTGCTGCTGGCGCCGAGCGCGGCCCGCGCCGCCATCTGCGACGACGGCGACCCGTGCACGAAGGACTTCTTCTTCATCTTCTGCGTGCACCAGCCGATCCCCGGCTGCGCCGCCTGCGACACCGACGCCGACTGCGCCGACCCGGACAACGACAAGTGCACGGGGATCTACTGGTGCCACCCAGACAAGGGTGTGTGCGAGCTCGCCTTGAACACCGTCGCCCATTGCGACAAGTCGATGGACTCCGCGTGCGGCAAGAACCAATGCGCGCCCGCGACCGGCCTGTGCAGCTTCGTGGCGCTCGCCGGCCCCTGCAACGACTACGACCCGTGCACCATCAACGACACCTGTCACGCCGGGGGCGATTGGGGCGGGTACTGCGCGGGGACCCAAGACGTCGGCCCCGGCAAGACGTGCGAGTGCACCTATCAATCCGGCTGCGGCGCGCTCGAGGACGGCGACGTCTGCAACGGCACGCTCTACTGCGACTGGCCGGCTCACACGTGCAAGGTGAACCCAGCGACCGTGGTGGAGTGCAACACGGAAAACGACACGGCGTGCAGCATGAACACGTGCCAGCCTGCGACCGGGGTCTGCAGGATGACGGCCGTCCCCGACCAGACGAGCTGCTCCGACGGTGACCCGTGCACCATCAAGGACAAGTGCACGGCCGGCACCTGCGGGGGCGAGCTCGACGTGGGACCCGGCGAGACCTGCACCTGCCGGAACGACGCGGACTGCGCCCCGCTCGAGGACGGCAACCTGTGCAACGGCACGCTCTTCTGCAACAAGGCCACGCACGAGTGCTTGTTGAACCCGGCGACGGTCAAGTCGTGCCCGTCGGCGTACGACACCGCCTGCAGCCAGAACCTCTGCGATCCCTCCGACGGCCTGTGCAAGGTCACGGCGCTGAGCGCCTCGTGCGACGACGGCAACGGGTGCACGATCAACGACACGTGTACGGGTGGCATCTGCCAGGGCACGCTCAGCGTCGGCGCCGGTGCGCAGTGCGCGTGTCAGAGCAACGCCGACTGCATGGCCAACTTCGACGACGGCAACGCGTGTAACGGCACGCTCTACTGCGACCTCGCGGCCAACCTCTGCAAGGTGAACCCGGCCACAGTGAAGGAGCCGGGGGTCGCTTGCATGGCGAGCGCCGACTGCCCGTCGGGCTTCCACTGCGCGGGCGCGCTGCAGGCCACCTCCGAGAGCGGCGCCTCGATCATCCGCGCCGGCGTGTGCACCAGCTGCCCCACCGTCGGCAACAGCGACTGCGCGGTCTCGACCTGCGACCCGGCCACCGGGGCGTGCGCGCTGGCCCCGTTCGACGACGGCACCGACTGCGCGACCGACGGCGACCCGTGCACCAGCGGCGACCACTGCTTTAATGGCGCCTGCGTGGGCACCATCGACGTCGGCCCCGGGCTCACCTGCGAGTGCGAGCACGACAGCGACTGCATCGACGACGGCAACCGGTGCAACGGCGTGCCCTACTGCGACCTCTCCGACGGCCAGCACGTCTGCCGCCACAACCCGGCCACGGTCGTCACTTGCCCCTCGAGCGGCGACACCCTGTGCGCCACCAACACCTGCGATCCGGCGACGGGCGCGTGCTTCATGCTCGACGCCCCCGAGACCACGACGTGCTCCGACGACGACCCGTGCACCAGCGACGATCACTGCTCGGACGGCGAATGCTTGGGCGGCTCCTCGATCTGCGAGTGCCGCCTCGACGCCGACTGCCCGAACGACGGCGACCAGTGCAACGGCACCGCCTACTGTGATCGGAGCAAGCTCCCGTGGAGCTGCCAGATCAACCCAAGGTCCGTGGTGACCTGCACCGACGGCGATCCGACGGACTGCGTCGACCGCGTCTGCAACCCCGCCACCGGCGCGTGCGAGGGGCGGCCGCTTGATGACGGCGACGCCTGCGCCGACGGCGACGCGTGCACGGGCGACGACGCCTGCGTGGCGGGGACGTGCGTGAGCGGCGCGCCCATCTGCGGACCGAACGCGCGCTGCAGCCTGGAGGCGGGCGGCCTCGCCACGTGCGTGTGCAACCACGGCTGGGGCCCGCCCGGGGTCTGCGACACGCCCGCCAGCGCCGATCCGTGCGGCGGCGCGCCGGCGGCCGGGCAGTGCAACGGCGAGGTCTTGGAGTACTGCGACGACGGTCTCTTGATGACGGTGCCGTGCCACGACCTCGAGTACCAAGACGCCGAGGGCAACACGCTCACCCAGGGCGGCGCGTGCCTCGACTTGGCCGCGGGCGCGCGCTGCGTGTTCCGCGAGGGCCAGCACTGCGCCACCACCACGGGGCACGAGGCGTGGGGGTGCGGCGACGCCGGTGGTCTCGACCCGGACATGGGCTGCGATCCGCTCATCGGCTGCACCCTGGGCCTCGGCTCCTGCGACCCCCAGGACCCCACCTACGAGCCACCACCGCGCTGCGCCGGCACCGTGCGCGTCCACGCCTGCAGCGACCTCGCGCAGGCGCTCGGCACCGACTGCGCGCACCCCTTGGTCGGCGACGGGGAGTGCGTCGACGGCGCGTGCGTCAACCTCGGGGAAGGCGCGGTGTGCATCCCGGGCAGCTTCGAGTGCGCCGCCGACCTCGAGTGCGCCCGCGAGAACGCGAGCGCGCCCACGGGCGTGTGCACCCCGCCCGAGGCGCCGCCGAGCGCCACGCCGTGCATGGTCCCGCCCGCGTGGCTCGGCGACGGCTACTGCGACGAGCAGGCGAACAACACCGGCTGCGGGTGGGACGGCGGCGACTGCTGCGCCACCACGTGCGTGGCGGGCGGCGACTACGCGTGCGGCAGCGCCGGCTACTCGTGCCAAGACCCAGCCGCGCCGCCGAGCGGCCCGGGCGGCGACTGCGCCGCGCCGGGCGAGTGGGTCGCCGACGGCTACTGCGACGCGCTGGCGAACAACGCCGCCTGCGGGTGGGACGGCGGCGATTGCTGCGTGAGCACCTGCGAGGAGGCGACCTACGCGTGCGGGGCCGCCGGCTTCGACTGCCACGACCCGGACGCCCCACCAGGCGACCCTGGCAGCGCCTGCGCCGCGCCGAGCGAGTGGGTGCACGACGGCTACTGCGACACCGTCGCGAACAACGCCGACTGCGGCTGGGACGGCGGCGATTGCTGTGTGGGGACCTGCGAGGACGCGAGCTACGTGTGCGGCACGGCCGGCTTCGAATGCCAAGACCCGGATGGCGGTGGTGATCCCTCGCCGCCCGCCGAGTGGACGTGTGACGCCGCTTGGTACGACGCCGTCGACGGCTGCGACTGCGAGTGCGGCGCCTACGATCCCGACTGCGAGATCGATGGCGCGCAGCTCTTCCGCTGCCCCGTGACGGCGACAGGCTGCGCCAGCGACGGCACATGTGTCGTGCCGGAGGACCCGCCGCCCGACGATCCCGTCGACGCGGGACCGGCGGACGCGGACGCGGGCGCGGACCCGCCGCCCGAGCCCGACGCGGGCGTGGACGCGCCGCGCGAGC
>CAZONM010000318.1:0-7180 GCA_964580865.1 uncultured Myxococcales bacterium | reverse complement strand
GGCACCATCGGCTTCATGATGGACTGCGACACCACCGGCATCGAGCCCGACATCGCGCTCGTCAAGTACAAGAAGCTGGTAGGCGGCGGCCTGATGAAGATCGTGAACACCACGGTCCCCGAGGCGCTCGACGCGCTCGGCTACTCCGCGGCGGAGAAGGCCGCCATCCTCAAGTACATCGAGGAGCACGAGACCATCGAGGGCGCGCCGCAGCTGCGGGCCGAGCACCTGCCGGTGTTCGACTGCGCCTTCCGCCCGGCCAAGGGCGCGCGCAGCATCGCGCCCATGGGCCACGTGCGCATGATGGCGGCCGCGCAGCCGTTCCTGTCGGGCGCCATCTCGAAGACGGTCAACATGCCCGAGACCACCACCGTGGAGGAGATCGAGCAGATCTACCTCGACGCCTGGAAGCTCGGGCTCAAGGCCATCGCCATCTACCGCGACAACTGCAAGCGCAGCCAGCCGCTGTCGACGTCGAAGGCCAAGGCCGACGGCAAGACCGACGCCGCCACGGGCATCCAGCTGCCCACGCAGGCCTTGCTCGAGAAGGGGCTCACGGCCGACGAGGTGCTCGCCGCCATGAAGGACCCCTCGGAGCTGGTGCGGCTCAAGCAGCGGCTCAGCGTGGTGACGCGCCGCAAGCTCGAGGACGAGCGCGCGGCCATCACCCACAAGTTCTCGATCTCGGGCCACGAGGGCTACCTCACCGTGGGCCTCTTCGAGGACGGCCAGCCGGGCGAGCTGTTCTGCACCATGTCGAAGGAGGGCTCGACCATCTCGGGCCTGATGGACGCCTTCGCCACGGCCATCTCGCTCGCGCTGCAGTACGGTGTGCCGCTGCGCGTGCTGGTCGACAAGTTCAGCCACATGCGCTTCGAGCCCTCGGGCTTCACCGGCAACCAGCAGGTGCCCATCGCCAAGAGCGTGTGCGACTACATCTTCCGCTGGCTCGGCCTGAAGTTCCTGCCGGCCGAGGAGCGCCCGTTCGATCCGAGCGCGGCGCAGGCGGAGATGTTCGTGCAGGCCGAGCAGCCCAAGGTGGCCGTGGAGCCGAAGGCCCTCGCCGCGGCCGTGGTGGCCTCGGTGCGGCCGGCGGGCATCCAGGCGCAGGAGCACCGCACCTTCGTCACGCAGGCCGACGCGCCCGCGTGCCCGGCGTGCGGCAGCATCACCGTGCGCTGCGGCGCCTGCTACAAGTGCGAGAACTGCGGCGCCACCACGGGCTGCGGCTGAGGGGTGGAACGCTCGAGGCCACCGCGGCCGCCGATGGCGCCGCAGTGGCCTCGAGATCTGATCATCGATCGCGGCGGGCCCGCGATCACGGGGACGATGACGTGCACGACAACACCAAGTGGCGCCGGTTGCCACTCAAGAACAGCTGGTACGACGATCACTTCGGGTGGGACGCGTCGCCGCGCGAGGTGATCGAGAACCGCCTCGGCGCCTTCGACCGCATGCGCCTGACCCAAGACGAGGAGGAGGCGGGCTCGGCGGCCATCGAGCGCTTCTTCGACCTCTTCGACCCGAGCCGGCAGGGCTGACCGCCATGAAGCGGGGGAAAGCCAGCGTGGTGTGGGAGTTGGTCGACGTGGGGGGCGCGCCGCGCCTGCTGGTCGACGTCGACGCGCCGCTGCGTCCGTTCGGTACCGATCCCACGCCGCCGCGCGGGGTGCGAGCGCTCGAGGACTTCGACGAGCCGACGCGGCCCGACGCCGCGAGCGACGACGTGGCTGCGCCGGAGCCGCCGGCGGTGGCGCCGGCGTCGCCGACCGAGGTCATCCTCAAGGCGCTGCGGTCGCGGGGATAACGGCCCGCTCGGCGCGCGACTCGACGCCCCTGCACCGGCGGTGCAGGCTTCGGGCATGGCGGGTCGTGCTCGACGCGTTCTCCCGTTCGCGGTGGCGGTGGTCGGGCTGCTCGGGCTGATCGCCGCCGTGGCGGAGGTGGTGCGCATCGACATGGAGCGCGCGGCGAGCCACCGGATGTTCCTCCCCGACGACGCCCCGCCGCGCGAGGTGGTCATCGTGCTGGGCGCGCCCGTGGGCGAGCTCCTCAGCCACCGCATGGATGCGGCCTGCGCGTTGATCGCTCGCGGCGCGGCTCAGCGCATGGTGCTGACCGGCATGCCGGCGGAGCTGCCCTCCATGCAGGAGCGCGCGCTCCGCTGCCTGGCCGCCGACCACGTCCTCGTCGACGATCAGGCCGCGCGCACGTTCGACAATGTGCGTAACGCGCGCATGCGCTTCGGCATCGCGCGCGCGCTCATCGTCACGCAGCGCTTTCATCTGCCGCGCGCGCTCGCGCTGGCCGACGCGGTCGGCATCGAAGCCGTCGGGGTCATCGCCGCGGGTGAGCCGCGCTGGTCCACGCGCGTGCGCGAGCACCTCGCGCGCGTGCGGGCGCTGGTCGATCGGTAGAACGCGCGCGCTGCGAAAGCGCCGACCTACCCGGCTGCGGTGTGACCTGGGCTCCACCATGCGCCCCTTGTTCCCGCGGCGGCCCGGGGCAAGGATCGGGGCCATGACCACCATCAGCACCGCCATCGGCATGCGCCCCTCCGCCGCCCCGCGACCCACCCTCGCGCTCGAGCGCGAGGCCGCCGTTGCCGAGACCCGGCCCACCGTGCGCGACGGCATGAACGCCCTCGAGGGGCGCGCGGCCTTCGCGGCGCTCACCGGCACGGCGCCGGCGCGCACCACGCGAAGCACCACCGCGGCCGCCGCCACCGTCGACGGCGGCGTCAACCGCATGAAGACCCTGGCGGACTTCCAGGCCTTCGCCAAGCGGGACGACGTGCCCGGCGCCGCCGGCGTGCAAGCGGTGAAGTTCCTCGTCACCGGCGTCGACACGGGCAAGCCCAAGCTGTGGCTGCTCGACGGCAACAAGTACGCCTACCACTACGACTTCGCCACGCGCGGCCTCGGCCAGCAGATCGATCTGCGCTCGTTCAACGCGCAGACCTACTTCACCGACGCGCGCAAGAACGTCGCCGGCACCATCGTGCTCCACGACAGCTACGTCCACGACGACGGCAAGAAGGGCCTGTTTGCGGTGGAGTTCTGGCCCACGGACCCCGTCAAGGCCAGCCAGGTGAACAAGGCCTTCGACCTGATCGCCGGCGCCTTGCCCTTCGCCAAGGGGCGCCTTGGCTATCACCCCGCCGGCGACACGCAGGAGGCGCTCGCCAAGGCCGAGGCGGGCAAGCTCAAGCGCTCCAAGGTGCCGGTGGTGTCGACGGAGAAGCTGTTCGCGGGCGTCACCTACAACGGCCTCAACCCCGGCGTGGGCTTCGGCATGCTCAAGGTCGTCGACGGCAGCAGCCAAGGTCCGCTCACCGTGCGCGACGTCGTGTTGTTCAAGGGCTCCATCCCGAACGACATCTCGCACGTCGGCGGCATCATCACCGAGGTGCCGCAGACGCCGCTGTCGCACATCAACCTAAAGGCGCAGCAGAACAAGATGCCGAACGCCTTCATCAAGGGCGCCACCAGCGATCCCGCCATCGCGGCGCTGGTCGGCAAGCTGGTGCGCTACGAGGTGGGGCCGAACGGCTACACCCTGCGCGAGGCCACCAAGGCAGAGGCCGACGCCTGGCTCGAGGCGCAGCGCCCCGCCACGCCCCAGGCCGCGCCGCGCGACCTGACAAAGAAGCACGTGGTCGCCTTCGACCAGCTCGGGGCCAAGGACGCCGCCGCCTTCGGCGCCAAGACCGCCAACCTGGCAGAGCTCAAGAAGATCCTGCCGGCGGGCCAGACGCCCGATGGCTTCGGCATCCCGTTTTCCTTCTACGACCAGTTCATGAAGGACAACGGCCTGTACGACGAGGCCAAGAAGATGATGGCCGCGCCCGGCTTCAAGGACGACCCCGCGGTGCGCGAGGCGGCGCTCGCGGAGCTCCGCAAGAAGATCAAGAAGGCCACCGTGCCGGCCAACCTCGAGGCCGAGCTCGCCGCCTTGCAGGCCAAGTTCCCCGCGGGCCAGCCGCTGCGCTGCCGCTCGTCGACCAACAACGAGGACCTCGAGGGCTTCAACGGCGCGGGTCTGTACGACAGCTACACGCACCGGCCCAACGAAGGGAACCTGTCGAAGACCGTCAAGCAGGTGTGGTCGTCGCTGTGGAACTTCCGCGCCTTCGAGGAGCGCGACTTCTGGCGCATCGACCACCTGGGCGCCGCCATGGCGGTCACCGTGCACGCCAACCAGGACGACGAGCTGGCCAACGGCGTCGCCATCACCAAGAACATCTACGACGAGAACTGGCCCGGCTTCTACGTCAACGCCCAGGTGGGCGAGAGCCTGGTGACGAACCCGGATCCGAGCGCGGTGCCCGAGGAGATGCTGGTGTCGGCCATCGGCCCGCGCGGTGAGTACGAGGTGCAGCGCCTGCGCAGCTCGTCACTGGCCAACGGCAAGCGCGTCCTCACCGACGACCAGCTCAAGGAGCTCGTGACGTCGATGGAGAAGATCCAGGAGCACTTCAAGCGCCTCTACCGGCGCCAGAGCGACCCGACCTTCGCCATGGACATCGAGTTCAAGATCACCAAAGAGGGCAAGCTCAGCATCAAGCAGGCGCGCCCGGCGGTGAAGTAGCGACGACGGGGGCGCGCGTCGCTACTGCAGCTCGAAGGTCTGGATCTCGATGCCGGTGTCGCGCGCGGGATCGCCCACCTGCGTGCGCGGCGGCGACTCGTAGTCGGTGCGGCCGAAGGTGGAGCCGTCGCCCAGGCGCTCGTACACCACCTGCTGGTACGGGTTCTCGCAGCCGCCGCCCGTCGAGCACAGGTCGACGGTCAGGTAATAGGTGCCAGGCGCTGCGCTCGAGCCCGGCGGGATCGTCACCTCCGCGGCCACGGCGGTGGACGGGCCGCCCTCGTCGGCCCAGTTCTGCACCAGCACGATGGAGGTCGCGTAGTCCTCGACGGCCAGGCGCACGTACGCGGTGTCGGCGTCCACCGGCACCGAGACGTGCAAGGTCTCGCCCTTGGCGATGGTGCCCTCGCACGTGGGCGGGCCCGTCAGCTCGGGAAAGCCGTCGCCGTCGGTGAACACGGGCTCGGGATCGCCGCCCTCGGGCAGGCAGGCGGGCAGGGCGATGGCGGCGACGGCGGCGATGACGACGGCGGACGGGTGCATGGCGTCTCCGGCGCGTTCGAGGCAGAACATCCCCGCGCGCATGCCGCAAGGGCCGGGCACTCAGACGCGCTCGATCCGGGCCCCGAGCGCGCGCAGCCGCCCGTCGATGTTGGCGTAGCCGCGATCGATCTGCTGGGCGTTTTGGATCACGCTCTTGCCGTCGGCGACCAAGGCCGCGAGCAAGAGCGCCATGCCCGCGCGGATGTCGGGCGAGCTCATGGTCTGCCCGTAGAGGCGCGCCGGTCCCTCCACGATGGCGCGGTGCGGGTCGCACACGGTGACGCGCGCGCCCATGGCGATGAGCTTGTCGACCCAATAGAGCCGGCTCTCGTACATCCACTCGTGGATCAGGATCGATCCCTTGCAGCGCGTGGCAAGCACCACGGCGATGGAGACGAGGTCGGCCGGGAAGCCGGGCCAGGGCGCGTCGTGGATGCGGGCCACGGCGCCGTGCAGCCCGTGCTGCACCTCGAGGCGCTGGTCCGCCGGCACGAAGATGTCGTCGCCGCGCTCTTCCCACGAGACGCCGAGCCGCCCGAAGGCCACCGCCGTCATCTTGTGGTCGCTCGGCCGCGCGCGCTTGATGAGCAACGGCCCGCCGGTCATGGCGGCCAGCGCGATGAACGAGCCCACCTCGAGGTAGTCGGGGCCCACCTCGAAGGTGGCGCCGTGCAGGCGCGGCACGCCGTGCACCACCAGCGTGTTGGTGCCGATGCCCTCCACGTTGCCGCCCATGGCCACGATCAGGCGACACACGTCTTGCACGTGGGGCTCGCTGGCCGCGTTCTCGATGCGCGTGGTGCCGCGCGCCAAGGACGCGGCCATGACGACGTTCTCCGTCGCCATCACGCTCATCTCCTCCAAGAAGACGTCGGCGCCCACCAGGCCGTTTGGCGCCGTCATCACGTAGCGGTCCGGGAAGACCTCGATGGTGGCGCCGAGCTTCAGGAGCGCGGCCACGTGCGTGTCGACGGGCCGGCGACCGATGCGGTCGCCGCCCGGCACCGGCAGCGTGCACGTGCCCGTGCGCGCGAGCAGCGGGCCCGCCAGCGCGAAGCTGGCGCGCATCTGCCGGCACAGCTCGGGCGGCGGCGCCGAGGTGGTCACCCGGCGCGTCTGCAGCGACGCGCGGGTGCGCGCGGCCTCCACCACCTCGCAGCCCACGGCCGCGAGCAGCTGCTGCATCACGGCCACGTCCTTGATGCGCGGCACGTTGTCGAGCACCACGGGCTCGTCGGTGAGCAGGGTGGCGGCCAAGAGCGGCAGCGCCGCGTTCTTGTTGCCCTCGACGGTGATCTCGCCGCCGAGGCGGGCACCGCCCTCGATGATCAGCGTATCCATCGCGCCTGCCTCCCCGCGCACCGGGACGGGCGCACCATAGCGGAAGTCGTCGGCCATCGGGCCCTCGCTCGGGGATCTGGCGTGTCCCCGCAGGCCGAAAGCGCGACCGCCGTCCCCGATTCCCCGCCGTGTGCTCGCCGCCATACAGTGGCCCCGCGATGTCCGAGGCCGAGGTCACGCAGACCTTCTGGGTCTACAAGCGCGGTCAGCTGGTGCTGATCTTCCGCGCCGAGGGCGGCGTGTTCTTGCCCACGCGCGGCCCGCTCGCGCCCGAGGCCGACCCCGAGGGCCTGATGGCGCCGTGCGAGTTCGCGTCGGGCCAGTTCCTGTCGGTGGAGTGGGAGCCCCGTGTGCGCCTGGTGCTCAAGCGCGCGCGCGACCTGGTGGAGCTCATCGAGCTGCTCGAGGACCGGCGCTACGAGGTGGATCTGGAGCCGCCGTCGCAGAAGACGCGGCCCTATCGCTCGCTGTGACGATCGTCGCGACGAGCTTCTACCGACCGCGTTTCTGAGCTATGGCCGCGCCCATGGCACGCCTCGCCCCCAGCCTCGTCGCCGCCACGGCGTTGGTCGCGCTGTGCGCCTGCGCCACGTCCACCGGCACCACGGCCGGCGACGCGCGCGCCGGCGAGCTGGCCCAGGTCGCGCGGCTCGAACAGGAGCGGGCGCCGGCCGCCGAGCTGGCGGCGCTCGCTGGCGCCGGCGAC
>CAZONM010000317.1:0-7196 GCA_964580865.1 uncultured Myxococcales bacterium | reverse complement strand
GAGCGCGCGCACGCGCTCGGGCAGCGCGATGCGATCGACGCCGGCCGCGCGCAGCATGCGCGCCACGCCGTAGGCGGAGGCGTCCACGGGCTCGCAGCCGCACGCCGCGCAGCGCGCGCCCTCGGCGACGCGCGCCGTGCACCAGGGACAGCGGATGACGAGCCGTGGCTCCATCGAGCAAGGATAGCGCGTAGTCTCGGCATCGTGACCCGCTACGCCGACGATCTGGCCTACGTTCATCACACGGGCTTCGCCGACCTCGCGCGCGGCGCCGCGCGGTTCGTCGTCGAGCTGCTCGGCGCCGCGCCCAAGCGCGTGGTCGACCTCGGCTGCGGCAGCGGCCTCGTGCTGCGCGCGCTCACCGACGCCGGCCACCACGCCGTCGGCGTGGACCTGTCGCCCGCCATGCTCGCGCTCGCCAAGCGCTGGGCGCCGAGCGCGCGCCTCGTGCGCGGCTCGCTGTACGACGTGCCGCTGCCGCGCGCAGACGTGGTGCTGGCCATCGGCGAACCGCTCAACTACCTGGAGCCCGGCGCCCCACCGCGCGCGCTCGCGCCGTTCTTCCGCAGGGTGGCGCGCGCGCTGCCGCGCGGCGGCCGCCTGATCTTCGACGTCATCGTGGACGGGCCGGGGCGCGATCTGTCGCGCCGCGCCTGGGCCGCGGGCGACGATTGGGCCGTCTTGGTCGACACACGCGAAGACCGCACGCGGCGGCGCCTGGTGCGTGACGTCGTGAGCTTCGTGCGTCGCGGGCAGACCTGGCGGCGCACGCGTGAGGTGCATCAGGTGCTCGTTCTGCGCACCGCCGATGTGCAGCGCGCGCTCGCCGAAGCGGGGTTCGCGGCCACCGTTCGCACCCGTTACGGCAAGCACCCGCTCCCTGAGCGGCGCCGTGCGTTCTTGTGCACGAAGCGCTGAGGGTCAGTTGGGCGGCCGTCGCGCGGCGCAGGATCCGAGAAAGCCAGGCTGCGTCGGGGCGCGCTACTTCCAGAGGCGATCGTACCAGCGCTTCTTCTCGCCCTTCGGCGGCTGGTCGGGCAGCGCCATGCGCTTCTTCACGTCGTCGAGGCTCCAACCCGTCAGCTCGACCATGGTCTTGGCCTCTTCCTGCTGCCGCTTCCACACGCCCTCGAGATACGGCCCCGCCGCATCGCAGCTCATGGTGCCGCGGAAGGGGTGCTGCATCACGAAGCGCCCTTGGAAGTTCCCTCGGTCCTGCGTCTGCTGGAACACCAGATCCTCGGGGAAGTGCGCGCGATCGTAGCGCGCGTGCAGTCGCGTGACGTAGGCGTTCTGGCCGCCGTAGCCGTGGTAGCCGTCGCCTTGGCCGATCCAGAAGACGCCGAGCGCCTTGAGCTCGTCGGTGGTGAGCGGATCGGCCGCGCAAGGATCGCACCAGCTCATGTCCCACGCGTATTCGAGGATCACTGCTCGGCCGTCGTGCTTGTCGACCGTGCGCTGGAACATCGCCTTGTAGAAGTCACCGAAGACGTCTTTGGTGTATTCGGGGACGTTGACGTTCGACGGCAGCCGAACGGTCTTGTAGTTGGTGGTCTCCACGCGCCCGCTCTTGGTGATGACGTAGGCGATGAGGTCCTGGGGCCCGTCGGCGTTCACGGTGCCGAGGCGGATCGGCAGCATGAACTTGGGTGACTCGTACGCCACCTGGATGGGCCGCAGCTTGCCGCCCCCGAGCTTGTCGTGCTCCGCGAGGTTCACCTTGGCCACGAACCACTTCATGTTCTGCTTGAGGTAGCTCTCCACCACCGGCTCGGCGCCCTGCGGGATCCGATAGCCCTCTTGGTTGAGCCAGGTGATGAGCCCGGTGGACTGCTTGGCGCTCAGGATCAGGATGTCGTATTCGCCGACCGTGTAGCTCGCCTCGATGGTGACCCCGAGATCCTTGGCGCCCTTCTTCGCCTTCCCGGGCGCCGACTCGACGGCAGCCCGAGGCACCATCGCGTCCTCCCGATAGCGGCGTCGGTCCTCGCACGGGTTCTCGTCGTGGTACTCGACCAGGCGCGGCACGGTGAACGCGTCGAGATGATCGACGTGCTTCATGTCGCCGATGTGGAGCTGCTCGCGCTCGATGGGCGTGGGCACGGGCACCACCATGGCGAAGTCCTTGACCTTGCCCTGAAAGTCGCTCGCCATGGTGAGGACGGTCTTGTCCTCGTCGCGCACCAAGACGACCTGGCTCGCCTTGTTGAACAGCTTGGCGTCGGCCTTGGCGACGTAGAAGCCGCAGAACGCGTTCGCGGCTGGCGCGGCCAACGCCGCAACGCACAAGGAGAGGGCTGCAAGGTGTCGCATGTTCACTCCGCGGGCAGGGGGTCGATTCGACGCACGGCGTGCGACCACGCGAAGCGCGCGCCGGGCATGAGGCGGTCGATGAGCGGCGCGGCCAGCGACACGGCGCACAGCGACCACAAGAGCCCGTTGGTGCGGTACAGCACGAACTGAACCCAGTAGCCGCCGAGCGTCACGAGCGCGGCGAACAGCATGCGGCCAGCGCGCGAATCCGGTGTGGTCTTCGGGTCCGTCATCATGGCGAACGAGAACAGGATCAGCATCCCGCTCTCGAGCTGGTGCAACGGGATGGCGATGGGATCGCCGAGATACAGCGCGCGCCCGAACAGCGCGGTCGCCCAGAGCCCGAGGAACGCGAAGGCGATGTCTGCGCGTTGCGAGCGCGTGACCACGAACGTGCCGGCCGACGCGATGAGGAACGCGAGGAGCGCGATGTTGCCCCACTGGCCGGGCGAGACCCAGACGGGCGCACCGACGGCGAGCAGCGCGACGATCGCGAAGGGCGACGGGTTGAAGACGTGCTTGCCGCGGTAGCGCACGAGGAACTTGCTGCTGATGGCCAGCACCGCGGCGAGCGCCGCCAACCACACCATGTTGGTGCGCAAGATCAGGCACAGCGACAGGCAGGTGTTGACGGCGCTCCGCGTCTCGAACGGAACCTTGACGGCGCGGCAGCCGATCCACTGCGCCGCCATGCCGGCGCCGATGGTGGCGGCGACCTGCGGCAGCTCGATGTCGAAGTCGAGGAACAGCATGCCGTGCGTCAGCAAGGTGGCCTGCACGGTCATCTGGTACACGCGGGGATCGACGGCGCGAACGCGCTCGAGCAAACCGGTCATCACCGCCCCCCTTCCGCCGATCCACGGTCTCGGCTGCGTGGACGCGTTGCTAGCACGCCGAGGCCGCCGAGTGAGCGGGGCCCTTGGCGGTCAGCGCGGCACCATGGTCACCGGCGCGCCCGCATGCACGGCGCGCGCGAGCGCCAGTGCCGCGGCCGCCAGCGGCGTCGCCACCAGCACGTCGTCCTCGCGCAAGTCGGTGGCGTCGTTCTTGAAGCTGCCGTCGGGGCGCTGCGCAGCGAGGAGCTCGTCGGCGAACACCGCGGGCCACGGTCGAGCCGGCGTGGCGATGTCCTTCTGGCCGAGCTGCGTCAGCGCGTGCGCCTGGGCCCACGCCGAGTAGAAGCGGCTGCCGTCCTTCGCGAACTGCTGCGCCGGCGGGAACGCGCCGCTCTGGTGCGCGCCGTCGACGTGCGCGGCCAGCCAACGCGCGGCGCCGTCGAGCAGCGGATCGGCGCGCGGCGTCCGCAGGCGCAGGAGCGTGCGCGTCGCGTCGGCGGTTGCGCTGCCGTACCCCGCGAAGCCATCGCCTGCGATGGCGCCCGCCTTGTTGGCGATGGGGTTGGTGGGCGTGAGGAAGAACCCGCCGTCGACCGCACGGCAGCGCGCCACGAACTCCTTGGCGGCGACGAGCGCGGGGTCGTCGGGCTGCACCCCCGAGAGCGCCAGCGCGCCCACCGCCCACGTCGTCGACGACAGCGTGGAGCCGAGCAGCTCGTCCTTGGGCTCGCCGTCCTTGGGCCGCGTGGGGATGCCGGGCCAGTAGCCCCAGCCGCCGTAGTCGAGATCGGCGGTGCTCCAGCCGTTCGCCTCGGTGAGTTGGCGCGCGCGCAGGTACTCGATGAGCGCGCGCTTCTTGGCCTCGTGGCGCGCGTTCCTCGGCACCGACAGGACCACGAGCGCGCCCGCCGCCGAGTACACGGGGTACTCGAGCGGCTCCTTCACCTTGCCCTGGTCGTCGACGATGGTGGCGAGGAAGTCGACGCCGCGGCGGTAGGCGACGTCCAGCTCGGGCGTGGTCGGCGCGAACAGCAGGTACGAGAGCACCAGCGGCGTGGTGGCGTAGCCATCCCGAAAGGCCGCGTACTGCTTCGACCGGAACGCGCCGTCGGCGTCTTGCTGCGAGACGAGGAACGCCGCGCTCTTGGCGAGCGCGGCGTCCATGCGAGCGATCAGCGGATCGGGCGGCGGCGCCTTGGTGCACGCGCTCGCCCAGAGCGCGAGCGCGCACACGACCAGCGCCGCAGGCCTCACGAGGCCTTCTTGCCGAGCAGGCGCTCCTGCACCGACTTGGCCTGTGCGTCGGTGGTGAGGACCAGCAGCGCCGCCGAGGTCACGAAGGTGCGGCCGGTGATGCAGTGGTGGCCCGTCCAGCTCCCGTCGCCGTTTTGCACACGAGAGAGGTTGGTGTTCATGCGCGCGCGCCAGTCGTCCCATTCCTTGCCGCCCTTCTTGGCCAGACTCTCGCTCATCAGCATGTACGAGAGGAACTCCTCGCCGCCGTTGTTGCCGAAGCCGGCGATGAAGCGCTCGTCCTTCATCTGCTCGGTCATGGCGCGCATCGCCTGGTCCTCCGCCTTCTTGGCGTCGTCGTAGCGCTTGAGCGTGGCCTGCGCCTGGTCGCGGTCCTCCTTGGTCTTGCCCTCCTTGGCCTGCTTCTCGACGGCGGGACGCGCCTTCTCGTTCGCCGACACGCTGGTGCCGAGGCCCGTGACCGCCGAGGCCGCGCCGTAGAGCTGCACGCCCGCGGAGCCGGTGCCCTTGAACTTGCCGCCGGCCGCCTGGTCTTTCGACCAGTCCTCGGCCCTGGTGCGCAGCGTCTCGGGCACGGCGATGCCTTGCTCCGCCGCCTTGTTGAGGCCGCGCGAGCCGACCGCCTGCGACAGCGTGGGCGCCCAGCCGCTGGTCTCGAAGCTGCCGTCGGCCTTCTGGTTCTTCTTCATCTTGGCGACGATCTTCTCGATGCCTGCCTTGACGCGCCCCTCGCCGGCGGCGTCGGGCATCTTGCCCTGCACGTCGGTGAGCAGGGCCAGCGCCATAAAGGTGTCGACGGCCTGGCCGAGCTTGCCTTGCACGCGCGTGCCGCGCACGTCGGTGACGAAGATCGAGTCCTTGTCGGACTTCTCGACGGACGCGAGCACGTAGTCGACGGCGCGCGTGACGTTCTTCTGGTGCTTGCCGGTGATGGGCGAGCTGCCGCTGCGCAAGAAGGCCATAGCGGCGATGCTGGTGTCGGCCACGTTGCCGACGCCCGCGAGCTGGCCGCCGCCGCCCATCTGCGAGCTCTCTTCGCCTTGGCCGAAGCCGCCGTCGGCGAGCTGGTGGCTGGCGAGCCACGCCAGGCCGCTCTCCACGGTGCCCTTTTTCGCGGGGGCGGGGATTGAGTCGGGCGTGACGGGCGCTGCCTTGGCAGCCGGCGCGGGGGTCTCGGCGACGGCGTCCTTGGCGCTGGCGGCGCCGGCGAGGCAAAGAGCGATGGCCCAGGCGAACGGCATGCGGATCTTCTTCACGGTGTCCTCCGGTTCTTGCGCCATGAACGCGCGAGGCGCGCCGGAGTTCCGTGCCTGCGTGTCACGGTTTGGTGAAGATCCGCCCCGTGTGGGCGCATGTCCCACCCCGCACAGCGGCACGTGCTCAGTACTCGAACCCGCTGCCGCCGATGAACTCGCGCAGGATCGACGTGGGCGGCACGTGATCGGGATAGATGGCCACGAAGCGATCGAGGACGTGGCGCAGGCGATAGGCGGTGGTAAAGGCGGGGTGGTCGGGCGGCACCTCGAGCAGGTAGCGCTCGCCGAACACCTTGAGCACGGAGAGCTCGTACGCGAGCGACGTGTCGAAGCTGACGTCGGCGTTGGCCTGGTGCGGGAAGATGTGCTTGCCCTCGCCCCGCCGCACCGACGGCCAGCGCTGGATGTTCTCCTCGGGCTTGCTGCCGCGCGCGTGGCGATCGCGCACGATGCGTCGCAAGAAGCGCACGTCGGCCGGCGACAGCGCCGTCAGCCGATCGAACGGCAAGCACAGGGACGGCTGCACGAAGATGCGGAACTGTTGATCCGGCGCGGCTGCGTCGCCGAGGAGCGCCGGGTTGAGGCCGTGGATGCCCTCGATCAAGAGCACCTCGCGCGGCGCCAGCGTGAGGCGCTGCCCGCCCTGCGGCGACGAGCGGCCGGTCTTGAAGTCGAAGTGCGCGGTGGTCACCGTGTCACCCGCCAAGAGCGCGCGCACGTGCGACTGCAAGAGCGCGAGATCGAGCGCCTCGAGCGCCTCGAAGTCGTAGTCGCCGCGCTCGTCCTTCGGGCAGCGCTCGCGATCGCAGTAGTAGTCGTCGAGCGACAGGTTGACCGGGTGCACGCCGTTGACCTCGAGCTGCACGGTCAGGCGCTTGATGAACGTGGTCTTCCCCGACGACGACGGCCCCGCGATGGCGATGAGCCGGATGTTCTCGGCGGCGCCGGCGATGCGATCCGCGATCCGGCCGATGTGCTTCTCGTGGAAGCCCTCGGACACGCGCGTCAGCTCGCGCACCCTGCCGGTGACGCACTGCGCGTTGAACGCCCCGATGCTGTCGATGCCCGCTGCCGCCAGCCAGCGCTCGTGCTCCGACTGCATGGGAGACGAGAAGCGCGGCGCCGTTTGCTCGCGCGCGACCGTCTCGGCGCCGCCGGGAACGTGGGCCGCGATGGCCGGTCCGTAGTCGAGCAGGAGCCCCTGCGGGTGCGGCAGCACGCGCAGCCCGCGCAGCGTCCCCACGGTCGGCAGCGCCGGCCCCATGGCGTGCGCGTAGGTGCCGTCGAGGCCATGCAGCACCACGCTCGGGTTGCGCGTGGTGGTCAAGAGCGCCACGGCGTCGCTCCACCCGAGCGCGGCGAAGTGCGCGCGCGCCTCTTCCACCGTCCACTGCTCGCGCGACACCGGCGCGTCGGCGTCGACGAGCTTCTTGAGCTCGGCCTCGAGCGCGGGAATGACGCTCGCGGCGTCGGGCGGACCGCGCACCACGCGGCCCGCACCCACCGAGTGCGCGAGCGCGAGGTGCGCGGCGCCGCG
>CAZONM010000316.1:0-7215 GCA_964580865.1 uncultured Myxococcales bacterium | reverse complement strand
CACTCGATGCCGGCGCCGGCGATGGTGGCGGCATCGGGCCCGGCGGCTCCGACGACGCGGCGGCCGCGGGCGCGGACGACGCGGGCTGCGCGGGCGGCGACAGTGGCAGCGACGACGACAACGGCGAGGCCTGTGGTGCGGGCGGCGGCGCCTCTACGGGCGGCAGGGTGATGTCGTCGGCGGACAGCTCCGCGAGCGCCGCCGTCAGCGCCTCCTCCAGGCCGCCCTCGACGTCGATGATGTCGGGCCCCAGGGGTGCGCTCCGCGCGTCGGGCAGCACCAAGATGCCCTCGCTCAGGAGCTTGCCGAGGACGCGCAAGGCCAGGACGTCCTCGACCGGGCACTCAGCCACCACCTGTCGCACCGGCCGCTTGCCGTCGAGCAGGCGCAGCACGGGGTGGATGCCGTCAGGCATGGTCTCGAGCCGCGCCTGGAGTGCGTCGAAGCGGATGGCCCACGCGCGCTCGAGGCCGCCCACGTTCTCGGCGACGCGCTCGAGCAGCGCCAAGCGCTCAGCCGCCCGCGGCAGAAGCGCGTCGGGGCGGCCGAGCATGGCACCCGCCGTGGTGCGAGCGCGGCCCGGCTCCACGGTGATGCGCGGCGCCAGCGGCAGAAGCATGCGCCACAGCGCCGCCTCGCCCGTGAAGGGGCCCACGCGCGCATCCACGACCTGCCCCTCCGTGAGGTGCAGGGCGCCCACCCAGGGGCCAAGCAGCACGTCGATGCGGCCGGTGAACAGGGCTTGGCCCTTGTCCAGCAGCACCTGCGCGAGCGAGCGCGTGGTGGTGGTCTCGGCCGTCGAGCCGGTGCCCGCCGTCATCGCGGCCCCTCGGCGCGCGGTCGCCAGGTCGCCCGTGGCAGCGCGGCCCGCGCGTCGTCGATGATGTGCGCCAGGGGAACGAGGCGAGCTCGCACGAGGACCTCGGGGACGCGGCCTACACGCGCGCTGTCGTTCGTTGCTGCAAGGCGCGCCGGAAGGCAACGGGCAGCGACAAGAACGCCACGCCCATGCCACAGCGAGCGCCGTCGGCGCCGCGATCGAAGCTCACGCGCACGACCTCCACCTCGAGCCAGGCGCGCTGGCCGGCGACCTCGAGCTCGAGGCGCGCACGCGTCCCAACGGGGTCGGGGAATTGGGTGTGCAGGAACGCGCCGCCCACGGACAGGTCGCCCAGCCGTGCGATCAACACCCGGTGGCCACTGAGGTACGCGACCGAGGCGGGCAGCGGTCGCCGCTGGTGATCGCGGCGGTTGTTGGCGCGATCGGCGTGATGATTGGCGGCGCGGACGGCGCTGCTCCTTGGGGGCTCGGTGACGGCGACGGTGTGCACGATCTCCTCCTGGCGCCGGCCGTCGCCGCCAGCCTCCGGCCGCGGGCGACGTACGACGTGTGGCGCCACCGTCGCCCGCGCGGCGCCGCAACGCAAAAAACCGGCCGGCGGCGCTTGGCTTGGCGCGCGCCACCTGCTCGCTGGAAGTTGACGCCCTCGCGGGGATACGCACACAGTGGCGGCGTGAGCGACTCGTGGGAGTGCAACAGCTGCGGCGCCGTCGACCAGCAGAAATCGTACTGCGAGACCTGCGGCGCGGCCGGCCCCATCGACGGCGACGGCGACGACACCGCGCTGTCGCTGATGCTCGGCTTGGTGTGCGAGCGCTGCGACGCCTACAACGATCCGGGCCTCATCACCTGCGTCGCATGCGGCGCGCCGCTGCCGTCGGTCGGCGGGTCGGGGAAGTTCCCCACCATCAGCGACGCGCCGACCACGGTCGAGACCACGCCAATCGGCACGGCCCCGGACGCGGTCACCCTCGCGCCCGGCACCGCGCTCGGCACCGCGCCGAACACCGCGCCGAACACTGCGCCGAACACTGCGCCGAACACCGCGCCGAACACCGCGCCCGGCACGACGCCCACGACGACGCCAAGCGCGGCCATGAGCCAGGGCTGGCTGGCCGCGCCGGAGGGCCAGCCGATCCCGTCACTCCTGGCGCTGCCCAAGGTCGACCTCGCGAGCATCGCCGCCCCCGCGCGCGGCGCACCACCGCACGCCGGGCCACCAGCTGCTGCGCCACCTCCTCCCGCCGCTCCCATCGTGGCGTCGCCCCCGCCGCCCGCCGCGGCGCCGTCGCTGACCTGCCCCACGTGCCGCACGGTGCTGACGCCGGCCGACCGCTTCTGCCGCAACTGCGGCCACCGCATGGACGCGAGCGCGCCCCCGTCGACGATGCAGATCGCGGCCTACAAGCTCCCCGCGCCGGGCCTGCCCTCGCCCGTCATCGGTGGCACCGCCATGATGCCGTCGTTCGCGTCGCCGCCACAGGGGATGGCGACCCAGGGTGCGGCGGCCACCATGGTCTTCGGCGCGGTCGCGCCGGATCGCGCGCCCAAGCTGGTGTTGGTGCGCGGGCAGAGCACCACGGGCAACCAGTGGCGCGTGCAGCCGGGGGAGAGCGTCGTCGGCCGCGGCGAGGGGGCCGTGTGCTTTCCCGGCGACCGCGCGCTCGCGCCGCGCCACGCGCGGTTGTCGTGGCAGAGCGGCGAGCTGTGGCTCACGCCCGAGACCACCACCAACGGCGTCTTTCGTCGCGTGCTCGCGCCAACGGCCATGAGCCCGGGTGACGAGGTGGTCATCGGCACGCAGCGGCTGCGCGTGTTGGCCGAGCGCGATCGGCTGCTGCACATGACCTCGCCCGACCCGAGCACGCGGGTGCTCGGGAGCGTCGTGCGCGCCGGCCCGGTCATCAGCCTGCTGCACATCGCGCCCGACGCGCGCGAGCACGAGGTCTTTCACCGCCATCAGCGCGTGCTCACGCTCGGGCGCAACCGGTGTGACGTGAACTTCCCGGGCGACGGCTTCGTGTCGGAGCGCCACGCGCAGATCACGCGCACGGACGACGGCCCCCTGCTCCTCGAGGACCTGCGCTCGCGCAACGGGACCTACCTGCGCGTGTTCCAGCCCGTGCGCTTGGTGCACGGCGACCTGTTGCTCATGGGCGACAAGGTCGTGCGCGTCGAGCTGCCGCGCTAAGGGCTCGCGCGCGCGCCCGTCGTCAGCCCTCGGTGCCGCAGTAGAACTTGATGGTGTCGGCGAGGGGCTTGCCCTGCAGCTTGGCCCGCTTCGCGTATGCTTTGCCCGCGGCGCATGCGGCCGCGCGGTCGGCGGCGTCCCCCGACGCGTTGGCGAGCTTGTTGATGCACATGGCGATGTCGCGGATGGCGTTGGCGTTGCTCTTGTCGAGCTCGCTCACACGCGAGAGGTCGGCGATGTTCGCCTTGCTGCAGTCTCCGCCCAGGAACTTCTCGTGCGCGATCGTGAACAGGCGAGCCGCCTCGGCCTTCTTGCCGTGGTCGGTCGGGTGCGTGGGGTCGCGCGGCGGGTGCGGATCCTTCGGCGCCTTCCCGCCGGCGTCGACGACGGCGGCGGCGCCGGCGTCCGCGGGCGGGCGATCGATCACCACGCCCGAGTCGGCCGCAGGCGGCAGGGGCGCCACGCCGGCGTCGACCACGCGCGGCGCCGCGCCCGCATCGATCACCGGCAATGTGGCGGGCCCGGCGTCAGCCTCGCCGCGCTCCCGTGGCGGGAGGATGCCGAGGAAGTAGAGCGCGGCGGCGGCTACGGCGAGCACGCCCACGAACGAGATCGCCGCCACCTTGAGCCCGCGCGCCCCGCCGGCAGCCACCGGCGGCGCCGACGGGATGTCGACGACGGCACCGGATTGCCCCGTGGGTGTGGGCGCGGTGCGCGTGGGCGGCGCGACGTTGGCCACCGGAGGCGACGACGTTCCGGGACCCGGCGCGCTCGGACGCGGCTGCGACTGCGACGGCTCGTTGAAGCTGTTGCCCCGCGCCGGCGACAGCGTGCGCCCGAGCGCCTCGAGCTCTTCGGCCATCTCGGCGACGGTGCCGTAGCGCCGGCTCGCGTCCTTCTCCATCGCCTTCAGGATGATGGCCTCGAGCTGCCCATCGACGTCGGGGCGGCGCTGCCGCGGCGGGACCGGCTTCTCGAGGATGTGCTTGGTGACGATGCCGATGGGCGTGTCGGCGACGAACGGCAGCTCGCCCACCGCCAGCTGGTACATGACCACGCCGAGCGCGTAGATGTCGCTGCGCGCGTCGAGCTGGAGGCCGCGCGCCTGCTCGGGGCTCATGTACTCGGGCGTGCCGCACACCATGCCCGCTTGCGTGAGCGCCTGCGCGCCCTCGCCGGTGTCTTGAATCTTGGCGATGCCGAAGTCGAGCACCTTGACGAAGTCCCGCTGGCCGCGGCGGTCCTCCACCATGATGTTCTCGGGCTTGAGGTCGCGGTGGATGACGTTCTGTTCGTGCGCCTCGGTGAGCGCGGAGCACACCTGCACCATGATGCGCGCAATGCGCTCGGCGGGCATCGCGCCCTGCTTCTTTAAGACCGAGAACAGGTCTTGTCCCTGCAGGAACTCCATGGCCATGAAGACGACGCCGCTCTCGTCTTGGCCGAAGTCGATGATCTGGATGGAGTTCGGGTGGTTGAGGCGGCTCGCGGCCTTGGCCTCGCGCTGGAAGCGCTGCACCAGCTGCGGGTCCTCGCGGAACTGGTCGTGGAGCACCTTGACGACGACGGCCTTGTCGAGGCTGAGCTGGCGCGCCTTGTACACCTTGCCCATGCCCCCCACGCCGAGGAGCTTCTCGATGCGGAACTTGTGGGCGACCACCTTGCCCATGAGGGGATCGGCGTCGGTCCCGAGGGTCTGCTGCCGCGGCTGCTCGGCGCCGCACTCCGGGCAGAAGCGCGCGTCGTCGCGGATCTCGGTGCTGCAGACGACACAACGAGCCAAAGAGGGCCTCCCGCCGTCCCGAGATAGCACGTGCCGACGCGTTTCGGCACCTCGTACGGAGTGGAGCGTTCGCGTACCCTCGGGAGCGAGGGACACCGCGTGCTCGCCCTGCTCTGCCTCCTCGCCGCGCAATCACCCCCGCCCGATCCCGCGGGCGAGCCGCCGCCGCCGCCGGCCCTGCTCGACGAGCCCGCACCCGGCGAGGGCGACGGCGACGCGCCGACACCTGCGGCCGTGATCCCGCCTGGCGCGACGCCCGCGCCCGACGTCGACGCGGGCAGCGGCCCCATCGTCACCCGCCGCCGCGCCGCGCTGTTGCCGAGGCCCATGGCAGGCGGGCTCGCCGCTACCGCCGGCGCCGCGTTCGGCGCCGGTCTCGGCGCGGCCCTGGTGACCTGGGCCGCGTTCGTGCCCGGCGTCGATCCGTGGCTCTTGGCGATCGGCGCGGTCACCACGCCCGCCCTCGCGTCGTTCTTCGCCGGCGCCGCGTTCGTCGTCTTCGCGATCGAGGAACCGATCTTCGAGGACCTCGCGCTCGTGGCGGGGTGCACGGCCGTCGGCTGCCTGTCACTCGCGCTCTTGGCGGTGGGCATCATGGGCCCGGGCAGCCTGTGCTCCATCGGCAGCGGGTGCGCCACCCCGTCGCCGTGCTGCGGCGGCTCGCCGAGCCCCAGCTCCGTCGACGAGGGCGACGGCGACGAGGCCGCGCTGTTCGCCGCCGGCGGCGGCGGCGTGGGGGCCGCCGTGGGCCTCGGCGTCGGCCTCCTCGTCGGGCTCGACCTGATGGACACGCCGGCCGGCCCGATCGTGCCCACCCTGGCCATGAGCGCCGGCGCGGGCCTGGTGATCGGCGCGGTCGCGGGCGGGGCCGTCGGCGGCGTGCTCGCCGGCACCCGCGACGACACGTCGTTCGCGCGGGCGCAGGTTCGGCGCCGCGCGAGCTCGCCTCGTCGGCCGCCGCCCGACGCGCGCGCGCCGCCGAGCCCGACTACTGCGCCTGGGCCTGGCTCAGTAAGTATGCCTCGATGAAGCCCTGGATGTCGCCGTCGAGCACGGCGTCGACGTTGCCCACCTCGTGGCCCGACCGCAGGTCCTTGGCCAGGCGGTAGGGCGCGAGCACGTAGTTCCTGATCTGCGAGCCGAAGCTCGCCTCCATCTTGGCAGCCTCGGCTTTGTCCTTCTCGGCGAGGCGCTTCTTCATCTCGATGTCGTACAGGCGCGCGCGCAAGAGCTTCATCGCGAGCATCTTGTTCTGCAGCTGGCTGCGCTCCTGTTGGCAGCGCACGTAGATGCCCGACGGCTTGTGCAGGATCTGCACCGCCGACTCGGTCTTGTTCACGTGCTGGCCGCCCGCGCCGCCGGAGCGCATGGTCGAGATCTCGAGGTCAGCGGGGTTGATGTCGATGTCGATGTCGTCGGCGACCTCCGGCACCACCGACACGCCGGCGAAGCTGGTCTCGCGCTTGCCCGAGAACGGCGACATGCGCACCAGGCGATGCACGCCCTGCTCCGACTTCATGAAGCCGTAGGCGTTCTCGCCCTTGACCAGCACCGTGGCGCTCTTGATGCCCGAGGGCTCCGCCGGGATGACGTCGACCACCTCGACGTCGAAGCCGTTGCGCTCGCCGAAGCGCTTGTACATGCGCAAAAGCATCTCGGAGAACTCTTGGGCGTCGGCGCCGCCCTGGCCCACGTTGATGCCCACAATGGCGTTGTTGCCGTCGTTCCTGCCACGCAACATGCGGCGCAGCTCGAGCGCGCGCACCTCGGCCGCCACCTTCTGCGTGTCGACGTCGAGGTCGCGCAAGGTCGCCTCGTCGTCACCGGCCATATCGAGGAGCTCCTTCAGGTCGGCCACGCCCTTGCTGGCCCCGCTGAACGCCTTGATGGCGTTATCGAGCTCGGTGCGCTCGCGCTGCACCGCCTGCGCGGCCTCGGGCTTCTCCCAGAAATCGGGAGCGCTCATCCGATCGTCGAGCTCAGCGATGCGCTCGCGCTTGTGCGCGATGTCGAGCGGACCCTCGAGCGCTGCCACGCGCGCACCGAGATCGTCGAGCGTCCGCTTGAGGTCTGCTGCCAGGTTCGCTGCCGCGGTTGCCATGAGGTCGCCGTTGTCCTCGAGCGTCGGTGTGCGCCCGTGCGCCAGTGTGAGTCAGCGGGCCGCGTCCGCAAGGGGGCTCGCGTCGTCGTACCGGAGCGGCTCGAGCGCGCGCGCGTAGGCCGCGCGCCGCCCGCGCTGCGCCACCACGAGCGCGATGCCTGCCGCCGTGGCCCCGAGCATCCACGGCGCGCCGAGCGGCGCCGACGCCACGCCCACCACCGCCGCGATGACGCCGACCACCAGCTGCGCCGTGCGCCCCCACAGCCGCCCCGACAGCGCGCCCACGCCGACCAAGAGCC
>CAZONM010000315.1:0-7248 GCA_964580865.1 uncultured Myxococcales bacterium | reverse complement strand
GAGCGCCGCGCCGGGCCCGGCTGACGTGCTCGCGCACGCGCACGAGCGCGCCGCGCCGTCGTCGCCGGCGCCGACGCCCTCGCCCTCCCCCTCGCCGGCGGGCTCCCCTTCGCCCTCGCCCGTGGGCTCGCCCTCGCCTTCGCCCTCGCCCGTGGGCTCTCCCTCCCCTTCGCCTTCGCCCTCGCCCTCGCCGGGCGCCGCGTCGGCCAGCGCAGGGTCGGTGCCGTTGACGTCGACCTCGACGCCGTCGGCCACGCCGTCATCGTCAGTGTCGGCGTCGGCGGGGTCGGCGCCGAAGTACGGCTCGCGATCGTCGTCGAGGCCGTCGCCGTCGGCGTCGCCGTGGGGCAGCAGGCGCGACCATCGGCCGAGCCAGTAGGCAACCTGGTAGTCGACGCCGGGGAACTCCTCGGGCGGCGCGCCGAAGGCCACGCTGTAGGGGTTGCCGGTCCACGCGAAGAACCCCGGCACGCGCCGGTCGTAGGGGATGACGCCGTCCTTGTGCATGGGCCGCTCGAAGCGATCGAGGCACTGCGACGGGAAGTCGACGCCGTTGTCCCTCTCGGCGGGGCCGCGCGCCGGCGGCGCCAGGAACAGGTCGAGCGTGTCGCGCGCTTCCGCGAGCGCCACCGCGTCGGGCGCGTCGGCGGCGGCGGCGAACGTGAGGTAGGTCCAGAACGCGTTGCGCTGCTCCTTCACGGGGCGCTCGTTGGCGCCCCCGGGCAACGGGAAGCCGCCCACCAGCGGCGGCTCGCCGCGATCGTTCCACAGGTGGTCGCGGATGGCGCTGCGGTACAGCCCGCGCAGCGCCGGGTCGTCCTCGAGGCGCGCCAGGGGGAACATGACCAGGAACATCATGTTGTAGTTGTTGTAGTTGGTGTCGCACTCGATGCCCGCGTCGAACAGCTTGAGCGCGTCGGGCACCTCGACGTGGAGCTGATCGCGCACCAGGTCGGCGAAGCCGCGCGCCTGCACCAGCTCGTCGCGATAGAAGCTCGCGAGCGCCGGATCGCCGGTGACGTGCGCCGCGAGCTTGAAGAGCGACAGCGCCATGGCCGCCTGAAAGCCGCCCACGCCGATGCCGAACAGCTCCACCGTGGTCGGGGTGAAGTCGGTGAAGGGCGAGGGCTCGCCGTCGTAGTCCACGATCTGCAGGTCGTGGTCGCGCACGTGCCGCGCCAACGCACCGACGTCGTCCCGTACGATGGCGCGGACGGCCTCGTCATCGGTGAGCTCGTAGGCGAGCGCGTAGCCGAACAGCACACCGCTCACCTGGTCCTGCGACACGCGCGCGCGCCAGGAGTACTCCTCGAACGGCGGCGCGCCCGCCGCGATCACGGCCGTGTCGTCGACGAAGATGGCGTCGTCGTTGCGCCAGGCGCAGCGCCCGAACAGGCCGGGCACGCCGGTGACCTGGAAGAGCAGGTGCACGCCGTCGACGGCGCGGCGCAGGGCCACGCGCGAGGCGTCGTCTCGATAGAGCGCGAAGCGCATGGCAGCGGCGCCCACCTCCACGCCGGTCCAGATGGCGCAGTCGGAGGTCGCGCGCAGCTCCACCACCTCGTCGCCGTCGACCACGGCCTGGTGCACGAGCCCGTTCGGGCTCATGGCCGCGGTGCGCGCCTGGTAGCCGAGCGCCTTCTGCAAGCGCACGTCGGCGGCGGCGTCGGCGCGCGCGTGGGCGGCCGCGATCAGCGTGAGCGCACAGGCGATGAGCGTGAGCCGCAGTGTGGTGGTCATGGGTGCGATCGACGCACACGGCGTCGCGCCTGCCAAGCGCCGAGCACGCTGTTTCCTCGACGATACGGGCGTTTACGCCGGTGAACGCGCGCCATTCGCGTGCGCGGACGCGCCACCGCTCCTCGCCCCTTGGGGTCGCTGTGTGCTCCGCCCGTTGTCCGAGCGCACGTTGTAGGACACGAGCGGGCACCCCGGATCCTGGCCCTCGGAACCGCCCGCTCGCTAGACTTGTCGAGCCGCCATGCGTCGCTCGGCCCTCCCGCTCGCCCTCGCAGCCGCCACCCTCGCATCGCTCGCGTGCGCCACCGCTCCGCCCGCCACGCGCAACGTGGCGCTCCCGGAGCTGCGCGTGGTGGCCGAGCCCATCGGCCCCGACGGGCTCGAGGTGTACGACGCGGAGACGCTGTTTCAGCGCGCGCTCGACCTGCTCGACGGCGGCGCCTGGGCCGACGCCGCGCTCTACTTCGAGCGCCTGATCCGCGAGTTCCCCGGCGACAAGCGCGTGCTCTTGGCGCACTACAACCGCGCCGTCTGCTACATCCACCTCGAGCGGGGCGACGAGGCCGTGGCCGCCGTCGACAAGTACCTCGAGCTGTTGCCGCCGCATGCGAGCGAGCGCGATCGCCTCGACGGCCGCTTCAAGCGCGGCCAGGCCTTGGCCACGGCCAAGCGCTTCGGCGAGGTGGTGGAGCTGTTCGACGCCATGCTCGGCGAGGAGCTGACGGTCGAGGACCGCATCGAGGCGCTCGTCGACGCCGGCGTGGGCCACTACATGCTCGGCGCCGACGACGCCGAGGGGCCACACCGCTACACCGCCGAGTACCGCTTCCTCGAGGCGCGCCGGCTGTACCGTCAAGCGAGCGAGACCGCGCGCCTCGATGTGGGGTACTTCGTGGCGCAGGCCGCCTTCTACCTCGCCGAGCTCGCGCGCCTGGAGTTCTCCGAGTACCAGATGCGCCTGCCCACCGACGAGGAGATCGCGAAGGCGAACGCCATCGCGGCCAAGCGCGGCGCCCTCGACACCGTCAGCCTCGAGAAGCTCCTCGGGCAGCAGCTCGAGGAGAAGTGCCAGCGCCTCTTGCGCGCGCAGTACGCGTACCTGCGCGCCATCCGCGAGGGCCATGCGGGCTGGGCGTCGGCCGCCGGCTACAACGTGGGGCGCATGTACGAGGAGCTGCACGAGGAGATCAGCGGCTTGCCCGCGCCCGCCGACCTCAACGCCGACGCGTCCGCGCTCTACCAGACCATGGTGCGCAAGAAGATCATGATCCTCCTCGAGAAGGCCGAGAAGACCTGGTCGACCAACGCGGAGATGGTCACGCGCACCGGCGCCGAGAGCGAGTGGGCGCAGAAGACGCGCGCGGCGCTGCAGCGCGTGAAGGACAAGCTGGTGGCGGAGAGCGCCGCGGTGGCCGGGCTCGACGACGAGGGCCCGAGCGACGTGGCCGGCGCGGAGGCAGGCAAGGGTGCCTCCTGAGCCGACCGCGCGTGGTCGACGCGTGCTCGGCGTCGATCTCGGGCTCAAGCGCACGGGGCTGGCGGTGTCCGACGAGCTCGGGCTCTCGGTGCGCGCGCTGCCAAACCTGACCCCCGCGAGCCGCGCCGACGACGTGGCGTTCCTGGTGGCCCAGGTGCGGGACCTCGGCGTCGGCGACGTGCTGGTGGGGCGCCCCAAGAGCGGCGCCATCGAGCGGCGCGCGCCGGGCTTCGCCGAGGCGCTGCAGGCGGCGCTGCGCCAGGCGGGCCTGGCCACCTCGGTGCACCTGGTCGACGAGGACTTCTCGTCGCGCGACGCCGCGGCGCGCCTGGTGGCGTCGGGGGTGAAGAAGAGCGAGCGCAAGGCCGCGCTCGACTCGGAGGCGGCGCGCGGGCTCGTGCTCGCGTTCTTGGCGGGGCGCGGGTAGGGCGCGCCGTCAGCGCGCGCCCCTCACCCCACCGCCCACTGCAGCGCCAGGGTGAGCGCGCCCACCGCCGCCATCGCGAGGTACGCGGCGCCCACCCTGCGGCCGAACGGCACGCCTCCGACGACGAAGGCGATGCCGGCCTTGACCGCGGTGTTGGCGAAGGTCGCCACCACCACGGCGCTCGAGGCCACCGAGATCGCGAGGCCGTCTTTGGCCAGCGTGGCCGCCGACAGCGTGATGGCGTCGACGTCGGTGGTGCCGGCGATGAGCGCCGCCAAGAGGATCGCCGGATCGCCGAGCAGCACGCGCGCAGCCGTGGCCGCCAACGTCACGCCGCCGAACAGCAGGCCGAACACCAGCGCGCTCTTGAGCTCGAACGGGTTCTTGAGCGGCACCTCGCCGAGCGGCGCGCTCACCTCGGGGCGCGCGCCGCGGCCGCGCCGCGCCAAGATCGCGACCAGCGCCACGCCCGCGGCGCTCATGGCGCCGAGCGGCAGGAGCAGGCGCGGCACCAGGGGCGCGTACACCACGGCGGCGGCGGCGAGCACGCGCAAGAACATCATGGTGGACGCCGACACCACCGCCAGGGCGCACGCGGCCGCGTGATCGGGCTCCGTGCGCGCGCGCCGCGCCATGGTGAAGGTCACGGCCGTCGACGAGACCAGCCCGCCGAGGAGCCCCGTGACCGTGAGCCCGCGGCCGGGGCCGAGCAGCCGGCTCGCGACGTAGCCCGCGAACGAGATGCCGCCGATGAACAACACCATGCGCCCGATGTGCTGCGGGTTGATGGCGTCGTACGGGCCGTAGGCCCGATCGGGCAAGAGCGGCAGCACCACCACCGCCACCACCAGGATCTGCAGCGTGGCGAAGATGTCGTCGTCGGACACGCGCCGTACCGCGGCATGCAGGCGCGGCTTGACGCTCAAGAGCAGCGTGACGACGACGCCGAGGCCGGCGGTGGTGGTGAGGCGAGTGCCGAGGTCGGGCAGGATGGTGTGGCTGAGCGCGAGCGCCCCGAGGAGCCACGTGACCACGGCCGCCACCTCGGTGGTCACGCCGCCCTCGCGCTCGGCCGCCGAGGCGCCCACGCGGTGCGCGGCCATCAACGCCACCACGCCGAGGAGGGACGCGGCGGCCACCCACACGCCGAGCGTCTCCGCCAAGAGCACCGAGAGCGCGCCCGCGACGGCGATGAGCGGGAAGGTGCGCACGCCACCGAGGCGCGCCTCGTGCACGTCGGGCTTGCCGATGGCCATCTGGCGCTCGAGCCCGATCAAGAGCCCCACCGCGAAGGCCGTGCCGAGCGAGGCTGCGAGATCGCGCTCCATGACGCCCTCGAGGACTCAGGGCCCGTCGGTGGGCGGCCGGTGCTGCACGACGTCCTTGATGGCGCGCGAGGTGACCACGCGGTTATCAGCGGTGACCACGACCACGTCGACGTCCTTGAGCCGCTCGATGAGCGCGACACCGTCACGCGCGCCCAGCACGAACACGGCGCGCGACAGCGCCTCGGCCACCAGCGCCTGCCGCGCGATCACCGACACGCTGCGGCACTTGGTGGCCGGCTGCCCCGTGCGCGGGTCGATGACGTTGTGGTAGCGGACGCCGCCGTCGAAGAAGAACGCCTCGAAGTCGCCGGTGGTGGTGACCACCCGATCCTCGACGGGCAGCGCCGCGAAGTGCCCGGCGGCGCGCGGGTCTTGCAGGCCCACCATCCACGGCCGGTCACCCTTGCTGCCGCGCACCACCAGGTCGCCGCCCGCGGAGATGACGAAGCTCGTGATGCCCGCGGCCTCGAGCACGGCCTCGCCGCGCTCGAGCGCGTAGGCGCGCGCCACCGAGCGCAGCCCGATGCGCGCGCCCGCCTGCCGGAGCCGCGCCGTGCGCGCGGCCGCGTCGAGCACCAGATCGTCGACGCCCACGAGGGCGCGCATGCGATCGATGTCCTTCTTGGCCGGCACCGGGGCGCGGCCGTCGGCTTCGCCAGTGGCGGGGTCCACGCTGGGGGCGCTGTCACCGCCGAAGCGCCAGGCGACGTCGTACGCGGCCGCCGTGATGTCGAAGGCGCCCTTGGTCAGCTTGGCCAGGCGCACGGCCTCCACGAGCACGGCGAACAGCTCGGGGTCCACGGCCACGGGGGCCGCGCCGGCCGCCGCGTTGATGCGCGCCACGCCGCTCTTCGGGTTGTCCTCGTCGACCAGCTGCTCGACGCGCGCCACCTCGTCGAACGCGGCGTCGAACGGAGCCTGCGCGCCGGGCCCGTCGCCCGGAGGCACCGACGCCAGGATCTCCACCATGGTGCCGAAGACGGGGCGGTTCTTGCGCACGGTGCGCGGGCCGGGGTCGGGCTCGCCGGACGAGGCGGGGGCGGCCGCGGCGGTCGTGGGGAGCGCGAGGGCGAGCGCGAGCGCCACGGGTGAGAACAAGCGGGCGGTCATGGCCCGGTGCTAGCACGTTTGCACCCGACCGGCCGACGGCGTTACATGGTGAGTGAGCCTGTCGACGGCCCGAGGACCCCATGAGCCCAGACCACCTGAGCAAGCCTGATTCCCTCGTCGCGACCATCGCGCGCCTGCAAAACCGCCAGCGCTTCCAAGAGCTGAACTGGGAGGGCTCGTTCGAGGAGTACCTCGACATCGTGCGCAAGGACCCGCGCGTGGCGCGCGGCGCCTTCCAGCGCGTCTACGACATGGTCGTCTCCTACGGCCGCACCGAGTACATCGACTCGAAGAAGAAGGTCGTGCACCACAACTTCTTCGACGACCCCATGGGGCACGGCCGTGACGCGGTGTTCGGGCTCGACATCCCGCTCATGCGCCTGGTCAACGTGCTCAAGAGCGCGGCCATGGGCTACGGCACCGAGAAGCGCGTCATCCTGCTGCACGGCCCCGTGGGCTCGTCGAAGTCCACCATCGCGCGCCTGCTCAAGAAGGGGCTCGAGCACTACTCCACCACCGACGACGGCCGGCTCTTCACCTTCGAGTGGCACGTGCCAAAGGACCTGCAGCAGGTCACCGGCGGGCACGACGTGTTCTCCGACCCGATGAACGAGGACCCGCTCAAGCTCATCCCGCTCGACATGCGCGTGGAGGCCTTCAAGGCCCTCGGCCTGGGCAGCGACCAGTATCCGGTGCGCATCAAGGGCGAGCTCAACCCGGCCTCGCGCTTCATCTTCAAGCTCTTGATGGAGACCTACAAGGGTGACCTCACCAAGGTGCTCGGCCACGTGCGCGTGCGCCGCCTGGTGCTCTCCGAGAAGGACCGCCGCGGCATCGGCACCTTCCAGCCCAAGGACGAGAAGAACCAGGACAGCACCGAGCTCACCGGCGACATCAACTACCGAAAGATCGCCGAGTTCGGCTCCGACTCGGACCCGCGCGCCTTCAACTTCGACGGCGAATTCTGCATCGCCAACCGCGGCATCATCGAGTTCATCGAGATCCTGAAGCTCGACGTGGCCTTCCTCTACGACCTGCTCGGCGCCACCCAAGAGCACAAGATCAAGCCGAAGAAGTTCGCGCAGACCGACATCGACGAGGTCATCATCGGCCACACCAACGAGGCCGAGTACAAGAAGCTCCTGAACAACGAGTTCATGGAGGCG
>CAZONM010000314.1:0-7289 GCA_964580865.1 uncultured Myxococcales bacterium | reverse complement strand
GCCGCTGCCGGGCGCGCCGGGATCGCCGGTGCCGGTGCCGCGGCCCGGATCGCCGCCGCGGCCGCCGCTCGTGCTGCACGCGGAGGTGCCGCCGGCGCCGCCGTTGGGCTCGGTGCAGCTGGCACAAGGCCAATCGGAGTCCTCGCAGCCCTTCTCGCCCGAGCGCCCGTCACCGCCGGCGCTGCCGGTGCCCGATGTGCTCGTACCGTCGACGCCATCGCCGCCGGCGCCCGCGCGCAGCGTGGTGGAGCGGAACGTGAGGTTGGTGGTGCCGGTGACGAGCGCGGCGTATGCGCTCTGGCCCACGCCCGCGTTGAGCCCGCTCACGTCGAGCCGGTCGATGACCGCGGTCTGCGACAGGTTCTGGGCGCGCAGCGCGGTGCGGTTCGCCACCTGCACCACGCCGATGGCGACGTCGCTGCGATCCCAGTCGCTGCTCTCGAAACCACCATAGATGCTCACGCCGTTCGACAGGTTGAGCGTGGAGCCAAGCGAGTACGTGCCGCCCGCGACGTACACGTCGAGGCCGGCGCTGACGGCCTGCGCGTAGGCCACGTCGAGGGAGCGCAGCGGCTGGTCGCGGGTGCCGGGATCGACGTCGTTGCCGAGGGGCGAGACGAACACGGCGCCGGACAGGTCGCCGTCGATGCCGTCGCAGTTCTGATCCGTGAAGGGCGCGTCGGCCTCGGGGACATCGACGCCGGGGACGACCGTGCACTCGTACTCGCACCCGTCGCTGCCCGCGGTGTTGAGGTCGTCGTCGAGGTCGACGTAGCCGTCGGCGCACGAGTACGTGCAGGTGCTGCCGCTCTGCACCACCGTGGTGCCGAACAGCGCGTCGCACGTGCGCCCGCGACCAAGCAACGTGATCACCGCGCTCGGGTTCGTGGCGTCGTTGTTGGCGATGGTGAGCGACGCCGCCGCGTTGCCCGGGTCGGCCGCGCTGAAGGTGACGTCGAGGGTCATGGACTGAAAGGTCCCGAGCACCGCCGGCAGCGACACGCTCGGCACCACCGAGAACGCACCCGCGGGCAGGACGACGCTCGAGACCACCAGCGGACCGAAGCCAGCGTTGGTGACGGAGACGGTCGCGGTGTCACTGGTGCCCACGTCGAGCGTGCCGAAGTCCACGGTGGTGGACGAGAGCGCGATCTCGGGCTGCACCGTCTGTCCGGTGAGCTCGACGTCGAGGTAGGGCGCGTCGGGATCGTCGCTGACGATGCGCAGCGTCGCGGCGTCCGCCGGGGCGTACTGCGGGCCGGCGTTGTAGGTGACCGTGAGCGTGAGGTTCGGCGCCGCGTCGCCGGGGTCGGCGAGCGGGTCGACGGTGGTGGGCAGGGCCGGGGCCGTGACGGCGAAGCGCGCGGCGCCGGCGCCGGAGATCGAGAACGACTCGACGCCGAGCACGCCGGGCCCGAGGTTCCTGATGGGGAGCTGCCGCTGGCTCGACTGCAGCGCGTACACCAGCCCGAAGTCGAGCGCGTCGGGCGCCGTGATGGCCGGCGCCTCGCGCGCGTCGGCGTGCAGCGTCACGCCCACGTCGTCGGACGCGAGCGCGTCGATGGTGAGCACGTCGGCGAACGCGCCCACGGCGGCCGGCTCGATGGACACGGTGACGCTCACCTCGCCGCCGGGCACGAGCACCACGGGGAGCGCCAGCGCATGCTGGAGCTGCCACGCCGCGCCGCTCGCCAGCGCCAGGCCCACGATGCTCTCGTTCGAGCCGCCGACGTTCTCGATGGTGAGCTGCTGCGTCGACGTGCGCCCCACGAACGCGGACGGGAAGCTGACCGCGCCCGGCGTGACCAACAGGGTGCCGAGCGCGCCCGTGCCCGTGAGCGCGATGTCGTGCTGCACCAGGTCGCCCTGCGAGTCGAGCGCGAGCGTGAGCGTGGCGCTCTGGTCGCCGGCGTTCGACGGCGCAAAGCGCACGCGCACCACCGCGGTGTCGAGGGGCGCGCCCGCCGCGGTGCGACAGGTGCCGGCCGTGCACGCGGTGGCGCTCGGCGCGCACTCCTGCAGGCCGTCGCAGAACCCGTCGAACGCCGGCAGCACCAGCCCCGGTTGATCCACGCTCGCCGAGAACGCCCCCGTGGCCGGCGTCATGGTGGCGCTGGCGAAGGTCAGCACCGAGTCGCTGCCGCCCCGATTGCGCACGAGCAGCACGATCTCCTGCTGGCTCCCGATCGGCGTGGCGCCGAAGCCCACGGCCTGCACGTCGGGCGTCAGCGTCGCCGCGTCGCGCGTCACCGACAGCGCGGGCGTGCCCTTGAACTCCGCGTGCAACGACACGCTGAGCAAGCCGCCCGCGCCCGAGTGCACGATCTCGAGGTCCGCGTCGTCGGGCGTGCCGTCGTCGGGCGTGTGCGTGAGGTACACGCCCACCTCGGCGTCGGGCGCCAGCTCGAGGTCGAGGGGCCCCACCGGATCGGACGTGAACGTGCTCGTGGGCGCGTCGTCGTCGATGACCACCTGGAGGATGCGCAGCGCCGCGGTGCCGGTGTTCTTGAGGGTGATGGAGCGCTCCACCACCACACCGGGACGCTCGGCGCCGAACTCCACGTCGGCGCTCGGCAGCGCCACCAGCACGCCGCCAGGCTCGCCCTCGCCCTCGCCTTCGCCTTCGCCCTCCCCTTCGCCCTCGCCCTCGGCGGCGCCAGGCACACAACTGCCCTCGACACACACCTGCCCCGCCGCGCAGTCGCCATCGAGCACGCAGTCGTCGGCCGGTCCGTCGGTCGTGGGCGGTGCGTCGCAGGCGCAGCGCGCGAGCGCGAGGACGAACAGCGCGAGGAGGAAGGGGGGACGTCGCATGGCATGGTCTCCGGCGCGGGGACGGCGCAGCGTAGCAGCCCCGTCGTCGACGAGAAGGGCCCTCGCGCAGCGCCGCGCCCCTGGAGACCGCGAGGCCCTCGCAATCCGACGACGGACGCGGCACCATGGCGGCGTGCGTCACGCGATCGGCGCCCTGGTCACGCTCGCGGTGCTCTCCCGCTGCACGTGCGGCGAGACGCTGACCGAGCTCGTGCCCGACATCGACGTCGACGACGGGCCGCGTGCGCTGTCGCGCCAGGTGGTGGGCGCCGCCGCCGCCCTCGTGGTGCAAGTGGGCAACCGCGGCACCGGGGTGCTGGAGCTGGCGGCGCGCGTGGAGCCCGGCGATCAAGGCTTCGCCGTCGCCGGCGCGCCCGACGCCATTCGGCCGCGCCTGGCGGCGGACGTCGCGCTCACCTTCACGCCCCCGGCGCGCGGGAGCTTCGCGGCCACGCTGGTGCTCGCCAGCAACGATCCCGACGAGCCCGAGCTGCGCATCGCGCTGAGCGGCGAGGGCGGCCCACCCATCCTCGAGGTGTCGCCCGCCAGCCTCGCGCTCGGCCTGGTGAACGAGGGCACCACCGTGGAGCGCGTGGTCACGGTGGCCAACGTCGGCTTCGACGTGCTGACCGGCCTCGCCGCCGCGCTCGACGGGGGCGCGCCGCTCGCGGTCGACGCGAGCGAGCTGCCGCCGTCGCTCGCGCCAGGGACGCAGGCGCTGGTGCGCGTGCGCCTCGAGGGGAGCGCGGGCGCTGCGGCAGAGGAGGACGACGCCGGCCAGCTCCAGGACACGCTCATCATCGACAGCGCCGAGGGAGCGGCGCGTGTTCCCGTCACGGCCTCGGTGAACCTGGCGCCGGTGGCCATCGCGCTCGAGGCGCTGACCAGGCTCGACACCGTGAAGGTCAACGTGGGCCGGCCCATCACCGTCGATGGCAGCGAGAGCTTCGACCCCGAGGGCGACCCCTTTGCCTTCGCGTGGACGTTGGCGGAGCGACCCGCGGGCTCGTTCGCCGCGCTGGTCGGGCAAGGCCAAGCCACCACGCGCGTCACCGCCGACGAGGTGGGCACGTACCAGATCGAGCTCCGCGTCACCGACGAGCACGGCGCGTCCGGCGTCGATCGCGTGACGCTGCTGCCGCGGGACCTGGCGGTGGTGCTGCGATGGCAGACCGACGCCGGCGCCGCCTGTCAGTCGCTCGATGAGGCCGCGTGCGCGGCGCTGCCGCCCAACGAGCGCGACGACGTCTGCTGCGGGCAGAGCGACCTCGATGTGCACCTGCTGCGTCCGGGCGCTGCGTTGGGCGACAGCGGCACCTGCCCTGCCGGGTGCAGCGACGCGCAGTGCGCCGAGCCCGGCGACGACTTTGCTGCCACGTGTCGTCAGTCCGGCGGCGACTGCTCGTGGAGCAACAAGGCGCCTGACTGGGGCGGCATGGGGCGCCTCGACGACCCCCGCCTCGACGTCGACGACGTGCGCGGCGGCGGCCCGGAGATCGTCACCCTCGATCTCCCCGAGGACGGCGCCTTCCGTGTGGTGGTGCACTACTGCAACGACCGCATCGGCGAGCCGACGCTGGCCACGGTGCAGGTGTTCGTCGAGGGCGCGCTCGTCGAGACGGCCGGTCCCGAGCCGCTCGCGCAGGGCGACGCCTGGACCGCCACCACCATGCTGCGCGAGGACGGCGCATGGACCTTCGTCTCCCCCGGCGGCGTGGTCGACGACGCGCCCGCGGGGCTGTGCGCGCCGTGACCTCAGCGCCCACGCGCGCCGCCGCGCTCACGACGGCGGGATGCGCACCGTGAGCGTGAACACGTCCACGGGAAAGCCATCGAGCCGCGCGCGCAGCGTCGTCGACGGGTGCGGCGCGCGCGTCACGGTCAGCGGCAGCGTCGCGTCGATGGACGCCGGCGGCACGAGCGCCGTGCCGAGCCAACCGCGGTCGATGGTGTCGGCGACATCGACGCGCACGTCGAGCCAGAAGCCCTCGGCGCGCCGCCAGCTCTGCGCCGGGAACAGCAAGTAGTCGAAGCCGTAGCGCGCCCCACGCGTGCCGAAGGTGCCGCGCATGAAGTAGCCGTACGCGCCCTCGTGCAGCGTGAGCGCCTGCGCGTACCGCACGCGGATCACGTTCGCCCCCGGCGCGAGCGTGGCGTCGAAGGCGAGGGAGTCGAAGCGCGCCGCGCCGCGCTCGAGCTCGTGCTCGAGGGCCGCGCGTATGCGATCGGGCTCGCAGCCCTCGATGCCGCGGCAGCGCGACCTCGCGATGACGGCCACCGCCGCGGCGTGCTCCTCCGGGTCGCGCGCCTCGTGGTGCGGCGCCACGGCGCCGTTGACCTCGATGCGCGCGCCCTGCGCCCCCACCGCGAGGAAGCGCACCGGCAGCGTGACGGGCGCGCTCGAGCGGTTGTCGATGGTGTACTCGACGTCGAGGAGCGCGTGGGTGGGCGGCTGCTCGCCCACCGTAAACGCCGGCAGCGACGCCGCGAAGGTCTCGTGCATTAGCACCAGGTCGGGGTGCGCGGGCTTGGCGTCGAGGTGCGCGCCGAAGCCACCGTCGACGCGGTAGGGAGCGCGCAGGTTCGCCGCGGCCGGCGCGGCCATGGCGAGCACGGCCGCGAGCGGAACGACGCCGAGGTTGACCGAGCGGGGCGGCGCGAGACGCATAGGCAAGTCCACCACGGGCACGCCCCGAGCTTGTCATGGTTCGCCCACCGCCGCGCCACGATCCGGTGGGTGCGGCCGCGCATCGTGGCCCGACCGCGCCGCACGTGGTCAGCCCGCCTCGGTCGACCGCGGCAGCGGCGTCACGCCCACGCGCCGGCAGCTCTCGTCGTAGAAGCGCGCGCACAGGTCCGCGTCGCGCGCCGCGCGGTGCGCGGCGGCGGGCCGGCCGTGCGAGAAGTACTGGCCGCTCACCGTGGCCACCGAGGGATCGAGCGCGAGGAGCACGCTGGTGGCCGCGCCTTGCTCCAAGCTCTCGGGCCCGTCCATGCCGAAGCCGCCGCGCAGGAGCTTGGTGGTGACCACGCCGGGGTGCAGCGCGTTGGCGGTGACGCGCGTGTGCGCCAGGCGCCGCGCGAGCTCCACGGCGAACAGCACGTTCGCGAGCTTGGAGGCAGCATAGGCGTCGTACCCGGAGAAGCCAGCGGTGGCGTCGAGGTCGTCCAGGCGCAGGCGCCCGCGCGCGTGCGCCATGGACGACACGCACACCACGCGGCCCTGGGGCGCGGCGCGCAGCGCGTCGAGCAGCTCGTGCGTCAGGAGCACGGCGGCGTCGTGGTTGATGGCCATGGTGCGCTCGCGTCCGTCGGGGGTCGTGCGCCGCTCGTTCTCGAACACGCCCGCGTTGTTGATGAGCACGTCGAGCGGCCCGGCGCGCGCCACCTCGCCGGCCATGGCTCGCACGGCGGCGAGATCGGTGAGCTCCGCATGCACGGGCGCGGGTGTGGTCGGCCTGATGGCGCGCAGCTCGGCGAGCACGGCAGCGGTGCGCGCGGGCGTTCGGCCATGCACGACGAGCTCGGCGCCGCGGCGCGCGAGCTCGAGCGCGGTGGCGCGGCCGATACCGTCGGTGGCGCCCGTGACGAGGATGCGTGGAGCCATGGGCGGCAGGGTAGCAACTCGCGGCCGCGGGGCCGAGCGCACGCCGCCGCTCCCCGCGCGGCCGTCACGCCGCGATCATCCCCCGGGCCGATGCCCGTCACCCGTAGGGCGCGAAGGGTGCCGTCGACGTGCGGCGCGCGTTCAGCGCGCGCAGCTCGTCGGGCGTGTACGCAGCGCCGCCGCCGCGCGGCAGGTGCTGGCGAATGAAGCTCACGATGAGCTCGCGCGCCAGGGCGCCGAGCTCCTCCTCGCGGCACTCGTCCCACGCGGCGAACAGCGCCGCGCGTCGCTCCACGGCCGGCCGCGCGTCGTCGAACCACAGGCGCTCGAGGTGCAGGCGCAGGCTCGCCACCTGCGCGCGCTCGTACGCCGCGCGCAGGTCGGCGCGCAGCGGCCTCGTCTCCTCGAGGAAGCAGGCCTTCTCGGGGGCGTAGGGGTCCTGGCCCGCCGCGCGCACGAGCGCGGCCGTGGGATCGAACGAGGCCGAGCCGAGCGTCGCCGCCTCGTCGACGACGGGGATACCCGCCACGCGCGGCGCCGGCGCGCCGTCGATGCGCTCCAGCAGCTTCATCGTGGGGCCGTAGGGCTCCCAGACGTTGCCGGGGTCGCGGCCGGGCAGCCCGCTCGTGAACGCGCCCGCGCGCTCGGTGCGATCCGCGAAGCTGACGCTGCCGTCGACGTGGATGGTGGCCTCGAAGCCACCCGTGACGTAGCGATAGCCGCCGTCCTCGAGGGGCTCCAGCGCTTCCACGAGCGTGCCGGCGTCGGTCGGTGGCGCGCCGCGCGCGGCCGCGGCGCTCGCCAGCGCTTGGATGGCACGTCGCGCGCGCTCCCCGTCGGTGGGCGGCGGCGCGCGCCGCGACGGGTC
>CAZONM010000313.1:0-7304 GCA_964580865.1 uncultured Myxococcales bacterium | reverse complement strand
GGGCCCACGCTGCTCGCGCAGGGCACCTTGGCCGGCCCCGCGGGCGAGCGGCGCTTCCTCGCCTATCAGTGGCTGCACGGCCGCACCCTCGAGGTGGCTGAGGCCAACAGCCGCGCGCGCGAGGCGGGCGAGTCGTTCGCGCGCCTGCATGCGCTGCGCGTCATGGACCTGGCGCGGCGCATGCCGGGCGGCGCGCCGCCCATGACGCTGCTCGAGGGCTTCCGCCGCGCCGTCGACGACCTGCGCGTGTGGATGAGCGCCCGCGAGGTCGACGGGCTCGGGCAAGACCTGCTCACGCTGGCGCTCTCGGACCTGCAGCGCGCGCTGCGTCCCTACTGCATCGCGCTCGACCACGCCTTCCTCATCGAGCGCCGTCGCGCCTTGTGCCACGGCGCGCCCGAGCCATCGCTGCTGGTGCTGCGCGACGGCGCACCCGGACCGCTGGCGTTCGTCAACTTCGAGCGCGCGCACTGCGGCGACGCGGCCCACGACCTGGCCCACTACGCGCTCGCCGCGGGGCTCGACGACGCCGCCGAGGACGCGCTCCTGAAGAGCTACGGCGACGCGCTCGAGCGCGCCGGCCGGGCCGATCGCCGCCTCATCGTGCGCTACTTCGCGCGCAAGACGTTGGCGCTGTTCGCGCAGCCGTGCGCGCGCCTGGCGCGCCTGGCGCGCATCAAGCGCGGCGAGGTGGCGGTCTTGGGCGATCCCGTGGTGACCCTCGAGGAGGAGGCCGAGCGCGCCTATCGCGAGATCGCGCGCGCCATCAACGGCCTGCGCGAGCTGGGCGGGCGGGCGCGGCCCATCAGCGCGCGCGAGGTGGCGGCCCTGGGGCGCCTGCTCGCGGTGGAGGAGGTGATCTTGCGCGATCGCGCCTTCCGCATCGCGCTGCTCGGGCAGCCGTACTCCGGGCGCACCGAGATCGCCTCGTCGTTGGCGCGCCGCCTCACGCACCACCGCCTGCTCGGTACCGTGGCGTTGGCGCGCGCGCTCGCGCGCGTGGAGCAGGACCACACCGCCGACGGGGCGCCGGCCCCGCGCCCGCGCGAGCTGGTGGCGCGCCTGTTCGAGCGCGGCTTCGACCTCGAGCCGAAGCTCGAGCCGCCCTTCTATACGGCCAAGCTCGACGGGCGGGACGTCACCGACGAGCTGCGCGACGACGGGCCGCTGCAGGTGCGCGGCGCCCAGCTGCTCGACGACGAAGCCGTGCGCGGCGCCATCCGCGACGCGCTGGTGGAGCGATCAGCGTCGGAGGGGCTGGTCATCGAGGGCGACTACGCGGCCCAGCTCCTGCCGGGGCGCGGGCACCTGTTCTTCGTCACCGCCGACCCGGGCGTGCGCTGCGCGCGCCTGCTGGCGCACCGCGGTGACCTGGCCGACGAGGCCGCCGCCACCGAGCACCTGCGGCGCCTCGACGCCGCGCTGGCGCCGCCGCCCATCGACGCCGTGCGCGTCGACGTGGGCGCGCGCACCGCGGCCGCCGCCACGCTCGAGGTGCTGTGGCAGCTCTTGCCGCCTGGTCGGCGGCCCCCCGACGACCTCACGGGGAGGGCGCCGTTATGACCATGGCGATGGGCGCCGCCGACGCGCTCGAGCCCGCGCTCGACGACGAGAACGCGCCGGTCCCCGAGGGCGAGGTGGTGGCGCTGCCCTTGCCCTCGGGCACGCGCACCATGCTGCGCTTCCCGTCGGCCTTCGAGCTCGTGCTGACGCACGCGGGCCGCCGCGTCACCGCCGCCGACACGCCGGCGGCGCGGGACCTCCTCCTGTGGTCGTCGCGCCGCTTGGCCGCGCTCTGGCGCGCGCTCGGCGAGCGCACCGTGCTGCTGGCGTCGTACGCCGAGGGCGCGGTGGTGGTCACCGACGTGGTGGCGCTCGCGCACGAGGCGCGCGCCGACGACGAGCCGCCCGCCACGCGCGCCACCTTCCTCGACCACGGCGCGCTGCGCGAGCGTCTCGAGCCGTGCGCCGTGCAGCTCGCGCACTTCTCGCTCCTGGGCGCCGTGGCCACCAAGGCCGAGCTCGAGCGCCGTGTGCGCGCCAGCTGGGCGCCGGGCACGCTGGTGGAGGTGCGCGTCGAGGACGAGGGCCGCATCGTCTCGCGGCGCCGGCTGCGCGTGGGGCGATGAGCCGCGGTGCTGGCTACGGCACCACGCTCCAGCCCTCGATGGTCTTCACCACGTCGGCCATGAACTGATCGGCGGTGACGCCATCGACCAGCCGGTGATCGAAGCCGAGCGCGATGACGCTCTTGAGGCGCACGGCGATGACGTCGGTGCCGTCGACCTCGAGCACCACGGGCTTCTTCTCGATCTTGCCCATGGCGAGGATGGCGACGTTCGGCTGGTTGATGATGGGCGTGCCGATGATGGAGCCGAAGTTGCCCGGGTTGGTGATGGTGAAGCTCGAGCCCGTCAGCTCGTCGGGGCGGACCTTCTTGCCGCGCACGCGCCCGGCCAGGTCGGCGATGGCGCGCGCCAGGCCGCGCAGGTTCATCTGGTCAGCGTTCTTGAGGACGGGCACCATCAGCCCGGGCTCGGGCCCGTCGATGGCCACGGCCATGCCCAGGTGTACGTCGCTCTTGAACACCAGGTCGCCGCCGCGGATCTCGGCGTTCAAGTAGGAATGGCGACGCAGACACTGCGCCACCGCCGCCGCCATGAACACCGTGTACGTGAGGCTCACGCCCTCGTCGGCCTTGAAGCGATCCTTGTGCGCGCGCCGGATCTTCTCGACGTTGGTCCAGTCGACGTCGAAGAACGTGTGCACGTGGGCCGACGTGTGCTTGCTCGCGACCATGTTCTGCATGATCGCCTTGCGCATGGTGGAGGCGGGCTTGACCACCTCGCGCGCGCCCGTGGGGATCGACACCGTGGGCGTCGACGGCTGCGGCAGCGAGGTCTCGGTGACCACGGCGGGCCGCGCCGTGGGCGTCGGGGCGCTCACGCGCCCCGCGCGCTTGTCGTCGACGTAGGTGAGCAGGTCCTTCTTGGTGACGCGGCCGTTGTTGCCCGTGCCGGGCAGGCGGTCGAGCTCGCCGTCGGTGACGCCGTGCTCGGCGGCGATGCGCCGCACCAGCGGCGACACGAAGCGCCCACCGCCCGCGCGCGCGTGCTCGGGGAGCTGGAAGTAGCCTGGCTTCTCCTCGAGCTGTCGCGGCTGCTCCTCGGCGGGCACGGCGCGCCCGGGCGACCGCGTCACGGGCACCGACGCCGGCGGCGCCGCCCCCGGCGCACGCTCACCGCTGGCGCCGAGCCACCCAAGCACGGTGCCGACGCCCACGGTCTTGCCCTCGCCCACGTCGATGGACAAGAGCACGCCGGCGTTGGGCGACGGGATCTCGGCCTCGACCTTGTCGGTGGAGATGACGAGCAGGTTCTCGTCCTTGCGCACGGCGTCGCCCGGGTGCTTGAGCCAGCGGACGATGGTGCCTTCGGCGATGCTCTCCCCGAGCTGCGGCATGATGATCTTGTCGGCCATGGGCGTTCTCCGGCGCTCGGCTTGGCAAATATGCCCGCGCGCCGCAACCTGCGCCACGCGCGGCAGTGCCCGGTGAAGTGCCCGGCGGTGGCGTCGAGGATGACGACGACGACGACGACCAAGAAGAAGGAGAAGAAGAAGGAGAAGAAGAGAACTGAGATGCTGGAGCTTGTCGTCACGCCGTCATTGGCGATCGCTGCTCTCGCGAGAGCAGGCGGCGGTGCCGAAGGGGGGGAGGGGAGCGGGGAGCGGGGCGGTGGCGGGTTCGGAGCGGTGGGGGGTGGTCGCGGTCCCCCTCCTAGATCCTCCCCCGTCCCGGGGGAGGCCGTGCCGCTTCGACGAGCGGTGAGCACGTTGCGGAAGACGAGCAGGCGACGGCGACGCTCTTTGCACGAGGCCTTCCGACACGAGGCGCGACTCCTAGCTCCGCTGCGGTCTCTCGCGATCGTGCCGCGCACACGAGGTGCCACGATCGCTCATGATGTTCCCCGACCCGGCACGGCCTCCCCCGGGACGGGGGAGGATCTAGGAGGGGGACCGCGACGACCCCCCACCGCTCCGAACCCTCCTCCTCCTCCTCCTCCTCCTCCTCCTCCGCTCGCTCCATCAAGGCAACGCCGCTTGCTCTCGCGAGAGCAGCGATCGTCAATGATCGCGAGACGCCAAGCCCCAGCTCCTCTTCCCCATGGTGCTCGCGGGCGGAAAGCCACCCCAGCGCGCCTCAGCGCCCGGTGACGTGCCCGGCGCTGCCGTCGACGACGACGATCTGCCCCGTGCGCAGCGCCGCGGTGGCGTCGGGCACCGCCAGCACCGCGGGCACGCCGTACTCGCGCGCGATGACGGCGGCGTGCGACAGCATACCGCCGGTCTCGGTGACGACGGCAGCGATGCGCGAGAACAGCGGCGTCCAGCCCGGGTCGGTGTAGCAGGCCACCAGCACCTCGCCGGCCACGAGCGCGCGCGCCTCGTCGAGCGTGGCGGCCACGCGCGCCGGCCCCTCGGCGTGGCCGGGCGAGCACGCGATGCCCGTGAGCGCGCCGTCGACCACGTGCCGCGCGCGCGGCGCCACCGCGTGACGCGCGCCGACCTCGTTCGGGTTCTTGAAGTTGCGAAAGCCGCGCATGACGCGCCGACCGCGCGCGACGCGCCGGCGCGCCTCGTCGACGGCCAGCGTGCCCGTGAAGGCCGCGCCGGCGTCCTCGGCGCGCAACAGGAACACGTCACCCTCGTGCTCGAGCGCGCCGCGCTCCACCAGGCGCCGGCCGAGCTCGAGCGCCACGCGCCGCACCAGCGCGTACATCCAGCTCGAGCAGTCGCGCATCTCCTCGCGCCACCAGGCGAACGCGCGCACGCGCTCGAGGCGCTGCACGAAGCCCCTCTTCAAGAACGGCCGCGGGCCGAGCGCGGCCAGGGCGCGCTGCTTGTGCGCCTCGGCCTCGCGGCGGCGCTCCTCCTGCAGCGCGCGTGGGTCGCGCGCCGGGTCGAACGAGCGCACGGCGTCGTCGAGGAGCTCCTGCACGAGCTCGTGGTCCTCGTCCCAGCGCGGCTGCGAGATGTCGAGCTCGCGGCGCGCGTGGTGCGGCCAGCGCTTCGCGTAGGCGCGCACGTCGGCGTCCGTGACGGCGCGGCCGGCGCCCCGGATCTCGCGCGCCAGGTCGAAGAGGTCGACGAGCGGGCGCAGGTGCGAAAGGTCCGTGAGCCCGCCCACGAGCGCCGTGTACTCGAGCTGGTCGCCGCAGCGTCGCTTCACCTTCTCGAAGCTCGGCTTGAACTCGAGCTTGGCGTTGCTGAGCGCGTAGATGGTCTCGAAATAGCAGGTCTCGGTCTCGTGCTGGAGCGCCAGCGCCTCGTCGTACAGGCGGGCGAGCGCGACGTCGTCGAAGGCGCGCAGCTCGTCCTTGGTCCGATCGAAGGGCGCGCGGCGCGCCGGGAAGGCCTCGCGAAACTCCCGGCACAGGCGCAGGCGCTCGTCGAAGTCGCGCAGGAGCGCGAACAAGGTGGGCAGCGCGCGCAGGGCCGTCATCGGCGTCAGCGGCGTGTGCGCGCCAGGGCCGTCGTAGCTCGCGGCCACGCCGAGGTCGGTGTCGAACTCGCGCTCGACGAAGCCCGGCACCTTCTGCGCCGTGCGCTTGACCTCGCCGAGGTTCCAGTACGGCCGCCCGAAGAACATGCGGCTCCACTTCACCTGCTCGTCGGGCGTGCGCAGCTTCAGGCGCACGCACGAGGCCAACATCGACACGTCGAAGGCGCGCTCGTACAGCGACCACAAGAACGGCGTGCACACGTCGGCCGAGACGCCGCCGTCGCGGAAGTCGGCGGTGGTCCACTCCCCAAAGTCGGGCGCGAAGTGGATGGCGGTGATGGGCCGCGCCTGCAGGAGCACGAGCTGCCCGCCGGCCTTCGCCCACTCGACGTCGAGGGGGTAGCCGAGCCGCTCCTGCAGCGCCTGGCCGAGCTCCGTGAGGGCCCGCGCCTCGTCGTCGCTCAGCACGGGCGCTTGCGCCTCGGTGGCGTCGAGCGCGCGCTCGACGACGCGCGCGCCGTCCATCACCAGCGCCGTCCTCTTGGTGGCGGTGACGCGCTCCACGATGGCGCCGCCGGCGACGTTGACGCGCACGAGGTCGGCGGCGGCCCGCCCGCTCACCAAGGGCTCGCCCAAGCCCGGCACGGCCTCGATGACGGTGACGTCGTCGTGGCCGCGCACGGGATCGACCGTGAACAACACGCCGGCGGCGTCGGCCTCGACCAGCCGCTGCACGATGACGGCGATGCGCGGCACCTCGGCGGGTCCGGCGTCGGCGCGCTGCCGATAGGCGAGCACGCGCGGCGCCAACGCCGACGCCAGGCAGCGGCCGATGGCGGCGAACAGCTCGCCCTCGCCGCGCACGCCGAGCTCGGTGACGAACAGCCCGGCGTAGCTCTGGTCGGCGCCGTCCTCGGCGGCGGCGCTGGAGCGCACGGCGAAGGGCCCGGCGGTGCCGCCGAGCTCGGCGCAGGCGTCGAGCACCCGGCGGCGCAGCTCTTCGGGCAGCGGCAGGTGCGCCACGAGCTGTTGCGCGGTGTGCAGCGCGTCGTCGTCGCCGCGGGCCACCAGCGCCTGGATCTCGGCGGCGCGGGCGCTGCCCTCGATGACGCGCGCCAAGGGCGCGGCGCAGATGACGAACCCCGGCGCCACCGGCAGGCCCGCGGCGATGATGGCCTGCAGGCCCGCGGCCTTGCCGCCCACGTCGGCGCGGCGCTCGGCGCCGGCGAGCGCGAGCGGCAGGACAGCGGGGGAAAGCGGCGCGGACGACATGGGTTGCTCGGACGATTGCCACACACTCGCCAAACGCCGCCCGTTCGGCAACTCAGGGGCGCCGCGCGCGCGCCCCTTGGCACCGGACGTGAAAGGTGACGTACCAGGCGCGGGATCGAGGCGCGGCGAGGTGACCATGCGATGCTCCGTCGTTGACGACCGAAACAAGCCAGCGGACATTGGCGCTCGAAGCACGAGCAGTGCCAGAGTTCACCCGATGTCGTTCGCTCTCGACGGCGCCGACCTGGTCGCCCGGGCGTTGTCCGCGCCCTCCACCTTCAGCGGTGTCACGGTCGACGGCGGTGGCGCGGCGTCGTGGAGCGCCTTGGTGGCGCGCGGTCGTCCACGGGCCGCAGCGCTGCGCGCCCAAGGCGTGGCGCCCGGCGATCGCGTGCTCGTGACGCTGCCCACGTCGCTCGGCTTCGTCGAGGGCCTGTTCGCGTGCTGGCTGTGTGGCGCCGTGCCCGTGCCGCTGCCGCAGGCCACGGGCGCGCGCGCCGGCGCCATCGCCGCGCGCATCGCGCACGTG